>CAYMHQ010000032.1:0-17166 GCA_964390275.1 uncultured Coriobacteriaceae bacterium
CGCGACGAACGGCGTGGTGCTGGCAGCCGGCGACTTCTCCGGCAACGTCGACATGGTAACATAGGGTATGCCTGCGTGCCGGCGTGGTCGTCGGTGCTGTTCGCCTGCATGGCTCTCCTGCCGGGCGTTTCGTCGCCTGTCTCCCTCTCGTCGGTTCAGCTTGCATGCACGGTCGCCACGGCGCTCACCGAGCTCGTGCTCGCCTTGGGGTCGCACCGCCTCACCCCGCTCGGTTCCCGACGCACCTTGGTGTACCTTGCGGGAGTGCTGGGCGCAGCCGGGACCTGCTGCGTGGCGCTCGCCGGCTCGGGTGCCCTGCCCGGGGCGGCCTTACCGTTCGGCTACGTGTGCGTGGGGCTGGGCATGGGCGCGCTCACCTGCTCCTGGCTCGAGCGTCTTGCCATGCAGGGGCGTTCCATCGTGGCGTGGACGCTTGTCGTCTGCACGCCGCTCGGATACCTTGCGTGTCTGCTGGTGGACGCCCTGCCGTTCCAGGCGGCCGTCCCGCTCGCCGCGGCGCTCCCCGTGGGCGCGGCCCTCCTCGTTCCGGTGGGTGCTTCCGGTGGTGAAGTCCCGGATGGACAGGTTCGGCCTATTGCCAGCCTGCGCGAAAACGTGACGCGGGCTCCGTGGCGGCTTTTCATCGTGGTTCTGCTGACGAGCGTCGCCTACGGTTTCATCCGCGCCACCAGCGTGGTCGGCGGCGCCTTCACCTCAAGCGCGGGCGGCTTGGCGCTCCAGCAGCTGTTCGACTTCGCGGGGCTGTGCGTCGGGGTCTCCCTCGCCCTGTTCGCCTGGAAGATCCGCACGGCGCCGGCGTTCTACCCGGTGTTCGCGTTCATCGCCGTGGGCGGTCTGCTGCTCTCGGGCGGAGAGGGCGCCCCGCACGCCTCCGCCGCTGCGATCAGCCACGTTGGTATCACGCTCATCTCGACGATTGCCATCTTCCTCATCATGGATGCCGCGCGGGGCGGAAAGATATCCGCGCTCTTTGGCGTGGGCGTGCTGAAGTTCTGCGAGATGGTCGGAGTCATGCTCGGACAGGTTTCCGTGGAGCTGTTCCTCGCGAAGGGTGCCGTCGCCGTGGCGGTCCTGCTGGTCTTGCTCGTGGCAGCCTTCGTGGTCATGAGCGGGTCCGATGCCTTCTCCATCATCGGCGAGCCGCCGCTCAGGAAGGGGCCCGGAACCGCCCCCGCAATCTCCGCCGGGTCCGACGACGCCTGCGATGCCGATGCCGCGCACACCGCCGACGATGCCCGAATCGACCGCATCTGCAGAATCGCCGACAAGTTCGGCCTTTCCTCGCGCGAGGCTCAGATTCTCGAGCTGTGGGGGATGGGCCACACAAGCGCGTATATCGAGCGGGAACTCAGCATCTCCAAGAACACCGTCAAGACGCACCTGAGCCATATCTACTCGAAGTTGGGCGTGGCCAGCAAGGAGGAGCTCCTGGCCTTGGTGGGGGATCAGACGCGAACGGAACCGTCTCGGAGGGCGGCCGGCTCGTCACCGACGAGATGATCGCCGACTGGGAGGGCGCCCTGGAACGCGACGAGTTGCCGAGCGGGCGCTGACGGGTGCCACCGGAAGGGTAGTCGGCCTCGCCGAACTCGATACCCCCCCTAACCCCCTAACCCCGCCCGATAACCCCGCCCGCATCGCCGAGGTTTTGCGCTCCTCCCACTTGCGCTCCTTCCCCAAATGTGTAGACTTTGTGGAGGAACTTTCGGCAGGTTTTTCAAAACATACGCGTAAATGCACGCGCGCGGAACTGATGCGCTCATGTGGCTCCCCGCTCGAATTCCCATCACATTCTTGCTGGTAGACACCTGGTTTTTCGAAAAGTTCGGCAGCCGATTCGACCGCTGGTTTTCCAGCTGCTCCCGGAGCCGCCCCGAAGGTGGACCTCCCATGTCATCCTCCCTATGATGTGGCCTGCGCGCGCGGATTTGACAAAACGGAACCCGGTCGAGGAGTTCACATGGAAGAAGTCAGTGCTTTGGACCTGCTCAAAACGACCCCCATCGACAAACTCAACCTCGGTAATGCCGCCCTTCGCCGCGCCATCATTCACGCGGGCTTCGATTCGCTTGCCGACGTCCTCGAGCTTCCCGAGAAGGAGGTCTACAGGAGGTTCGAGTTCGACGAGGCGGACGCGATCCTCTCGTTGCAGGACAGGTATCTCGAGGATCCGCAAGGGCTGGCCGCCTCCGTACTCGCGAAGCGGGAAACCGCCCCTCGCCAGGAGGTCGCCTCCGGCTCGAAGGCCACCCCCGGTCAGGCGGCAGGCCCTCGCCAGACAGGCGCCCCCAGCCGGAAGTCCGCCCTTCGCCCCGTGGCCCCGAGGCTGAAGGTCGCCCCCGCCGTGACGACCTCCGCCGCGACCGCCGCGACCGCCGGGACGATCGACGTGACGACCGCCGGCGCAGCCCCGCGTCATCGCGAGTACGGCCGCGCCTCCCTGCCTTCGTCGGACCCCTCCTTCGCGGCGCTTCGGGAGTACGAGAAGCGCGCGCGGGACGTCTTCGACGACCTGGGCGACCGCTTCGACGTCGTGATGGCCTATCAGGCCTTCGACGAGTTCGCGACGGAGCTCGACGATATCGCCGATGCGTTCGGCAGGCTGTTCCGCTGCTCCAGGCACCTCGGGACCGCGTTCAGCCTGATAGACCGGTACCTGGGCGACACGTTCATCGTGTACGTGGCCGACAGGGCGAGGAAGGTCTACGACGACGGGGACCTCTGGGGGAACTTCTTCGAGGGGCTTCCCATTGGGAGTGCCAACGCCCAGAGTCAGTTCAAGCAGACGTTCATGAAGCAGATCGGGCGGAGGAAGATGCCGCGCTACGCCCGCGACGAGGCGCAGAACAACTATTTCAACACGGCGCTGCTCCACGGCGGCCTTTCGGGCGATTCGTGGGAGAGCCTCTGGCAGAGCTCCCTGCTGCCTCTGGCGAGGAGGATCGCCGACGGCGAGTACGGGTTCGGCGGCGAGGTCGACGGCCGCGCCGTGCTCAGCGAGATCAGGGACCCGAAAAGCGAGTTCGCCCCCAAGCAGTCGGTGCTCAGCATCCTCAAGAAGGCCCCGGCTGCCACCGTCGCCCCGTTGCTCGAGGATGCGCTTAAGGTGGCGGCCCAGGTCGCGTCCGAGAGGCGGAGCCGCGGCGGGTACACCATGCTCTCCACGTTCGGCCTGCCGGACGCGGCGATGCAGGCCCTGCGCCACAGCCAGGAGCAGAAGGCGGCGAGCCTGGCGGGGACCCGCGGCTCGACGGGCGGCTCGACGGGTAGCTCGGCGGGTGCCTCGGGCGGCGGCTCGGCGGGCGGCGGTGCCGGCGGCGCGGGGGCGGGCGCTCGGGACGAGGAGACCTCGCGCCTCGTCTACCTGCCCATGGCCGCGCTGCATCTCGACCTCGCGTCGGGGACCGTCTGCATGAGGTGGCCGCGGCAGCAGTTCCCCTCGTCGTTCGCCGATTACCGCATCGACTACTACATGGGCGGGAAGCTCGCCAAGAGCCAGCCTTTCCAGATTGGCGTGGGCAAGTGCCTGCTCGAGCCGGTGGAGATCCCGGTGGACCCCCAGGTCCGCTACACCGTCGAGCTCAAGCTGATGCGGGTCGCCGCCGGCGAGGGCGCCTCGGAGGGTGACGGCGCCGCCACGGAGGTGAGCTCGCTCCAGCAGACGCTCACCAGGAGCAAGCCGGGCTGCTTCGAGTTCGTCCAGGACCTCAAGGGGTCGTTCCGTCTGCGCGAGCGCGACGAGCGCATCAGCAGGACGCGCCGCATCGCGTACATGGTCAAGCCCGGCCTGCGGATCGAGCCCGGCCCGGGGATGCGGGCGGTCTCGGAGTACGAGACCGGCGGCGCGTGGGAGCGGGCGCGGATATTCGTCTACGACGTCGAGCCAGGCGCGTCCGGCTCGCTTGTCGACGAGAGGACCGGCGACGAGCTCGCGGTCTGGCAGGAGCGCTACGCCGCCAAGATCGACAAGCTCCGCATCATCGGCGAGACGGCCGAGGGGCTCGACCTCTACGGATGCCTTCCCAGCCCCCTCGGCACCAACGCCGGCCTGCCTACCATCAGCATCGAGGCGCTGGACGGGGAGGCGGCGCTCGAGGACCTCGACATATCCTGCGACTGCGACGGCACCAGGGTCGCGCTGCCCCGTCAAATCCTCTGGCGCGACGAGAGGGAGGAGGGCTCCGCGGCAAAGATCAGGATCGACCCCCGGGAGACGAACCGCCTCCCCCTGCACATCGAGACGTGCCTCGTCGAGGCGCGGCAGAGGTCGGCCAACGGAAAGGTGGTGTTCAGGTACCGCTTCGCCGTCGTCCCCGTCCGGGGCTTCAGGCTCGACAGCGTCTCGTTCGACCGCGGTGCCGCCGTCGCCGACTACAGCTTCCACCCGATGTGCGCGATCGAGGTCACGAACTCGCAGGGGGAGACGCAGACGCTCGGCGCGCGAGATTGCTACAGCGCGCAGACCCGCCTCGACGAGGAGTTCCTCTGCGTCAGGATAGCGTCCGCGGCCTTTGGGAGGGTCACGAACGCCAAGCTCGCCCTGGCGGCGCTCGACGTGAGGATGCCCCGGCAGCTCGCGGAGATCGCCGCCGAGCGGCCCGTCTGCCTGGCCGACGCGCTCTCGCTGGGCCCCGCCGCGGGCAACTTCACGGTGACGGCGGGCGGGTGGCGCTACAACCGGGCGGTCCTCGTTCGCCTGGGCGAGAGCCCCCTGCTGTTCAAGGAGCTCAGGCAGCCCGGCACCCACGAGTTCAACGTGCTGCGCGACGCGTCGGAGTTCGTCCAGGCGGATGGCGAGGCGCCCAGGGACAAGCCCCTGACGCTCACGGTCTACTACGGGGACGACACGTCCTCCAAGAAGCACCTGAGGCTGGCGTGGACCGATTGGGACCTCATGCGGTGCCGGGAGGGCGTCGGCTTCAGCTCGTGGGAGACGCTGGTGCGGAGCGACGGGACGCGCGTCCTCCGGTTCGACGGCAGGCCCCTGTGCGACCTGCACATCGACTTCAGCCGCAGGACCGGCAGGAACGCCGGGGCCGTCATCGCGAGCGCCAGCGTGGTGGCGGGCGAGACGGACGTCGTTCTCCCCTCCGTTGTCTCCCGCCAGCTCTACACTAATAAGAATCTCAAGATGACTGTCGCCCCGACCTCCTGGTTCGGGGATCCCGAGTACGAGTACGCAACCGAGTTCACGCTCGAAAGGTAGACAGGAGACCAGCATGACGACCAGCGCGTCCAACCGCAGCGAGTTCAACCCGATCCGCGCCGCCAGGAAGGTGGAGGAGTCCTATCGCGAGTACATCGCGACGACCATCCACTTCGCCGACGCCGACCTCCAGTCGCAGCTCGAGGACATCCTCCACCGGCAGGGCTATCTCGCCAAGGGCCCGTTCCTCGAGGCGGCGCCGCCCTACCGCCAGGACCGCTGCGTGGCCGACCTCGTCGACGAGGGCGTCCTCTGCGGCAGCATGCTCACGCTCGGCGGCGGCGACCCCCGGAAGTTCGACCCCAAGCGGCCGCTCTACGTCCACCAGGTCCGCGCCATCCGGAAGGCGGCGGCCGGGCGCAACTACGCCGTGGTCACCGGCACCGGCTCGGGCAAGACGGAGTGCTTCCTGCTGCCCATCCTCAACGACATCCTGGGCGAGTTCGAGGAGAAGGGCCGCTCCGCCGGCATCAGGGCGATGATCCTCTACCCCATGAACGCGCTCGCGAACGACCAGCTCAAGCGCCTGCGCACCCTGCTCGAGGGCACCGAGGTCACGTTCGGTCGCTACACGGGCGACACCGAGGAGCGCGAGAAGGACGCCCTGCGCAAGTGGAAGGAGGAGAACCCCGGCCAGACGAAGCTGCCGAACGAGATCATCTCCCGCGAGGAGATCCGCCGCAACCCGCCCAACATCCTGCTCACGAACTACTCGATGCTCGAGTACCTGCTGCTGAGGCCCGAGGACGCGCCCCTGTTCGGCCGCGCGTTCGGCGCGAACTGGCGCCACATCGCCATCGACGAGGCCCACGTCTACTCCGGCGCCCTGGGGACCGAGATCGCGTTCCTGCTGCGCCGGCTCAAGGCGCGCATAGAATCGGAGACCGGCGTGCTGCCGCGGCTGCACTGCTACGCGACCTCGGCGACCATCGGCACCGAGGAGGACATGCCCAAGGTCGCCGTCTTCGCGGGGGACCTGTTCGGCGAGCCGTTCTCGAGCGACCCCGACGACCTCGACGTCATCACGAGCGAGAAGGACCAGCCGCAGGACGCCCTCGACGACGAGCCGTGGGGGACGCTGCCCCTGGAGGCCTGGCCCGAGCTGCGGACGCTCCTCTCGGACGTCGCCTCCGGGGCCGACGCGGCGGGCGCGACCCCCGGTGTGACCTCCGCCGACATACGCGCCCTGCTGGCGAGGTACGGCGTGCCGGCGGCGGTGCTCGCGCGGGCCGAGGGCGAGGAGCCGCTCCTCGGCCTGGGCAAGATCCTGCTCGGCGAGGGGTCGACCGGCAGGCTCGTGCGGCGCTGCGAGCGGCTTCTCGACATGACCGACCCCGAGGTGCTCGGCACGCTGGGCATCGAGGGACTCGCCGACGACCGCGAGGGCTCCGTGCTCTCCGCCGTGGTCGAGGTCCTCAGCACCGCGCAGAGGTCGGAGGACGTCCCCATCATGACGAGCCGCTACCACTCCTTCCTGCGCGCGCCCGAGGGCATCTTCCTCAACCTCCGCACCCGCAGGCTCACGCCGCACAAGACCATCTCCGAGCCCTACAACGGCAGCAGCGAGAACACCACGCCCGTCTACGAGGTCTCCGTCTGCCGTCACTGCGGCCAGGCGTACCTGCTCGGCACGGAGACCTCCGACAGCGAGGCGCGCACGGCGTGGCTCAACCCCAGCCACGAGGGCACCGACGCCGACGACGAGTTCCTGCCGCGGAAGTACTACCGGCTCCTCGCCGGGGAGGTCGAGCGGGACGACGACGAGCAGGTCCAGTGGCTGTGCCCCGTGTGCGGATCGCTCCATGACAAGGCGGAGGGCGGCGCACACCGCTTCGCCCACGAGCCGGTCGACCGCGTGCCCGTCGCCCTCAACGAGGTGGAGGGGAAGCAGGCCGACGAGCAGGTCGCCCGCTGCCGGCACTGCGGCTATCAGTCGAGCGTGGCCATCCAGCCCATGCGCGTCTCCCCGGAGGCCGCGGGCAGCGTGGTGTGCTACGACCTCGCGCGCGAGATCCCGCCGTTCGAGCGGGACGGGGAGGCCGACGAGGACGACTGGTTCGACGACTTTGGCGGGGACGACCAGGAGCGCCGCGCCGGCAGCGTCATCTGCTTCTCGGACAAGCGCCAGGACGCCGCCTTCTTTGCCCCCGCGATGGACCGGACCTACGGGAACATCACGCGGCGCCAGCTGATACGCGAGGGCGTCGACGTGCGCGGCGCGGACGGGGGATGCACCCCGCAGTCCGTGATCGACTGGATCGTCAAGACGGCGAACGAGAGGTACCCGGGACTTCTCGGCACCGACGAGAAGGACGAGGCGACCGCCTGGGTGCTCGACGAGCTCGCCGCGGAGGACTCCCGCAACAGCCTCGAAGGCCTCGGCGTCATCCGCATCGAGCCCACCTCGTTCAACAAGGGCTTCGAGAACGAAAAGGTCGAGCAGGTGGTGGCGAAGGCGACCTCCCAGCTGCACGGCTCCGCCGAGGGGCGTCTCTCCTGGGTGACTCCCGAGGACTTCGTGCTCTTCGCCAAGGTGTGCCTCGAGTCCCTCCGCGAGAGGAACGCCATCAACGTGCCCGACGAGGCCATCGAGTGGCGCAGCAACCACGAGAAGCGCGGCAACCAGGTCGTCCTCGGGGGCGAGGACTCCGGCAGCGGTTCCGGCAGGAGCTCCGGCAGGGGTTCTGGCAAGGGGGCCGGCAGCTCCAAGGACGTCGTCCAGTTCGCGGGCTCGGCCGCAGGCGGGACGGAGAACAAGCGCAGCGCCTTCATCAGGAAGTACGCGCGAAGGGTCCACGGGGTCGAGCTGACCCGCGCCGACTCCCAGGTCGTTCTGCAGATGCTCTTCCAGTTTCTTGTGAAGTATCTCGGCGGGTACCCCGGCTTCAAGGGCAGGGGATACCTCGTGGGGACGAGGGAGCGGTTCAGCCTGAGCAAGGACCTGTGGACGCTGTACCCGCATCGCGACGACGACATCGTCTACCGCTGCGACACCTGCGGCTGCGAGACCCATCTCGACACGGGCGGCGTCTGCACGACGACGAGGTGTGAGGGTCATATGCAGCGGATGACCTTTGCCGAGGCGCGCGACAAAGACCGGTTCTACAAGGTCGTCTACCAGGAGGAGGCGCTCCCCCTCAGGATCGAGGAGCACACGGCGCAGCTCTCGACAAAGAAGGCGCGCGAGATACAGAGCGACTTCATCAAAGGCGACGTCAACGTCCTCTCGTGCACCACGACGTTCGAGCTGGGCGTCGACGTGGGCGACCTGCGCGCCATCTTCATGCGCAACGTGCCGCCCTCGACGGCGAACTACACCCAGCGCGCGGGCCGCGTGGGGCGCCGCGCGGGCAAGCCCGGGTACGCCATCACGTTCGCGCGGCTCAGGCCCCACGACATCGCGCATTTCGCCGACCCCGAGACGATCATCGCCGGCTCCACCCGTGTGCCCATGGTCTACCTGGACAACGCGGCCATCGCCGTCCGCCACGTGTTCGCCGTCGCGCTCTCGGAGTTCTTCCGCATGGAGGCCCGCGAGAAGTGCAACGACTTCACCCACAAGTACCACGACTTCATGAACCTCGAGGCCGAGGAGCCCGAGGGCCTGCTGGAGCTGCGCGACTACCTCGACTCCAAGCCCGAGAAGGTCGCGGCGCAGCTCGGGCGCGTCGTCCCCCAGAACCTGCCCGTCTCCCGGGAGCTGGGCGTAGAGGACTGGGGCTGGACCGGCCTCCTCGTCGCGCCTCCCGCCGGCAAGGACGACGAGGGCGGCAGGCTTGTGCGCACCCATGCGCTCAAGCACGCCGACTACGCCCGCATCCAGGAGGGCGTGGAGGAGCACCGCTGCGCAGACCCGGGCAAGGCGGGCAGTCTCATGAAGTCGCTCGGCGCGCTGCAGGAGGAGCGCACGATCGCGGTCCTCGCGGAAAACGGCATACTGCCCAAATACGGGTTCCCCACCGACCTGGTCGAGCTGCATCTGCCCGCGATGGAGATGGGCGCGGGCGACAACAGGCTGGAGCTCTCCCGGGGAATGCGGCAGGCCATTAGGGAGTACGCGCCCGGCTCCGAGATAGTCGCGGGCAAGACCCTGTGGCGCTCGGTGGGCGTCAAGAAGCCGAGGGGGTTCGAGCTGCAGGTCAGGCGCTACGGCAGGTGCCCCGAGTGCGAGGCCTTCGTCTGGCCGATCGAGAACTACGACACCACCGCGGAATGCCCCGTGTGCAAGACCGAGTTCGAGCTGAAGGGCAAGATGCTCATCCCCTCGTTCGGGTTCGAGGGCAAGAAGGTCGAGAAGGGCGTCGGCCTGCGCAAGCCCCGATCGAAGGGCTACGCGACGGTCCACTTTAGCCAGCACTGGCCGAGCGAGGCGCGCGTCGAGAGCGTGCCGTTCCCGGGCGGGCGGGTGCTCAAGCGCTACGCGAGCAACGGCCAGCTGTGCGTGCTCAACGCGCCGAGGCAGGGGTTCCACGTCTGCAGCTACTGCAGCGCGGCGGCGCTCGCCGGGGAGCAGATCGATCACTGGGGATGGTGCGAGAAACGGCGCAAGGACACCGGCATCGCCCCCAAGGAGCTGGCCTACAACGCGCTGGGCACCGCGTTCGTGAGCGACGTCCTGGAGCTCGTCTTCGAGCTCGAGCCGGCTGTCCGCGCCGAGCCCGAGGAGTGGGAGGCCGTCATGTGGGCGCTCTTCACGGCGGCGGCGCAGATGCTCGAGATCCCGGAGACCGAGCTTGGCGGCACGATCTACGGGAACGACCGCGGCGGCACCTCGGTGATGATCTACGACGACGTTCCCGGCGGCGCGGGCCACGCCAAGCAGCTGGACGAACGCGTCGAGGAGCTCGTCGGGCGCGCCTACGAGGTGGTCGACGGCCACTGCGGCTGCGGCGAGGACACCTGCTGCTACGGCTGCATCGCGAACTACTACAACCAGACGAAGCAGGCGAAGCTCTCGCGCGGCGCCGCCAAGCGGATCCTGGGTGCGCTGCTGGGAAGGTAGGTCGCGCGCCGACGCGAGCGCCCGGGGCGCACGGGCCGGCGGGTGAACGAAAGCGCCCCGCTCTCGGGAGGAATCCTGGGAGTGGGGCGCGAGCGGGGGTAGGGCCAGGGCGGGTGCGGGCGGCGAGGGGATATCAATCCTGAAACGATGGCCAAAAAGTCCAAATAGCATGCCGAAATCGCCTGTGACATACGCAAGGGCTCTATGCATATACCATCTATCTGCGGGTTCTCCAGAGGCTTCGATTCTACAAGACTAAAACGGCATGCTATTTTGACTTTTTGGCCACGTCTACCTGGAACGGCATGCTATTTGGATATTTTGGCCACGCTTTTGGGGCTGTTGGGGCGGGCTGTTTTCCACTAAACATACGTATACAATTTCGTGCATAGAACCACGGTTCTATGCACTTTGGATCCATCGATGAAGCCCTTTAGGTCCTTCGTCTTGTTCGCAGGTCGTCAGCCGAGCCGCCGGGCGTCTCCCGGGGCCCGTCGGGCCGCCCGCCCGCTCACACACGCTCCCAAATGGCTCCCGCCTCCTCGATTCGCTCCCTCTAACTCCTCGAGCCGAACCACAACCGGCGCCCAAAATCCCCCAGAATCCGAAAAATTTTTCGCCGCAGGCCGAAAAAGTGGCCGATAATCCCAAGCATGGGACAGGGTGTCTGTTATGATGCCTCCCATCACCAATCGAGCGACATCAATGGAGTCTGTAACCTGAACGTTAAAACCGTTCAGGATGCTTTCAGCATCTCTGTTTTGCGCTCTATCGGGATAGAGTTATGATTTCGCACGCTGCTTTTCCGCACGTCCGTCCGCCCGTCCGCCGGGCGCGCATTGCCGATAGGAGGCCTTGATGGAGCAGATCTCGACGTTGTCCATGGTCCTGGAACCGCCGCCGTCGTTCGGCGCGACGGTGTCCAAGGTCAACTCGCTCGGGCCGTACCTGCAGGGGGCCCTGCTCGAGCGGGCGGACAGCGAGTTCGTGGGCATCCTTCACCGGCTGCCGTTCAACCCCTACAGCCAGTGCTGCACGCTCGACGGGGAGGGGCGCGTCGTCTGGCGGATCAGCGCGCTCACCCAGGAGGTAGCCGACGAGCTTATCGACCCCGTGCTCGACATGGGGCGGGTCGAGCTGCGGGCGGTCGGCGCGACGTTCGACGTGACGGAGAGGTCGCTGGAGACGGTCGACCTCAAGACCCTGCTCGACTCCATCTACGAGGAGGGGCCGTCGAGGGTCAGGCTGCAGTTCCTCACACCGGCGGCGTTCAAGAGCCAGGGGAGCTACGTCTTCATGCCCTCGGTGCGGCTCATCTTCCAGAACCTCCTCATGCACTACAGCCAGGTGTACGAGGGGAGCAAGGAGATCGACTTCGACACGGTCGACTACATCGACCAGAACGTTCGCATAACGTCGTACAACCTGCAGTCGCGCTACTACGCGCACGCCGCGGCGCAGGAC
This sequence comes from uncultured Coriobacteriaceae bacterium, assembly GCA_964390275.1. Classification (GTDB taxonomy): domain Bacteria; phylum Actinomycetota; class Coriobacteriia; order Coriobacteriales; family UMGS124; genus CAYMHQ01. The sequence goes on from CAYMHQ010000032.1 coordinate 11,694, forward strand.
AAGAAGATTCCCGCCTTCGTGGGGTCGCTCACGCTGTCGATCGGCGGGCCGGCGAGTATGGCGGGGCTGGTGCGCATGCTGCTGAGGTTTGGCGAGTTCGCGGGGGTCGGAATCAAGACGTCGATGGGCATGGGCGGGTTCGCGTGCTACCCGATCCAGCCCAGGGCGCGCGGGGCGCACGAAGCAAGCGAGGCGCGCGAGGCGCACGAGGCACGCGAGGCACACGAAACAGACGGAGGTGAGATGGCACGATGACGGTTGGGCAGAAGGCGCTCCTGTATTACGGCGCGTTGCTGCACGATGTGGGGAAGGTCGTCTATCGAGGCATGAGCGGGGGGGGAGCCATTCTAGGCTCGGCGCCGACTTCATCCGCGACGAGGTGGCGCCCCGCAACGAGGCGTTCGACGGGCCCGCGGGGAAGGCGATAGTCGAGCAGATCCGCTACCACCACGCCGACGAGATCGTCTCGGCGAGCGGTCTGGCGAACGACTCGCTCGCGTTCGTCACGTACTTCGCGGACAACGTCTCCGCAGGTATGGACCGCAAGAACGAGGGCGACGAGGCTCAGGCGCAGTACTTCGACCGCAAGGCCGACCTGCGCAAGATTTTCAACATCCTCAACGGCCGCCACGACGACGGCAAGATCCCGCACAAGGACTACAACGCCATCCGCGAGGACATCAAGCGCGGCCTCGTGGGGGCCGAGGTGTCGCTCGAGGGGGTGAACTCGCTGCTCAACCTGCTCGAGGCCACCACGAGCACGGTCCCCTCGTCCACGAACCGGGCACAGCTGGTCGACGTGTCGCTCTACGACCACGCCAAGACCACGGCGGGCATCGCCGCGTGCATGTACGACTACCTCGCCGAGAAGGGCGTGAGCGACTACCGCGCCGCGCTGTTCGACAGGGGCAGCTCGGCCCGGTACCACGAGGAGCCGATGTTCCTGCTGTACTCGTGCGACATGAGCGGCATCCAGGACTTCATCTACAACATCAGCGGCAGCGGCGCGCTCAAGCAGCTCCGGGCACGCAGCATGTACCTGGAGCTTCTGCTCGAGGACATCGCCGACGAGCTGCTCGAGGGGCTGGAGCTCACGCGGGCGAACCTCCTGTACACCGGCGGCGGGCACGCGTACATGCTGCTGCCCAACACGGCGCAGGTCAAGGCGCGTCTGGCCGAGTTCGAGGCCAAGCTGCGCGCCTGGTTCCTCGAGTGCTACCGCACCGACCTCTACCTCGCGAGCGCCTGGGTGGAGTGCAGCTCGGACGACCTCGCCAACAGGGGCGACGACCAGCGCCGCTACCCCGACCTGTACCGCGCGATCTCCCGCAAGCTCTCCGAGGCGAAGTCGGCCCGGTACGACGCGGGCACCCTGCGCGGGCTCAACTTCGCGCGGAAGGAGCCCTTCGACCACAGCCGCGAGTGCACGGAGTGCCATCGCTCCGACCTGAGCATCAACGCCGAGGGCAAGTGCCCGCTGTGCGCGGCGCTTGGTCGCATCTCGCCGCAGCTCGTGACCAAGGACGTGTTCGTGGTCGAGCCGCGCGAGGAGGACGCGCCCGATGGACTCGCGCTCCCGTTCGGCCGGCAGCTCGTCATGTACTCCCGCGCGGAGTACGAGAAGGCAAAGCCGGCGCACGTGCGCGTGTACACCAAGAACAGCTGGGACATGGGCGACCTTCTGGCCACGCACATCTGGATGGGCGACTACACGGCCGGCGACAGGGGCCTGGGCTTTGTGGGCTACGAGCGCGAGGGCGCCACGCTCGACCAGGGCGTGGGCATCGAGCGGCTCGGAGTTCTGCGTGCCGACGTGGACAACCTGGGCGCGACGTTCGTGAGCGGCCTGCCCGCGGACAAGACCTCCATCAGCCGCACCTCCACCCTGAGCCGGTCGCTCAGCTACTTCTTCAAGTACCAGATCAACGAGGTGCTCGAGGAGGGCCGCTACCAGGTGCAGATCATCTACTCCGGCGGCGACGACCTCTTCATCGTGGGCAACTGGAGCGACGTGCTGTTCGCCGCGGCGGACATCCGCAGGGCGTTCGACAGGTACACGGGCAACGGCTCCCTCACCCTGAGCGCGGGCATCGGCATGTTCGACGCCAAGTACCCCATCGCGCGCATGGCGCAGGAGACCGGCGAGCTCGAGGACGCGGCGAAGATGTACGTCGCGCCTGACAGGTCGGGCCGCACCAAGAACGCGGTCGCGCTCTGGACCGAGGACGCCGTGTTCGGCTGGGAGGAGTTCTGCGACGTGGTGATGCCGCGCTTCGAGGAGATGCGGGAGCTGTTCCGCAGGCCCGAGGTTGGCGAGGACGGTCCGGCGCCCGACGCGGACGACAAGGGGAAGGCGTTCATCTACAAGCTCGTCGAGCTTCTGCGCGGCTACGGTGACGCGTCCTCGGCCCCGCGGCTCGCGTATCTCCTGGCGCGCGCCTTTGGGGACCGCCCCAACGGGGATCGGATCTGCAAACGGTTCTACAGCCTGGCACGTGACGCGCGCGAACGGCGCTGCCTCGTCGCCGCGCTCGAATGGTACGTCTACAGCACGAGGGAAAGGGGTTAGACATGGCACAGCCCGCAACGGGAGCCGGCGTCGTAAGGCTGGGGCAGCTGACCAGCGAGAACTACGCCGATAGCGCCGAGAGGCGCGTCAAGAACTACATGGATAAGTACACGAGGGACCGCGTCACGATGACCAAGTTGCGCGGCATCTACTCGCTGGTGATGAACGTGTACACGCGCGTGAACGACGCGGCCGACTACCAGAGGAACAAGGGCGACATCCAGTACCTCAAGGTGCGCATGGCGTACGAGTCTGGGCGCGAGGAGTCGGTAAAGCAGTTCCTCAAGGATACCTCGCTCAAGGGCCTGCTTGGCTACGTCACCTCGTACGAGCAGTTCATGCTCTTCTGCCGCTATGCGGAGAGCCTTGTGGCGTACTTCAAGTTCTACGGAGGAGAGGAGTAATCATGGCATACACCAAGATCAAGATCGAGGGCGTCATCGAGGTCAAGACCGGTCTGCACATCGGCGGCGACGATTCGTTCAGCGCCATCGGCGCCATCGACTCCCCCGTGGTGCGCGACCCGCTCACCCGCGCCCCCATCATCCCGGGCTCGTCGCTCAAGGGCAAGATGCGCTCGCTGCTGGCGCGCGACAAGGGCTCGGTCCCCGCAAAGGGCGTGGCGGGCCCCGAGGCCGACTGCGCCCAGATCAAGCGCCTCTTTGGCTCGAGCTCCAACACGAGCAACGCCGCAGGTAACGGCATCCAGATGTCGCGCCTGCAGTTCTCCGACTGCTTCCTGCTCAACAAGGACGAGCTCCCCCAGATCACCGAGAACAAGTTCGAGAACACCATCGACCGCCTCACGTGCGTCGCGAACCCCCGCCAGATCGAGCGCGTGGTGCGCGGGGCGAAGTTCGGGTTCACGCTCATCTACAACGTCGAGGACCCCTCGCAGGTGGAGGAGGACTTCAAGAACATCGGGCTCGCGATTGAGCTGCTCGAGAACGACTACCTGGGCGGCGGCGGCACGCGCGGCAACGGGCGCGTGAAGTTCGACGGGCTCAAGGCGCGCGTGGTGACCGGTGACAAGAGCCTCCGCGTGCCCGAGCTGGGGTAACGGCATGGACGCGACAATTGTAAAGCTGTCGTTCCAGGGACCCGTGCACTTCGGCGCCGGGCGCCTGACGGACGGCGCGTACACCTGCGACGCCGCGACGCTCTTCAGCGCGCTGTACATCGAGGCGATCAGGATGGGCGAGGCCGAGGGGCTGCTCGCCGCCGCCAGGCGGGGCGACCTTGCGCTGAGCGACGCGTTCCCCTTTGTGGGGAGCACGTTCTACCTGCCCAAACCCATGACCGCGCCGGGCACGTTCGAGCAGAAGGCGGGCGCGAAGCCCGGCGACTCGCGCGAGCGCAAGGCGAACAAGAAGCTCGGGTACGTCCCCGCGGCGAAGTACGCCGACTACATGGCCGGCAGGTTCGACGCGGTCGCCGAGCTCGCGCGCTTCAAGCCGGGCGTCTCGTCGCTGCAGGCCAAGGTCAACCTCGAGCGCCTCAACGGCCCCGACGCCGAGCCCTACTACGTGGGCGGCTTCTCGTTCGCCCCGAACGCCGGGCTGTACTTTCTCGTGCAGGGCTCGTACGACTGCCGGCCGATCCTGGAGCAGCTGAGCTACTCGGGCATCGGCGGGCGGCGCTCGAGCGGGTACGGCCGCTTCACCTACGCCGTGGCGCCGGCGAAGGAGCTGGGGTGCAGCCTGAGCCTGGGCGCCGCCGCGGGCGGCTCCGCGGGAGCTGCGGGCGGTTCGGGCACCTCGGTGCTGCTCTCCACGGCGGCGCCCACGGAGGCCGAGCTCGGCGACGGGCTGCTTGCCGGGGCGCGGTACCGCCTGGTGCGCAAGGGCGGCTTCATCCAGTCCGCCACGCACAGCGACAGCCCGCAGAAGAAGCGCGACCTCTACCTCTTCGCGGCCGGCTCGACGTTCGCCCGGCGCTTTGAGGGCGGCGTGTTCGACGTGAACGCCACGGCGGGGGCGCACCCTGTCTACCGCTACGCGCGGGCGTTCTGGATGGGGGTGTAGCCTGTGGTCCGCCACTACAAACTGACGTTCACCGCCGTTGGCCCGATCCACATCGGCACCGGCAGAAAGCTCAACAAGCTGGACTACTTCTCCAGCAAGGACGGCATCGCCGTGCTCGACGTGCCGCGGTTCCTCGAGAAGCTGAGCGCGGCCCAGGTGGAGGAGTACTGCGAGTTCCTCGAGACCGCCGACTCCAGCACGGGCCTGCAGACGCTGCTCGACAGCGACCCCGCCATGCGCAAGGCGGCCGAGGGGTCGGTCGCGTACCGCGCGGACGCCAAGCTCACCATGGCGCGCCGGGGCACGTACCAGTACCTCGACGTCGCCGAGTGCATCAAGGGCGTGGACGGCCGGCCGTACGTGCCCGGGTCGAGCGTGAAGGGGATGCTGAGGACCGCGCTGCTGACGCACCTGATCGCGGCGGACCGCAAGACGTACCTGGGCCTTCTCGACGAGTACGCGGTGAAGAAGGGCGACAAGAGCGCGTGCGAGAAGATCGAGAGCCGCGCCTTCGAGCGCGAGCATCCCGACCGCGACGACACCTCGGTGGTCAACGACATCATGCGCTACATCTCCGTCTCGGACTCCGAGCCCCTCAAGGCCTCGGACATCGTCTTCGCCAAGAAGTACGACAAGTTCTGCAAGGCCGACGACGGCAGGCACAAGCTGAACATGGGCAAGATCTCGCAGGACCCGGGCTACTACGAGGGGAGCGAGCTCAACCTCTACCGCGAGGCGCTGAAGCCCGGGACCCTCATCGTGGTGAACGTCGACATCGACTCGCGGGTCGACGCCTACTTTCCCGGCCTCAAGCTCGACAAGGAGGGCCTCTCCAAGGTGCTCGGCGAGTCCTTCGAGCTGTACTCGAAGTGCTTCCTGA
>CAYMHQ010000032.1:17266-19876 GCA_964390275.1 uncultured Coriobacteriaceae bacterium
CTGGTCAACGCGACCTCGGGCACGCCGGCGATGGAGCAGGCCGTGGTGGCGCTGGGGGCCTTTGGCCGACTCAACCTGCGGCTGCTCCAGGTCACCACGCCCAAGAAGGGCATCAACTCCAGCCACGACCGCGAGGACCCGAACAACTACGACCTGAAGACGCTCTGGGTGTGGAACGAGGAGATCCGGACCGCCTCTCCCGAGGAGCGGATCGTCGAGGTCGAGTCGCCCCACTTCGCCGACCGGCTCCTGCGCGAGAACATCGTCGCGCTGGTCAACGCCTACGAGTACAAGGAGGCGGACCGCCTCGTGAGGCAGATGAGGACCGCCAGCGCCGAGGCGAAGCGGATGATTCGCGCCGCCGCGGACCGGCTCAACCTCGACTGGACCACGGCCTCCGCCGCTTTTGGCGGGACGAAGCTCGCGGTCAGGGCGAACGACAAGCTGTACGAGCACCTGTACGTCATGGAGGTGCGGCTGCACCAGGGCCACTGGGCGGACTTCCTTAGGATGATGACCCCCGCGCTCACCGAGCTGATGGAGCAGGTCCTGGCCCCCACCCTGCCCCAGAGCAGGTATCTGGTCATGGAGAGCGGCCGCCCCACCGAGAAGCTCGACTGCGACAAGGTGTGCGCGGACAGCGGGCTGCGGTACGTCCTGGGCGGGAGCTTCCCGCGGGACAGGCCCACGTACGTCACCAACGACATGCTGAGCAAGCTCGTCGGCGCGTATTGCAGGGACGACAGGAAGAAGGAGATGCTCGCCGCGTTGCGGAGCGTGGAGAAGAACTGCCGCAACAAGCTCGCGCACGACCTCAAGCCGGCGAAGCGCGAGTCGCTGGAGCGCGCGGCGGGCATGAAGCTGGACGCCATCATGCGCGCCCTCTTCGAGCTGCACGGCGGGATGGAGCCGGGTCTCTACAAGCGCATAAACGAGGCGATCCTGAAGGTGGTCTAACGACGAGAGGGGGACCTTGTCACACCTGTATTTGGTCGAGAGCAACTTGAAAATCGGATACGAGGAAGGGCAGATCGTGGTTCGCAACCTCACCACGGGGGACGAGCGGCGTCTGCCCTTCGCCAAGGTCGACGGCATCTCCGTGTTCGGCATGCCGCAGCTCTCCACGCAGCTTGTGAGGGAGTGCATCTCGGAGAACGTCGCCATTGGGTACTACACCGAGGACGGGCACTACATCGGCGGCATCAGCCCGCGCGACCATGTCGACCCCGACCGGCAGCGCCGCCAGGCCCTCCTCACCGAGGACGCGGACTTCTGCGTCACATGGGCGAAGAGGGTGGTCGAGGCCAAGATCCGCAACAGCCTCACGCTGCTGGAGTCGATGCGCGACGAGTACGACTTCAACGAGGAGGAGCTGCACGGGCTGCACCATTCGCTGGACAGCCTTGTGTACGCCGAGACGGTCGACATGGTGAACGGGTTCGAGGGCAACGCGGCAAAGGCGTACTTCCAGTGTCTGTCGAAGCTGGTGGCGAGGGAGGAGTTCGTCTTTAACGGGCGCAGCACGCAGCCGCCCAAGGATCCGTTCAACTCGATGATCTCGTACGGGTACAGCCTGCTGTACCGCAACATCGTGGGGGCGATCGAGCGGCATGGTCTGCACACGCACTTCGCGTTCATGCACAAGATCAAGCGCGGGCACGCCGCTCTCGCCTCCGACCTCATCGAGGACTTCAGGGCGCCGCTGGTGGACCGGACGGTGCTGGACCTCGTGAACTCGGGGCAGATCGACCCCGAGGGGTTCACGCCGAACGACCGGGGAGGGTTCTACATGGCCAAGCCGACCATGAAGCTCCTGACCGACCGGCTCGCGGGCATCCTCACACAGCGGCGGAAGTTCTTCTCGGCGTACGACGACCGCCGCTCGTACGGGTTCCAAGCGATGCTCGACAAGAAGATCGTGAGCGTGATCGAGGCGATCGAGAAGCGCGACGCGACGCGGTACACGCCGTTCATCTGGGAGATCCCGGCGCCGGACCGGCAGGATTTCGCCTGTTCGGAAGACGAGGACGACGATGTATAGGACCGACGTGGCCGTGGGCAAGATCGCGGGGTCGTCGCCCTCGGAGAACAAGTACTACGTGCTCGTCCTGTTCGACATTTCGGATTCGAAGAAGTACCGGGTGCTCACGCGCCTGCTCAAGAAGTACGGCATCAGGGTGCAGAAGTCGGTGTTCGAGGCCCACCTGCAGCAGGCGCAGATCAAGGAGCTGGTCGCGGCGATTGACCGCATCATGCTCTCGGAGCGGTTCTACAACCCCGACGACAACATTCGCGTCTACCGGATCGCGAGCAACTGCGAGGTCACGGTGTTCGGCCAGTACGTGAGCAGCGTGATGGAGGACAACATCTTTTTCTGAGGAGGAGGCTATGGCATTGTCTGGCGTGAATTTTGACAATCGTGCGACTTGCGCTATAATGTGCGGCGATCGATTGCGAGCGGCGCAAACAGATAAGTCTAGCGCCTTCTCGCAATGGAATCAATAGAGGCTCTTAAGCCTCTGCCCCGTGAGGGGACGAATACAAACCATCGGGCGCCGCGGGACTGAACACCTTACGCAAGGCTCTTAAGCCTCTGCCCCGTGAGGGGAC
>CAYMHQ010000033.1:0-5119 GCA_964390275.1 uncultured Coriobacteriaceae bacterium
CGCACGCAGACGGCGCGCCATGCCCCGGTGACGTTGATAAGCCCCAGGCTCCAACCCCACAGTCAGCCCCGCCCCTCCCGGAAGCGCCACACGGGAGGGGCGGGGCTGTTTTTCGCACTCGATCGCCTGCCGCAGAGCTCGCCGCCCTGGACTCGCCGACGGGCGCACCCGGGGCTCGTCAGCGGCTACTCCCCCGCCGGCCCCTCCGCCGCGGGGGCCTCGTCCGCCTTCGCCCGCCCGCGCGGGGCCCCAGAGATCTCCTGCACCGGGACGCAGACGCGGACGCGGTCGTCGTAGAGCGAGTTCACCTCGACATCGACGTGGTAGAGGTCGCTGATGAGCTCCTTGGTGATCACGTCATGCGGGTCGCCGTAGGCTTTGAGCTTGCCCTCGCTGATGACGAGGGTGCGGTCAGAGTAGAGAAACGCCTGGTCGGGCTGGTGGGTCGACTGCACGATGCTCATGCCCTCGTGCGCGAGCTGCTTCACGCACGAGAGGACGCGCACCGTGTTGCCGTAGTCGAGGCTCGCCGTGGGCTCGTCCATGATGATGGTCCGCGCGTCCTGGGCGAGGGCGCGCGCGATGAGGACGAGCTGCTGCTCGCCGCCCGAGATCTGGGTGTACGTGCGCGTCGCGAGATGCCCGATCCCTATGCGCTCGAGGGCCGCGTAGGCGCGTTCGAGCTGGTCCTTGCCCGGCGTCGCGAGCATGGCAAGCTGGTTGGTGGTGCTCATGAGGACCACGTCGAGCACCTCGTAGTCGTACACCGGCGCGTGCGACTGGGGGATGTACGAGACCTCCTTGGCGCGCTCCTTGATCGAGAGGTTGCGCAGGTCCTTGCCGTTGACGACGATCGAGCCGGTGTAGCCCCTGTTCAGGCCCAGGATGCAGCGGAACATCGTCGACTTGCCCACGCCGTTGGGGCCGAGCACGTTCACGAGCGTCGCGTCGGGGATCGAGAACGTGAGGCCGTGCAGGACCTCGTGCTTCCCGTAGGCGAACGAGAGGTCGGTCACTTCGATGCTCATCTACGACCTCCTCTTTCGCGTGATGAGGTACAGGAAGAACGGGGCGCCGATGAACGCGGTGAGGATGCCGATGGGGATCTCGGCCGCGGTGGCGAGGCGGGAGATGTCATCGACTATCAGCAGGAACGTCGCGCCCATGAGCATGCTCGCGGGCAGCAGCGTGCGGTAGTCGCAGCCGATGAGCATGCGCGAGAGGTGCGGGATGACGAGGCCGACCCAGCCGATCATGCCGGTCACCGAGACGCTCGCCGCGGTGACGAGCGTGGACGCCAGGATGATGACGAGGCGGATGCGGCGCGCGTCGACGCCCATGGTGGCAGCCTCGTCGTCGCCCATCGTTAGGACGTTGATCTTCCAGCGCATGGCGTACAGGGCGATGAGGCCCACCGCCATGATGGGAAAGACCCGCGCGACCTGCTTCATCGTGGCGCCCGTCACGCTGCCCATGAGCCAGTAGGTGATGTCGGCCAGCTCGTTGGTGGGGTCGGCGACGAGCTTGGCGTAGGACACGCCCGCCGAGAAGAGCGAGCTCACCATGACACCCGCCAGGACCACGACGAGCATGTGGTTTCCTTTGGCTCGCCTGCTGATGAGCAGCACGAGGAGCACGGAGAGCAGCGAGAAGCAGAACGCCATGATCGAGACGCCCGTGCCGCCAAAGTGCATGAGGATGCCGATGGCGGCGCCGAGGGCCGCGCCCTGCGACGCGCCGAGGATGTCGGGCGAGACGAGCGGGTTCTGGAACGTCCCCTGGTAGGCGGCGCCGGCGGCGGCGAGGCAGCATCCCACGAGCATCGACATGAGGATGCGCGGGAGTCGGACGTTGAAGAACAGCGTCTCCATCTGGTAGGTCCACGAGGGCTCGATGGGGAAGACCCACGCCGCGAGCATCTTGAACGCCTCGACCGGCGGGATGGGGTAGCGCCCCAGCACGAGCGACACGATGATCGCGACGAACAGCAGAACCGCGAGACCGATGATGACGATGCGCGACCGCCTCCGCTGCGCCGAGAGCGGGACCTCGGCCGGCTTGGCGGCTCCGGCGGCGCTGGCGACCCCGGCGGCTCCGGCGGCGCTGGCGACCCCGGCGGCTCCGGCTCCTCCGCATGTCCCGCACGCGCCGCGCCCCTCCTGCGCGACAGGCACCGCCGAAGACTCCTCGGGGGGACCTCCGGCCCCCTTCCTCAAACCACTCTCTCCCACGGGCGACCTCCACGTCTGTCCGATTGCCGATAGATGCTGGTAGATGCTTGCCGGATGCCGACAGCACGACGGACGCCCACGGCGCAGCGGCCCTCGCCACGCCATCCACCGCGAACGGCAGAGGCCGACGATTCGCGAATCTCCGCAAACCGTCGGCCTCGTCAGTCGGTCATCGGTCGATACCGGCCGTCACGCCCCTCGGGCGAGGGGCGCTATGCGCACGCGCTAGAGCCCGGCGTGAGGAGCGATCTCGAGCAGTTCCTCGTCGCTCAGGTCGTAGCCGTAGAACGTCTTGTAGTACGACTTCGCCACATCGGCGATGCTGGTGGTGAACGCCGACGGATAGAGCAGGCGCGGCAGCCACTGCATGCCCATGATCTGGTTGATCGTGGGCGGGCTGTTCAGCCAGCAGTAGGGGCTCGACGGGCACTCGTAGACGTTGTTCCACTGGACGGCCGAGAGGCTCTTCCAGGACTCGTCCTCGAGCGCGGTGTTGTACATGTCGTCGTTCTGGAACACGAGGACCTCGGGGTCCCAGATAGCGAGCTGCTCGAGGTCGATGGTGTTGCCGGAGCCGCTGCCGGAGGCCTTCTCGACCACGACGACGTTCTCGGCGACCATGTCGATGACGCCGCCCTGGTAGGAGCCCTTGGCGATGGCGTTGACGCCCTCGGTGCCGACGATGTAGGCCATGGTGATGCGGTTGTCGCCGATCTCTTCCATGACGGCCTGAACCTCGTCGTACGCCTTGCCGCAGTAGTCGGCGAGCTCCTTGGCGCGCTCCTGCTTGCCGAGGAGTTCACCGAGCTTGGTGTAGGCGGAGACGTAGTCGTTGAGCTTGGTCTCGATGAAGATGCAGGGGATGCCGAGCTGCTCCTGGAGCGCGTCGAGGTCCTCGGCGATGCCGTCCTTCGCCTCGCCGGTGTCGATGAGAACCTGGGCGCCGAGCGACGCGACGGTCTCCTTGTTGAGGTCGCCCTTGGAGCCGAACGCGGCGCCGGTGACGGGCAGGTCGGACATGTCCTTGAGGCCGAAATACTTGATGACGTCGTCGGAGAGCTCAGACGACACGGAGACCATCATCTCGGGGGCGATGGTCAGCAGCACCTGCGTGGCCGTGTGGCCGGACGGAACGATCTTCTCGAGGTTCTTGGGAATCTCGACCTCGCGACCGACGGAGTCGGTGAACGTGATGGTCTCGACGTCCTCCTCGGCCGCGCTCTTAAAGCCGACCGTGGGAAGCGCGAGGCCGGCGCACGCCAGGACCGACGCCGCGATCGCCGTACGACGGGTAACACCGTTCTTCCAGATCAAATCCTCCATCTCCTTCTCTATATCGACGAACTTGGGGCGGATGATGCCTGCAAGACCGCCGGCACAAAGGCGGACGGGACGGCCGGGTCCGGATACGCAAAATGCGGCGCCGCGTCCTGACTCCCGGACCTGCACCGCACCTCCCAAGGGACTCTATGGCTGTCTCGTTCACTTCATGCCGAAGCATACGCGCCGACGCCAACGGGGCCGACGGCGGCATGTCCTGCTACAAATATTCTCACGCGAGTCTATTTGTGTCAAGCTATGAGCCGACTGCGGATTGGCGAGCGGGCGGCAGCACGGACGCCGTCTGGGCGGGCGGGCATGCACACTGCCGCACGGACGTTTGCGCCGCGGGCGCCTAATGCGTACCATAGGCAGCCGTATGCGCGTCGCGGCGTGCGCCGGGGAGGAACGGGCCCGCACGGCGCGGCGGCGGGACCATCGAACGAGGAGAGGCAGACATCATGAGGAAGCATCTTGAAGACATCGTATCCAGCCTGAGGCGCGGGGAGGTCCCCCACCTCGACCCCGAGTTTTTCCCCTGCTTCAAGCCCGAGGCGCTCCAGGGCAACGAGCACGTGGGCGCCCAGACGCTCGACCGCATCGCCCGCTCGCTCGGCGAGGCAGACATCCCCACGTTCGAGCGCGCCATCCGCGCCATCGACGAGCACGACCTCGCGTGGCTCGGCTTCAAGATCGTCTACGACCCCGAGGCCGCCCAGAGGAACACCGACAACGAGGTGACCAAGAAGTTCGGCGAGACCGGTTCGGCCGACGGCGGCGACCTGGTCTTCTTCTGCAACGACGCCAAGGAGATCGTCGCGGGGCGCCCCTACTCGCCGCGCGACACCACCCAGATGAAGGACGTCACCCGCGGCCCCTCGATGCACAACGACCAGTTCGAGGGCCTCACCTGGCTGAGCGCTCCCCTGTTCCCGCAGGTCCGCGTCTGGCTGCTCGGCGCGTCCGACGTCGCCTGCGAGGTCGCGGCGCTGGCGCACCACGTGGGCTTCAAGGTCTCGGTGGTCGACTACGACCCCGCCTACATCAACGAGGACCGCTTCCCCGACGCGACCCGCATCGCGCTCCCCGGCGGCAACTTCGACGGCCTCGCCGAGTACCGCGCCCAGCCGAACGACCTCGTCTGCGTCCTCACGCGCGGGCACATGTTCGACACCGAGTCGTGCGTGTGGGCGACCCGCCAGCACCCGCGCTACATCGGCATGATGGGCTGCGCCGGCAAGAACGGGCGCATCTACGACCTCGCGATCGCCGCCGGCCTGACCGACGAGGACTGGGAGCGCATCAAGCGGCCCATCGGCCTGAAGTTCGGGGCGAAGACCCCCGCCGAGCTCGCCATCGCCATCGTCGCCGAGCTGGTGGACGAGCGCTACAAGATGAACTACACCGAGGAGGCCCGCGCGAAGCACGAGAAGAGTCTCAACAGGGAGTAGCGGGCGAGAGGGCGCGACCGGTCGTCGGGAGTGTCCCGAACGCGGGGCGACTCGAACCCCGGCGACCCGAGGCGCACGCTGACATAGAGAGGCCCACGGCGGCCCCGGCGGACCCGA
>CAYMHQ010000033.1:5219-7030 GCA_964390275.1 uncultured Coriobacteriaceae bacterium
GCCTTCATATCAATTTTGCAACTTACACACCCTTACAAAACACCGTTAGTTCGACGGATTCTCTGTGAATTTCCCTTTTACCGCCCCATCGACAATACCTTCTAGCTGGTCTTTCGCTTCGCCGCAAGACTTCAATCGCGAGTGTTAGAGTTTTGTAGGTCCCGTGTTAGAGCGGCATGTCGTAGCCTTCCCCCATCGCCGCGAGGCGAAAGACGGCATCGTAAAGGGAAGGTGGCGCTTATGCACGACAGCATCGTGGATTCGTACACGCTCATGGACGAACCGTTCATGCGGCAGTTTTTCGACGGGAGGCCCGACCTGGCGGCGATAGTCCTCCGCGCGATTCTCGGGAAGCCGGAGCTCGAGCTCGCGACCGCCACCACCAGGAGGATGGCGGTCTGCCCCGACAACCGGGTCGAGCAGTTCGGGGTGTACTGCACCGATGTGGAAGGCGGCGTGTACGACATCGAGTTCGTCCGCATGGCCGACGACCCCGTCGGGCGCGGCGTTCTGATGAGCACCCTGCTCATGCTGGAGCGGATGCACGAGGCCGAGGACCTCGGGCCGTTCAGGTCCGACAGCCTGCCCGAAGCCAACGTCGTGGTCGTGACCGACGGCGACGCGACCGGGCACGGCGCCGCCGTGGCGCGCTACACCTGGACCGGCGGAGACACCGACACTCCCCTGGACAAGAAGGTCTGGCTGCTGTTCGTGAACGCGGCGTTTGACTTCGGGGAGGGCGAGGTGAAGACGCAGCGCCGTCCCGGGAAGCCGAGAGGATAGGGGTGACCCTCCTGCCACCCCTCGCCCAACGTGCCAGGCGCATTCGACTCGGCCCGCCGCGCTTGACACGCCTCGCCACGTATGTCATACATCATCGGCTGTGCATAACTTCAAGGTGAACTAGAGGGTCAAGCTAAACTAGAGGGTCAGAGCGGAAGCAAGAGGAAGAGGTTGACGATGAGGGTCGCCGTGAGTGCGTGTCTGCTGGGGGTGCCCTGTCGCTACGACGGGCGGGCGAAGCCGAACGAGACCGCGCTCACGCTGCGCGACGTCCCCGGACTCGAGATCGTCGAGGTCTGCCCCGAGTCCGCCGGAGGTCTCAGGATCCCGCGCCCGGCGAGCGAGATCGTCACTGCCGAGGGGACACTGCGCGTCGTCAACTCCGAAGGTCTCGACGTAACGCGGGAGTTCGTCGCCGGGGCCCGCGCGACGCTCGAGCGCATACGGGAGGCCGGGTGCCGGCTGGCTGTGCTCAAGGCGAAGAGTCCCTCGTGCGGGTCGCACGAGATCTACGACGGGACGTTCTCGGGGACTCTCGTGCCCGGGGCCGGCGTAGCCGTGCGCCTGCTGCGCGCCGAGGGCGTGCGCGTCGTCGACGAGGTGACGCTCCGGAGGTGCGTCGAGACCTCGCGCAGACTCCATCCGGGGTCGGTACCTGCGCTTTTCGCAGAGACCGCCGCGGAGTGCCCGCGCCTCGAGACCGACCGGCTCGTCCTGCGCGCATTCGGCTCGGCGCCGCACGTGTTCAGCGTCTTCGAGAAGGCAGCGACGGAATGCAACTGCGGAGACGGGGAGACCGGGCAGTGCATCGGCTCGGTCGGCCTCGTCCCCGACGCGACGAGGGAGAACCCGAACTGCATGGCGCTCAGGTTCTCCCTCGCCACGAACTCCCAGGACGGGGACCTTATGGCCGAGGCGGCGCGCGAGGTCGTCCGGTACGGCTTCGAGGAGCTCGGCCTCGACCGGATAGGTGCCTCGCGCTTCACGCCCAGCGACCGTTCGCGCCGCGTCATCGAAAAGTGCGGATT
>CAYMHQ010000033.1:7130-19225 GCA_964390275.1 uncultured Coriobacteriaceae bacterium
CCTACTTCAGAATCTCGAACGAGTTGCGCGAGCAGGCGATGACGCCCTCGCTGCGCAGGGCGCTGATCTCGCTCGAGAGGACGCTGCGGTCGACGTTGAGGTAGTCCGCCAGCTGCTGCCGGTCGAAGGGGATCGTGAAGGAGCGGCTCCCCGCGCGCTGCGACACGGACGAGAGGTAGCAGAGCAGGCGCTTCCGCACGCTGCGGTGCGACAGGATGTAGCAGTGCTCCATGAGGTCGAACTTGCTCGCCGCGATGGTGGTCGCATAGTTCTGAATGACGACGCCGAGACTCTCGCACAGGGGGTCGCCGTTGCGCAGCGCCATCCGGTCGCGGTCGAACGCGATGATCCTGCAGGGCGTGCACGCGACCGCCTCGACCGGCGGGCGCTCCATGTCGGAGAAGGCAAGCAGCCCGCCGATGGTGCTGCCGGGCTGCATGATGCCCAGGATGTGCCTGCCGCCCCACACGTCGTGCTTTCGCATCTCGACGCGCCCCTCGACGAGGTAGTCGAAGGCCGAGGCGCTCCGGTGCTCGGGGAAGAGCGGCTCGCCCGCCTCGAACGTCGCGAACCTCCCGTTGAGCCGGTCGACGACCGCCCTCACCTGCTCCCGGTCGAGGCCCCTGAAGAGCGGCGTGCCCACCAGGATCGCCACGATCTCGTCAAGCTTAGAGGCTGAGGTCTGCGCGGGCTCCCCGCCGTCGTAGCCACCGCCGTCGTCGAGGCAGTCAGGGCAGTCGCCGTCGTCGCAGCCGTCGTTCCACATCGAACCTCCGCCCCCTTCCGCCAACCTTTGTCGCCGCCGTCCGACCCGCCGTTCGGCCCGCCCCTCGGCCGCCTTTGTGCCCGCCTCTCGGCGCGTCGCCCGGCCCGCTCTTCGGCCCATGTTGCCAAAACAACTTATTTTCGCGCGAGAATATAGTAGCTTTTCTTGCGTACCGACGCCCCGGTCGAACGGGGCGGGCGGCATCAGGGGCGGAGGCCGAACGGCGGCCGACCGCCGAAACAGGACGTTCGGAAAGGAAGAGACCATGGAACTTCACAGCAGTAACCGGGCATCGCGCATCCTCGCGTGCCTCCTGGCGCTGTGCCTGGCAGTGATGGTCGCGCTCGCCGCGGCCACCCCGTCGTGGGCGGAGCAATCGGGCGAGGCCCAGGGGACCGACCAGGCCCAGCAGACGGAGGCCCAGGAGTTCGAGCCGTACAGCTTCGTCGACGCCCTCGGGCGCGAGATTACGGTCGACGAGCCCATCGAGCGCGTCGCCATCGTCCAAGTGCCGATCCTCAGCACCTACATCGCTTACATGGGCGGCACCACCGACAAGCTCGTCGGCGTCTCCAAGAACATCATGGGTCAGATGAAGGACTCCATCTTCGTCGACGAGATCGACGGGTTCATGAGCCTCTCCTCCGACTGCTTCGCCGACGGCAAGCTCAACATCGAGGAGCTCGTGAAGCTCGACGCCGACATCCTCATCGTCCCCAACGGCAACGCCGACCTGGTCTCCGCGCTCGAGAACGCGGGTCTCAAGGCCGTCGCGATGAACGTCGGCGGCGACCCCTGCACCCTGTACGTCGAGTGGATCGACATGCTCGAGGCCATGTTCAACGAGCCCGGCAAGATGGACGCGTGCCTCGAGGAAGGCCAGAAGCTCATCGAGATGGCGTCCGAGGCGACCGCCGACGTGACCGACAAGGCCAGCGTCATGGTCGTGTACGGCTACGGCAACGGCGCCCTCCAGGTCGCCGGTCAGGGCTCGCGCACCACGTTCTGGGCCAAGTACGTCAACTTCGACGACGCCGCGGCCGAGATCCAGGGCATCTCGGGCGTCAGCATGGAGCAGGTCATCGCGTGGGACCCCGACGTCATCCTTCTCCCGGGCACGGGCCAGTGCACCTACCTCCCCGACGACCTCTATGAGAACAAGGTCGAGGGCGCGGACTTCTCGGTCCTCACCGCCGTCCAGGAGGGTCGCGTCTACTGCTCCGGCCTCGGCGGCTGGAGCTGGTTCACGCCGAGCATCGACGCCCCGCTCGCGGCGCTCTGGCTCGCCTGCGCAATCTACCCCGAGCAGACCGCCGACATCGACCTCGAGCAGATCACCAAGGACTACTACGAGACCTACTACCACATCTCGCTCACCGACGAGGAGATGGCGAAGATCTACCCGGACTACGCGGGGCTGTAGGCAACCGTGCTCGAACATCTGTTCGCAACCCGTAAGCGATTCGTGCTCTACATCTGCCTGACCGCAGCGCTCGCCGCGACTGTGCTCGTGTGCCTGTGCTGCGGCAGGCTCCCCCTCTCCCCCGCCGAGGTGGCGTCGGCGTTCGCCGCGCGCCTCTCGGGGGAGGTGGTCGACCGCAACGCCGACCTCGTGATCTTCTCGCTGCGCATCCCGCGCATCGCGATGGCCCTCTTCGTGGGGGCCGGCCTCGCCTGCGCGGGCGCGGCGTACCAGAGCCTGTTCTCCAACCCGCTCGCCACGCCCGACACGCTCGGCGTGGCGAGCGGGGCGGCGGTGGGCGCCGTGATCGGCCTGCTGTTCGACCTCCCCATGCCCGCGGTCCAGGCGCTCGCCTTCGCCGCCGGCGTGGTCGCGACGCTCATGACGGTCCTCTTCTCCCGGGTCCAGGGCGAGACGACCATCACGCGCCTCATCCTGGCGGGCGTCATCGTGACGTCCCTCATGAACGCGACCATCTCGATCGTGAAGCTCGTCGCCGACCCGGCCGACCAGCTCCCCGAGATCACCTACTGGCTCATGGGCGGCCTCACCGGCATCACGACCCAGAACGTCGTCTACGGCATGGCCGGCATCGGCGTGGGCGTGGTCGGGATCTTCCTGCTGCGCTGGCGCCTCAACGTCCTCTCGCTGGGCGACGAGGAGGCGCGCTCCTCGGGGGTGCACGTCGCGGCCCTGCGCGTCGCGTTCATCGGCCTCGCGACCCTCGTCTCCGCCACCGTCGTGGCCCTGTGCGGCCAGGTGGGGTGGGTCGGGCTCGTCATCCCCCACTGCGCGCGGCTCATCTGCGGCTCGAACAACCGCCACGTGATCCCGCTCTCGATCTTTCTGGGCGCCGGCTTCATGCTGGTGGTCGACACGTTCGCCCGCTCGCTCCTCGCGATGGAGATCCCGCTCTCGATCCTCACGGCGTTCATCGGCGCGCCCGTGTTCGTGGTGCTGCTGAGAAAATCGGGGGTGGTGCGATGAGGTTCGAGGTTGAGGGGCTCTCGTGCTCCTATGCGGAGAAGGCGCGGCGCGGCGCGGGCCGGCGCGGCGGCGGGAGGTCCGGCGACGGGCGGCGCAAGGTCGTCGAGGGCGTCTCGTTCTCCGCGTCGTCGGGCGACACGGTCTCGCTCGTGGGCCCCAACGGCGTGGGCAAGTCGACGCTCCTGCGCTGCATGCTGGGACTCCTGCCGGCCAGCGCGGGTCGCGCGACGCTCGACGGCCGCGACGTCCGCGCAATCGGGCTCAGGCAGCTCTGGTCGACGGTGGGGTACGTCCCCCAGACGCACCGGCCGTCGCTCTCGATGAGCGTCCTCGAGACGGTGCTCCTCGGGCGCAGCGCGCACATCGGCCCGTTCGCCCAGCCCTCCGAGCACGACGAGCAGATCGCGCGGGAGGCCCTGGAGGGGGTCGGCCTCGAGGCCGAGGCGGCGCGCCCCCTGTCGACGCTCTCGGGCGGGCAGCAGCGGCTCGTCCTCATCGCCAAGGCCCTCGCGACCGAACCCGGCATGCTCGTGCTCGACGAGCCGGAGTCGGGGCTCGACTACCGCAACCGGCTCATAGTGGTCGACCTGCTCGAACGCCTCGCGAACGACCGCGGGATGATCGTGGTCACGGCCACGCACTACCCCGAGAACGCCCTGCGGGTGCACGGGAAGGTGCTCCTGCTCGAGGGTCCGGGGCGGGCGACGTTCGGCCCCTGCGACGAGGTGCTCACCACCGAGACGATGAGCCGCGCGTTCGGCGCCGACATCCGCGTGGAGGAGCTCGACGTGGAGGGCGAGACGACCAAGGTCATCGTCGCGCGGGGCGTGGCGCGCAGAGGCGACGCATAGCCATCGGAAGTCATTGGAACTCATCGAAATCAGAGGAATCGGAGGAATCACCATGAGGCTCGCGACGTTCGCAGGACCGCCCTCCGCGGGCAAGACCTCGGTCATCCTGCACGCGATCGAACATCTGCAGAGGCAGCAGGCAAGCGTGGGCGTGGTGAAGTTCGACTGTCTGTACTCGTCGGACGGCGAGCTCTACGAGAGTCACGGCGTGCCCGTGAAGGTGGGCCTCGCGGGCAACCTCTGCCCCGACCACTTCTTCATCATCAACATCGAGGACGGCGTCCAGTGGGGGCGGCGGCACGGGTTCGACTACCTCGTGAGCGAGAGCGCCGGCCTGTGCAACCGCTGCTCGCCCCACGTGCGCGGTGTCCTCGCCATCTGCGTGGTCGACAACCTCGCCGGCGTCCGCACGCCCAAGAAAATCGGCCCCATGCTGAGGTTCGCCGACGTGGTCGCGGTGACCAAGGGCGACATCGTGAGCCAGGCGGAGCGCGAGGTCTTCTACCGCAACGTCCGGCGCGCGAACCCCAAGGCCCGCATCGTCCCCGTGAACGGGATCACCGGGCAGGGGTGCGACCGCATCGCGCAGATCATGGCCGAGGAGGGCGAGGTCGACTCGCTGCTCGGCGACCACCTGCGCTTCTCGATGCCCTCGAGCCTGTGCAGCTACTGCCTGGGGCAGACGCTCATCAGCGAGTCGTACTCCTCGGGCAACATCCGCAAGATTTCGTTCGACGACGAGGACTAGGGGGCGGGACGCATGGAGAAAGACCAGGTGGAGAGGTATCTCGCCCAGACGACGACGGGCGACCTGTTCAGGGAGTTCCCCTACGTCGCCAACATGTTCGAGGCGATACGGCTCGACGTGCCCGACGAGTCGATGACGGTCCTCGACGTGCTCGGCGAACGGCCCGACGAGAGCTTCACCGACTACGGGTTCACCAAGGCGACGTTCGCCGCGTCGGTGATCGACTTCATCGAGCGCTACGGCTTCCCGACCGACGACCCCATCGCCGCGGTCGAGAGCATCACCGTCCTGGGCGGCACCGACAAGGACGGCCGCCCCGAGCGCTGCTCGCTCACCGTGCGGCGCGGCGAGATCGTGTGCATCGTGGGCCCCACGGGCTCGGGCAAGAGCCGCCTGCTCGCCGACATCGAGACGCTCGCCCAGGGCGACACCCCCAGCGGCAGGCACGTGCTCGTGAACGGCGAGACCCCCTCGTGGGACATGCGCTTCGCGCTCGACAACCGCCTCGTCGCGCAGATCACCCAGAACATGAACTTCGTCATCGACCTCTCGGTGGAGGAGTTCGTGCGCATGCACGTCGAGAGCCGCACCGCCGATGACGACGAGCGATCCGGCGCGCGGCAGGGAAAGGGCGGGAAGGCCGGGCGCGACGCCCGCGAGGAGGAGCTCGACCGGCTCGTCGACCGCGTCATAGCCTGCGCGAACGACCTCTCGGGCGAGCCGTTCGCCAAGGACGCGCCCGTCACGCAGCTCTCGGGCGGCCAGTCTCGCGCCCTCATGGTCGCCGACGCGGCGCTGCTCTGCGCCTCCCCCGTCATCCTCATCGACGAGATCGAGAACGCCGGCATCGACCGCACGCGCGCGTTCGACCTGCTCACCGGCGAGGGCAAGATCGTGCTGCTCTCGACCCACGACCCCGTGCTCGCGCTCTCGGGCTCGCGCCGCGCCGTGATCGAGAACGGGGCAGTGACCGAGGTCCTCGAGTGCTCTGAGGACGAGCGCCGCAACCTCGCGTGCCTGCGGCTCTTCGACTCGTTCCTGCTCGACCTGCGCGACAGGCTGCGCAAGGGCGGGCGGCTCGACGGCGACGTGCGCCGGCAGCTCGAGGAGGCCCTCGCGGGCCTCGACGGCGGGGACGGACAGACGGCAGCAACGGGACGATAGGAGGACTGACGTATGGAAAACCACATCTCCGGCAGCGAGACGGGCTGCGGGACGGGCGCCGGAGCGAGCTTTGTGACCTCGGCGAACCTCGACGCCGTGAGCGAGCTGCTCGCGCGGACCTCGCGCGTGCGCAACCTCGACCTCAAGGTTGAGGTGCCCTGCCCCATGAAGCAGCGGTTCCTCACCGAGTACACCGCCTTCGAGAAGCGCTACGCGGAGAAGGTCGGTCGGCGGCCCTACGCGTTCGTCCCCACGATCTGCCCCGCCCACGTCGAGATCGACAACACCCTGCGCGACTTCGCCGCGATGACCTCGCCCGACCAGGTGCCCGACCTCATCGTGGGGCAGGTCTTTGGCGACATGCTGTTCACCGGGTTCTTCGACCGCTTCGTGAAGACGGGAACGTTCAAGCAGGTCATCGACCCCGCGCCGCTCGCCCCCATGCGGCTCGACCAGTTCGCCGACCGCTACGAGACGTTCAACCCGCTCGCGCTCTTCCCCGAGGTGCTCCTCGTCGACCGCAAGGTCTTGGGCGACAAGCCCGTGCCGCGTCGGATGGAGGACCTGCTCGACCCCTGCTACGAGGGGCTGCTCGGCCTGCCCGACGAGCACGAGTACATCGGCGTGCGCTTCCTGATGCACATCCTGCAGAACTACGGCGAGGACGGCCTGGCCGCCATCGAGCGCAACGCCGTGACCGGGTTCGCGGGGCCGGCCGGCGCGCGCACCGCGGGCACGAACGCCGAGCCGCGCGCGGCGATCTACCTCACCCCGTGGATCTTCGCGGCGGGAGCCCACGCGCCCGGGCGCGTCGACATCGTGTGGCCCGAGGACGGGCTCTTCGTGCAGCCCATCGCCCTGCTGGTGAAGAAGCACCTGCGGCCCGAGAACGAGCCGATCCTCGAGTGGCTGCTCTCCGAGGAGGTGGGGCGCGTCTTCGCCGACAACCACTTCATCTCGACGAACCCCGCCGTAGACAACCGCCTGCCGGAGGACCTCTCGTCGTTCGCCTGGCTCGGATGGGACTGGATCTACGACAACGACGTGGCCACCCTGCGCGAGACGCTCCGCGAGCGGTTCGGCAGGTTCCACCGCCCGTCGATGTGCTAGACGGCCCCATGTGACAGACGGCTCCATGCACTAGACGGCCCCTGGATGCCGCGAAAGGCGGCGCCCACAGGCCGAAACGACCGCCCCGCCGACGCTAGAAAGCGCCGACGGGGCGGTTTTGCTAAACGCCTGTCACACCTGGCAGCGTTGCGCTACTCCTCCAGCGCGCCCACGATGTGGGAGCCGGCGACGTAGCCCTCGGTGAACGCGAAGCCGAGCGACTCGCCGAGCGAGACCTGGGTCCAGTCGCTCTGGCCGCCCGGGGTGCCCGAGCAGTTGCCCGCCGCGTAGAGGCCCTCGATGGGCTCGCCGTTGGCGTCGACAACCTGCTGGTACTTGTTGATGTTGAGGCCCGCGAGGATGGTCGAGAGGCGGCACCAGCGGTTGACGCCCCAGAACGGCGGGGTCGCGATGGGGAACAGGTACTTCGCCTGCTTGCCGAAGTCGGTGTCCTTGCCCGAGGCGACGATCTCGTTGTAGCGCTCGACGGACGCCTTGAGCGCGTCGGCCGGGATGCCGAGCTGCTCGGCAAGCTCGTCGAGGGTGTCGGCCTTGTAGGTCGCCGAGAAGTAGCCGTAGGGGCCCTTCGCGTCGGACTGCTCGGTGCCGGGCATGTAGCCGAGCATCTTCTCGTCGGACGGCGTGCTGATGCCGAGGGACTCGCACACGGTGGGGTAGTCGTTGTCGAAGATGTGGAAATAGCGGCCCTTCTCAGGCGCGTCGGCGCAGATGTTGCACCACAGCGTGGAGTCGACCTCCTCGTTGATGAAGCGCTCGCCGTCGTAGTTCACCGCGAGGAACGGCACGTCGGAGAGGGGGCCGGAGTCGTTGTCGTGGCACATCTTGGAGTAGCCGCCGTTGCGCAGGACGCCGCCCGCGAGCACGCCCATGAGGTGCGCGTCGCCGTAGCGGCCGGCGACCTTGGCGGTGTAGCCGAGGCCCGAGGTGCAGTAGCGCGCGAGCATGGCCTGGTTGTTGATGAACGAGCCGCAGGCGAGGATGACGCCCTTGGCGGCGTTGAGGCGGATGTACTTGCCGGTCGCCTCGTTGAGGCCGTAGATGCCCGTGACCTTGCCGGACTCGTCCTGGATGAGCTTGACCGCGGGGCAGCTGAAGTAGAAGTCGACGCCGTGGTCGGGGCCGATGGTCGTGATGGACTGCATCGCGTCGCCGTAGGTGTAGGGCTTGTCGATGAACAGGACACGGCGCGAGGTGACCTTCTCGCCGTCGCCGTAGTCCTTCACGTCGTCCATGACGAGGATGCGGTCCTCGTAGTAGTTGGACTCCCTGGCCAGGGCGAGCACGAACTCGGCCGCGTAGCCGGAGTACTTCACGTAGTTCTCGACCATGAAGTAGTCGCTCGCGTAGTAGTTGTTCTCGTTCCAGTCGTGGATGAAGCGCTTGAGGCCCCACTCGGTGCTCTCGTCGAGGATGAGGCCCGAGCCCATGTTGCCCTGGGAGACCGCGGTGGAGGCGTTCTGGAGAACGGCGACCTTGACGCCGCCCTTGTCCGCCGCCGCGAAGGCCGCCGTCACGCCCGCGGTGCCCGCGCCCGCAACCACGACGTCGTAGTCGTAGGTCGCCTCGACGTCGGCCTCGGCGATCTCGCCGCGCACGACGCGCGACTCCGCGAACAGGTCGTACTGGGGGAAGACGTCGTCCGCCTCCTGGGCCTCCTCGGCGATGGCCGCCGCCGGGGCCGCGACCGCCGCGGCGAGGCTCGCCGCGCCCGCGGACTTCACAAACGTGCGACGGGAAACGCTTGACTGTGCCATGTTCGATCCTCTCGTCTGTCCGGTTCCTCGGTTCCGGCGCCGCGGCGGAGTCGCCGTCGGTCGCCGTCCCGGCCTTCGCCGGCGCCCCGTCCGGGACGCGCCCCGAAGGCCTGTCGAGTCCACACTGTACGCGCGCCGCATCCGTCCGCACGGCATCAATCATGGGGAATCGCGCCGCGGGGCCCGCTCACATCATTCATGTCACGCCCGCCGAGGGTCACGGACAGACGCGGACATGGTCCGGCGCGGGCAGGGTGGTCTATAATCGCGTCCCGGTCACGCCAGCCGAGAACCGGCCCGCCGCGAGCGCGGGCACGGGGCGCACATGGGAAGAAGAAGGGGACTTCATGCCGCTCACAGCATCACGCCGCCAGCAGAGCAAGGCGTTCGCCGCCCTGACCGGGCTGTCCGTCGTCCCGGCGCTCGGCATCGCGCTGTTCCGCCTGTGCGACTGGGCCATGTTCGGCGGCGGGCTCATTGAGTACGACATGGGGATGAAGTTCGCCTCGCGCACCATGCAGGCAGCGACGCTCATCTTCATTCTGATCATCGACCGCCACCTCGCCTACCGCGAGCAGACCCTCAAGCGATGCTCGCTCGTGGCGACATGCCTCTCCGTCGTCGCCTCGGCGACCGTGCTCGTGGGCCCCTGGGAGGTGCTCCCCCTCGTGGGATGCGCGGTGCACGGGATCACGGGGGCCGTCGTCATGATGGGCTGGGGGTACTACCTCTGCTCGGTCGAGCCGCGCCGCTCGGCGTTCGACCTCACGTTCGCGTTCGCCCTGTTCGGCGCCCTCACGTGGGTCCTGTCGCTCCTCCCCTCCGCGGCGATCGCCGCGACCACCATGGTTGCCATCCCCCTCTCCTACGTCTGCTTCGCCTCGTGCCTCTCGCGCGGCGCGACGGCCGAGGGACGCTCCGACGAGCCGCTCACGAGGGAGAAGCTTCACCTCATCCCCTGGACAACCGTCGCCATCCTCCTGGTGTGCACGCTGACCTCGATGTTCGTCCATCTCCTGGTACCCACGACCCAGATCGAGTTCGGCGAGGGGTACCGCGTCATGTGGCAGGCGCTCTTCGTGGTCGTGTTCCTGGCGTACTTCGTCTGGCTGGTCGTCCTCGGCAAGTCGGAGCCGCGGCGCCTCTGGCCGCTGCTGCTCGTGATCATCCTGGGCGGGCTCATCGGCTACATGGCGTTCTCGCGCATCGCGCCCGGGTTCGCCGAGGACCTGCTCACCTCCACGCAGATGCTCGTGATGGTGTTCTGCTGGCTCGTCGCGGCGGACGTCATCCACACCTGCCGACTGCCGTACGTCTTCTCGTTCACGCTTCTCACGCTCGTGTTCGTCGAGCCCATCACGTTCGTCATCACGCTCACGGGCCTGTTCGGCGCGGCCGCCGCGTCGCCCGAGTACGAGCTGCTCGCGGTTGGGGTCACCGCCGTCATGACGCTCGTGCTCGTCGTGTTCACCATCGCCCT
This sequence comes from uncultured Coriobacteriaceae bacterium, assembly GCA_964390275.1. GTDB lineage: Bacteria > Actinomycetota > Coriobacteriia > Coriobacteriales > UMGS124 > CAYMHQ01. The sequence continues at coordinate 17,474 of CAYMHQ010000033.1, forward strand.
CATCGGCAGCGAGGCGTCCCGCAGGAAGGACGGCGGCGAGGGAAACACCGAAGGGGGCATCGAGACTGGCGGTGAGAACGCCGGCGCGCTACCGCGGGCAAAGGCGCCGGGCACCCCGGACCCGGCCGCTGCCCCCGCCGCGCCCGCGCCGACCGACCCGCTCGAGCTCGCCGTCGCGGCAATCGAGGCAGAGTACGGCCTCACGCAGCGCGAGGGCGAGGTCGCGCTCTGCCTCGCACGCGGGTACACGCTACCCCAGACGGCCGAGCGCCAGGGAGTCTCGATCGACACGGTGCGCTCGCACTCCAAGAGCCTCTACCGCAAGCTCGACATCCACAAGAAGCAGCAGCTCATCGAGCTGGTCGAAGAATATAGGCGAGAGGGTCGATAGGGGCCGCGAAGGCCTTGCGGGAGAGACGCCACACGCCGCCGTCCTTCACCGCGACCCCCTCGGACGCCAGACGAGCGAACTCCTCGGCGTGCGCGACGGCCTCCTTGTCTGCGGCGCCGTCGGTCGAGCAGAGCCCCCGCGCCGCGCGGATGAGAGACGCCTGGCGATCGTCGAGCTCGCCCGCCGACTCGCAGACCGCGGCCGGGTCTGAGGACGAGGACAGATAGACGCCCAGGTCGCTCGTGTTGCGCGTGAGCGCACCCCGGAAGACTGAGACCCCGCCGAGACCCAGCTCAATCACGTCCCCGGCTTTCGGCGACAGCGCGCGCGGCGCATGGCCACGGCGGGCGAAGAGCAGGTCGGTCTCCCTGCGATAGGCATACGGGACGAGGAAGCGCTCTGCCTCCTCGAGCATGCGAGCCCTCGCCTCGAGGGGCGGCGCGGCCTCCGCGCCCTCCGGCCAGCGGTCGGCGCCCCTCCCCCACGGGCGCAGCTCGACAAACTCGGGGGCGTAGAAATACGCGTCGTGGAGGCTCGCGGCGAAGCTCGCGGGCGTCTGGCGGGGCAGCCCGAAGCCGAGCGCCGCGCCGTACTCCGGGAAGCCCTCCTTGGTCAGGAGCTCGAAGGTGTTCCGCACGTCGGAAGCGTCGCAGGGCCGGGCGAGCGCCTTGACCTCGGCGCCCTGGCTCGTGAGCATGGTCACGACGACCCTGGTGCCTCCCGCGCAGCGGAACGCATCGAGCTTGGCGGCGTCGAGGGAGCCGGGAAGGACGTCGGCGAGGACCTCGGCGTCGGGCGCGAGGCCGAACACTCCCCGCAGTGCGTCGAGAATCCCGGCGATACCGCGCGTCCCGCACGCAAACGGGTCAAGACCGTGCAGGTAGACCGAGGATATCGCGCAGTCACCGTCGCCCGACACCGAATCGACATCGACGGCGTACGTGCCGATCTCCGCCGCGACGGCCTCGGCGTACGCCTCGAACGCGGCGGCGTCTGCACGGACGACTCCCTCGCTCGGCATACCTCCCGCACGGGAACCGAGCGGAATCCGGACGACGACGCGAAGACCCTCTTGACCCGACATCCGCAAAGACCTCCTCAGATAGACGCCCAGACATGCGGCACAGCATACCTTTGCGGCGCCGCACGGCGTCACATGAATGATGTGCGAAGCGCTAGGCAGTCCCAATGCCCCGCATGAGCCGTTTCGGGACTCGCCGCAGCTTCCCGATGCGCCTGTCGTGAAGCCGCACGACCAGATCGCCGCCGCTACCAGCCATACGGGTCATAGCCTTCCTGCCCCTCCTTCCTCCGGCGGATAGAACAGCAAAGAGCGCTCTCGACAGCTGTCTTCCAACTGC
>CAYMHQ010000034.1:0-17701 GCA_964390275.1 uncultured Coriobacteriaceae bacterium
CATGCCCTGTGCCGTCGCATACGGACTTTAAGGGGGAACTTCACGATGGGCCGTCACCTGGCTTCTAAATACACCGAGGGTATGCATCACCTTGCCGAGCAGTGGCCTTACCTGCGCTACCTGGGCCTGGGGGCATGGTGGGCGTGGATTTGGCTGTGCTACACGGGCACGGGGCTCTATGCGTGGTGGCCTGTCGGCGACGTCTCGCTCGCGCGGCAGGTCGGCTCGATGTACCTCTACTCAACACCTGCCATCATGTGCGTGCTGCTGGCGGCCGCGGCCCTCTGGCGCAATGCCACACCGCTGCTCGGCCGGCGGGCCCTCGTCGTCGGGGTGAGCTGCCTGGGGGTGGTCGGTAGCTTGCTCATCGCCGTCGCGCCCTGGTTGGAGCCCTTCCCGGCCTTCGCGGTCGGGGCGGTCCTCACGGGCGTTGGCACCTCGGTGCTGGCGCTCAAGACGGGCGAGGCGTACGGTACGCTCGGCCGGCGCGACGTCCTCACGGCCGGCTTCGCCGCGCTTGTGTTCGCAGCGTTTTTCTACTTCATGGGAGTGGGCGTCCCCGCTGCCTGGCAGCCGACCTTCATCGCGGCGATGCCCCTGGTCAGCGCCCTGCTCTTCATCATGCCCGGCGACGACCCCTTCCCGGCAGACGAGCTTCTCGTTGCGCAGGGCTGCCGCGCGCGAGGCCGCCGTGCCCCCGGGATGCGCTCCTACACGCGCCTCGTTGTCGCGGCGGCAGTCGTGTCCGTTACCGCGGGCTTTGCGCGCGGCATCGCCTCGGCCTCCATGGACGACGTCGCCTACGCGCAGGCCGGGGCGGTCACGGCCTTCATCGTGAGCGTGGTGTCGCTTGCCATCGTCCTTATGGTCAACTCGGGCGACATCGTGCGATCGGTGCGGCGCGTCTACGCTGCGCTTGTGGTGCTGGGCGTCGCCGTCGTGTTCTCGTCGGCGTTCGGCGTCAACCTCGTGTACCTCGGCATCGGCAAAGAGCTCCTCTGGATGATGTTCACCTGCCTTATGGCGTACACGGCGTTTCGCTTCGGTTTCTCGCCGGTTCGGGCGTTTGGCATCGGCCAGGCCACCTACCTGGGATCTTCGGCCGCCTCGTGGTGGCTTGGCATCTCCTGCGCCGACCTGCTCGACAGCCCCTCGGCCAAGCTCGTGGTCACGGCTGCTCTCATGCTGGCCATCGCGGCGCTCTTCGTGTTCGTCTTCACCGACGCCGATATCAAGTTCATCTTCACCTGGAAGCGCGACGGCCTCGAGGCCGACGGGGGCCGCGGGGAGGCCGTCCCGGGCGGTGCGCTTGCTGGCCAGGACACCCGGGGCAGCGAGACCGCGGCCGATGGCCACCGTGCGGACACTCCCGGCGCCGCGGTCGACCCCGAGGCGCTTGCCCTCGACCCGGTGGCGCTCGAGACACGCATCGCGGCCATCCCTGCCGAGCTGGGAATCTCCGCCCGCGAGGCGCAGGTCATCGCGCTGTTCGCCCAGGGGCACTCGGCCAACTGGATCTCCGAGGACCTGTTTATCTCCAAGAACACCGTGCGCAGTCACGTGCGCTCCATCTACACCAAGCTCGACGTTCACTCCCGCAAGGAGCTGCTCGCCAGGCTCGCACAGGGGTAGGCGCCGCCTGCGAGCCGGGATCGCGCATGCCATGGGGATGTCGGAAGACTCTGCCCCGACCTGCCCCAAAGGTTGCCCTATACCAGGGCACAAACGCTATCTACCAGCCAAAACGTCAATTGACTAGTCACCTTCGCCAGGGGTGATGGTCGCATGCCTCATCACTGATGAGGGCAAAATCGCCACCCGACAGACCATGCGCTCACCCCGGGGTGTGCCTGTAGTGTGCATCTTGGCGCCGCAGACAAGGCGCAGGGTCGCAAGGCAGGGAGGCACACGCAAGATGGCAATCGAAGAACACGACCTCATCCAGGACAACCCACATCTCAAGAAGCCCGCCATGGTGCTGCTCGGCCTCTTCGAGCAGGCGGGCGACTCCGAGGAGCGCACCAAGCTCGAGGACGCCGCGCAGCTGGTCTGGCACGCAGCGTTCGGCCGCAGCCCGTCCGCCGTCGTTGACATCCTTGTGCGGCGGCGCTGCCTGGCCGAGCAGGTCGTGATCGACGGCGAGCCCTACGTCGGAACGCTCGAGGACGCGCAGACCGACGAGAGCCTGCCCGACGACGCCCAGGTGGAGGTGCGCCTGACGCTCACCGAGAAGGGCGAGGCCCTGCGGGAGCGCTATGCCCCCGGCGCGACGATGAGCGCACTCTACGAGGACCGTCCCGGTTACGAGGAGGTCTTCACCGCCGTGCTATGGGCCTGCAGCGATCCCGCCGGGGCCACGCGCGCCGACATCGAGGAACAGATAGCGGCGTTGCCCCAGCTGCAGCCCAACGAGCAGGGCCACACCACCATCTACCCGCAGTACTTCTTCGACGCGCTGGAGTCGGCAGGCGGTATCGAATGGCGCGACGGGGCCTGGAGGATCACCGAGGCCGGCCTGGGCATGCTTGACCGAACAAAGTAGCACCACCCCGCGTATCTGCGGGTTTTTCATACGTACGAGACACTGTGAGAGAGGGAGGAAGTTTTGGCTAAGTCAATCAGCAGGCGAAGCTTCGTCGGTCTCGCCGCCTTCGGGGCGGCAGCTGCCGCTATGGCGACGCATGCCGCCCCCAACCTGCTCGCCGCGACGCCGGCGAAGGCTGAAGAGGAGGGCGAGGTCAAGAAGCTGCGCACGATGTGCCGCGCATGCCTCAACAACTGCGGCATGATCGCCCACGTCAAGGACGGCAAGGTCATCAAGCTCGAGGGCGACCCCGACGACCCCATGAGCAAGGGCGGCGTGTGCGCCAAGGGCCTCGCGGGCATCCAGGCGCTCTACAACCCCAATCGCATCAAGTACCCCATGAAGCGCGTGGGCGAGCGCGGCTCCAACGAGTGGGAGCGCATTTCCTGGGAGCAGGCCATCGACGAGATCTGCGACGTCATGTGGGAGTATTACCAGAAGGAAGGCCCCAAGTCGCTCGTGTGCTCCACCGGCGGCGGCGGCAACCCGCAGTTCTTCTCGCCGGCGCGCTTCCTGTCGGTGTGGGGCGGCGGCAACTTCTTCGAGCCGGGCTGCGCCCAGTGCTATCTGCCGCGCAACCACATGGAGTTCTGCCTGAACGGCACGGCCGACACGTCGCTCGCCGACGGCCCCGTCACCGAAGTGTACCTGCCCGGCATCCTGCCCGATGACAAGTGCACCCCCACCAAGACCTACGTCATGTGGGGCGTGGGTCCGTCCTACCACGGCATCGGCTCCACGGGCCGCGCGGTCACCGACCTGCGCAACGCCGGCATGAAGACGGTCGTCATCGACCCACGCCTCACCCCCGACGCGGCGCGCGCCGACGTGTGGCTGCCCATCCGCCCCGGCACCGACGTGGCGCTCATGCTGTGCTGGATCAACTACATCATCGAGAACGAGCTGTGGGACCAGGACTTCTGCCGCGAGTGGACCAACCTGCCCTTCCTCGTGCATGAGGACACCCGCCTCACCTACCGTGCTTCCGAGCTGGGCCTGGGTGCCGACGACGAGTACGTCGTGTGGGACAAGAACACCGACTCCGCCGTGGCCATGCCCTACCCCTTCCCCTCCGACGGCTCCATCGACCCCGAGATGTTCGGCACGTTCGAGCTGCCCAACGGCGAGACGGCCCGCACGGCGTTCCAGATTATGAAGGAGCACGTGAGCGAGTGGACGCTCGAGAAGGCCGCCGAGGTGTGCTGGCTTGAGGCCGACAAGATCGAGGAGGCCATCAACCTCTACGTTGAGGGCTGTCCCAACGCCGGCGTGTCGCTCGGCGTGGCTACCGACCAGACGATCAACTCCGCCCAGGCCGCCCAGGGCGACGCCATCCTTGACATCCTCATGGGCTGCATCCGTCAGCCCGGCTCTATCGTGCAGAACCGCCCATGCTACGTCGAGCCGTGCAACTACGTGGTCCAGCCGTTCGGCCTGCACCATCCCGACCACCCGTTGCGCATGCCCGAGGAGGAGGCCAACGCCCGCCTGGGCTACGTGGAGCACAAGGGTCTGGGCCACTGGCTCGCCTCACACATCCCCACGGTGCTCAAGGCCATCGAGACCGGCGAGCCCTACCGTCCGCGCATCTGGATCGAGCGCTCGGGCAACAAGCTTGCGATGATCGGCAATGCCACGCGCTTCTATAACGCGATGATGACCACCGAGCTCAACGTGCACATGTACATGCACTGGACCACGACGAGCGTTTGCCTGGCCGACTACGTGCTCCCCACGGCCGAGTGGCTTGAGACGAACTACGCCCAGGACCGCCTGAACACCTACGGCATCCGCCGTGCCTGCACGCAGCTCTACGAGGCAGTGGACGAGTGCATGCACTGGTCGTGGCTGGCCGCGGGCCTGGCCAAGCGCGGCCATCAGCGCGCCATCGACTCGTTCGACCCCGAGGTGGCGGGCAAGTTCTACGGCACCTACTGGAAGACCTACGAGGAGTACATGGACTATGTGGGCTACTTCGTGGGCAGCTTCTACTACGGTCATGACGACTGGGACTGGAAGACCTTCGAAGCGCAGGCGCCCAGCGAGTACCAGAGCATCGAGGAGTACGCCGAGAAGTCGTACAACTCCCACTTGTTCATCGATGACGAGACAGGCCTGCCCGCGGGCTTCAACACCACCTCGAAGCGCTGTGAGCCCTACTTCGACGGCAACATCCTGCTGGGCCTCACCGGGTCGATCGACGGCACGGGCACCATGGAGCCGGCCACCGACGTGTTCCCGCTCTCCAACAACTACAACCCGCTGCCCTACTACCTGGAGCCTTACGAGTCTCCCATCGAGGGCGACCCGGGCTACGACGCGGCGTACCCCTACACGCTCACCCAGGGCCGCCTGCCGATGTTCCACCACGGCACCGTGCGCAACACCCCCTGGACGCGCGAGCTGTGCCCCGTGCCCGAGACCTGGATCAACCCCGAGACCGCGGCACAGATCGGCGTGCAGGACGGTGACTGGCTGTGGCTCGAGAGCAAGCGCGGCCGCACCCAGGGCCTTGCTCGCGTCACGAAATCGGTGGCACCCAAGGTCATCTACCAGGAGCGTTACTGGTTCCCGGAGCTGCTCGACTCCGACGACCCCAACCGCGCCTGGCAGGCAATGAACATCAACGTGCTGACGCAGAACAACGACGAGTGCCCCTTCAACGACGTATACGGCACCTACGTCCTGCGCGGCATCCAGATCAACATCACCAAGGCCGACTCGGCGCCCGAGGGCGTCTGGCTCGACCCGACAGACTTCACTCCGTGGCTGCCTGAGCCCTCGGAGAACACCGGAGGAGGTAATGCCGTCTATGGCGCGTAACTGCCTGGTTATCAACGTGGACCGCTGCATCGGCTGCTATTCGTGCGAGCTGGCGTGCAAGATGGAGAACGGTGTGGCCCTGGGCCATCACTGGAACAAGCTGTACCAGGTGGAGCCCTACGGGGAGTTCCCCAACGTAAAGACCTGGTGGCTCTCGAAGCAGTGCCAGCAGTGCGAGAACGCCCCCTGCGTGAACGTATGCCCCACCGGTGCGTCGTACCGTGATGAGGACGACGGCGTGGTGCTCGTGAACGAGGAGGCATGCATCGGCTGCAAGCTGTGCATGGACGCCTGCCCCTACGACGTGCGCGATTACAACGACGAGCTGGGCATTGTGCAGAAGTGCACGCTGTGCAAGGACCTGCGCGCATCCGGCGAGAAGCCCGCGTGCGTGAAAAACTGCCCTGGCAAGGCCCGCTTTTTCGGCGACCTCGACGACCCCGAGTCTGATGCCAGCAAGGCCCTGGCCGCGGCCGACCCCGACTCCATCCACCAGCTGCCCGACAGCGGCAACGGACCTCTGACCTGCTACATCCTCTCGCCCAAGTTCGGCGAGTGGCGCTACGAGGACTTTGAGGTGACGGTGAACAAGCAGGAGAAGTATGTGATCACCGAAGGGTCACTCGACTAGCAGAGCGAGGGGCGGGGGCGGGGACTGCGTCGACCTTTGGGCAGGTGTTTTGGAACGATGTGCAAACGAGGATGAGGGAGACGACCATGATCGACAAGGCAGAGTTCGCCGAGTATCTCCAGGCAAGCGAGCAGACGTACCGGTTTTTGTCACAGATGCTGTTTCGCGAGCTCAACGAGGGCGCCATCGAGGCGCTTAAGGGGCAGGAGTGGCCGCGCGACACGGGCAGCGACACGCTCGACCGCGGCTATGCGCGCATACGGCGGTTCTTCAGCTTTGCCTCGAGCGACATCCGCACGCAGCTCGCCGTGGAGTATGCCCGCGTGTTCCTGGCGGCGGGCATCTTCGGCAGCGAGAAGCTGACCGCAGTGCCCTACGAGTCGGTCTTCACGAGTGAGGAGCACCTCATGATGCAGGCCGCGCGTGACGACGTGGTGCGCCGCTTTTTGGCCGACGGCTTCAAGGTAAACCCCGACCTGCACGAGCCCGAAGACCATCTCTCCTTCGAGCTTGAGTATGTCTCACACATGTGCCGCAAGGCCCGCGAGGCCCTGGCCGCAAGCGACTTGCCCGCGCTTGCGGCCAACGTCAGGCGCCAAGTGGAGTTCATCGATGCACACCTGCTCAACTGGGTGGGCGACCTGTACGAGACTGCGTGCGAGTACGCGAAGACGACGTTCTACACGGGCATGCTGCTCGTGGTGCTGGGCGCGGCCGAGCAGAGCCGCGAGCTGCTGTGCGAGGTAGCCGCGCAGCTGCAGGCAGGCGAGGGCCTGCCTGCGGGAGAGCCCTGCGGCGTCGCCGGTGCGCCTGCGGGCGTCGGGGCCGAAGCGGCGGTGGCATAAGGCGATGGGCGGAGCCGACGTCGTGGCGCTCGCTGTCTCGTTGGCGGCGGCGCTCTTGCTCGCATTCCCGCTCGCCCGCCCCCTGCGGGCCCACCCGCTGCCGTTTTACCTTGTGGCTCTCGCGCTTGTGGCCACCTACACGCTTGCCGTGGCATCGGGTGCCGACCTCAACGGGGTGCGCGGCCTCACGTTCGTGCTGCAGAAGGGCTACCTGTCGTCCATTCTGCTCGGCATCGTCATGTTCACAGGTTGCATGGACGGCGGCAACCCGCTCAAGCGCAGGTGGCGCCCGGTGCGCGGCGAGCTGTCGGTGCTGTCGTTCATCTTCATCCTGGGGCACCTCGTCGTGTTCGTGCCGAGCTACGCGCCCCGCCTCATCGGCGGGGCGCACCTCAAGCCTAACGTGATGGCCTCCATCGTGGTGGCGTTCGTGCTCGCGGCAATCTTCATCGTTCTGGGCGTGACCTCGTTCAAGAGGGTGCGCACCCGCATGGACGCAGGGATCTGGAAGGCGATTCAGCGCCTCTCTTACCTCATGGTGGCCCTCTATATCGTGCACATCGGCTTTTTCCTGGGAGGATCTGCCCTGGGAGGGTCGGGCAAGGGCGTCGCCAGCTTTGCCGTGTACGTCGTGCTCGTGGCGCTCTATGCCGTTCTGCGCGTGCGCAAGGTCGTGTACGACAGACGCGGGGCGAAGGCGCGGTGCGACGGGTAGGTTGAAGTCTCAACTAACAAAGAGCCCCGGGCCGGCCATCTCGACCGCCCCGGGGCTCCTCTTTTGCCTGTTTTACCTGCTAGTTTGCTCGCCTTGCGTGGCTCGCCTTACGCGATACCCGCCATCTGCTTGACGGCGTGGATGCCCTGGACCATGGCCGAGCCGCAGCGGGTGCCGGGGAGGACGCAGGGGTAGTTGTTCGCGAAGAAGCTGCCCGCGTTGTTGCCCGAGCAGTAGAGGCCGGGGATGGGCTCGCGGGCCTCGTCGATGGCCTGCGCGTCCTCGTTGATGAGGATGCCCTGCATGGTGCACAGCAGGCTCGCGCCCAGCCACGCGCCGTAGAAGGGAGCGGTGCGCAGCTCGGAGAGGCGGCACGAGGGCTTGCCGAAGTCCTCGTCGTACTGGGCGTCGTAGATCTCGTTGTAGCGCTCGCAGGTGGCGAGGAAGGTCTCCTTGGCCTCGCCCTCAAAGCCCAGCTTGTCGGCCAGCTCGTCGAGCGTGTCGGCCTTCATCACCAGACCGGCCTCCACCTGGCCCTCGACGCTGCGGATCATGTTGCCGTTCTGCACGCCCGCGGAGCAGCCCACGGTGTGGAAGCGATCCACGTCGGCGTCGGCGTTGGCGTCGATGATCTGGCAGTACACGTGGCCGGGCTGGTTGTAGGCCGCGAAGTTCGCGTTGTCGTAGGTCTGCGACTCGTTCATGAAGCGCTCGCCGCGGCGGTTGACCTTGAGGAAGGGCTGCGTGCCGGGGAAGTACTGCTTGAGCGTGCCCGGGAACTCCTTGCCGCCGGGAGCCGCGGGGTTCGCGTGGTAGCCGGCGTCGACGCCCGGGGCGACCAGGCCGCGGTCGAACAGCATCGAGGCGGGCTCGGCCTGCAGGCAGGCGCCGGCCCACAGAGCAGCGCGAATGCCCATGCCGCGGTCGCGCGGGCTGTAGTTGTAGCAGGTGGTGACGGCGGCCGAGAGCGGGTCGAGCGCGTCCATCATCGTGGGGTTGCCGTCGTAGCCGCCGCACGCGAGCAGCACGCCGGCCGCCGCGTTGATGCGGATGTAGTGGCAGTCCTGGGTGTTCTGGGCGATGGCGCCGGTCACGCGGCCGGTCTCGTCCTTCTCGAGCTTCACGAGCGCGGTGTTGAAGTCGATGGTGTAGCCTGCGCCCTCGATGGCCTCCTGGAACACGATGTTGCGCGACTTCTCCCAGCCGAGGCACGCGACCTCCTGCTCGGGGAAGAAGTAGACGCTGTTCTCCTCGGCGCAGGACTCGGGCCAGTGGGCCGACTCGCCGCTCGTGAACTTGAACGAGTAGTTGTAGGGCTCGGCGGCGGCGATGCTGGCGACAAAGTCGTGCATGGCGGCCGACTCGTTGATCCACATGCGCACGACGCGCTGGTCGCACTTGCCGGAGGCGTAGCGGCTGATCTCGGAGAGGAGCTTGCGGCGGTCGACGGGCTCGCAGCCGGCCTCCTGGGCGGCGGAGGAGTCGATGGCGCCGTACCAGTGACGGGTGTCCTGCACCACGCCGGCGCTCTCGATGAGGCGGAAGTTCAGGCCGTTCTTGGCGGCGAAGGCGGCCGCGGCGCACCCGGAGTTGCCGGCGCCGCAGATGAGGATGTCGGTGTCCCAGGTCTCGGTGATGGCGGCCTCGTCGATGGCGGGCTCGCTGCCGAGCCAGTTCTCATCGGAGGAGTCGTCCCACGCGCCGGGGGTCGCGGGGGCCTCGGCGCCGGTGGCCTGCGCGATGCAGGCGGCGGCGGCGCGCATGGCGCCCTCGCAGGTCATGGTGGCGCCCGAGATCACGTCGACGGTGCCGTCCTGCTTCTCGACGAGCGCGGCCGCAAGGGTCTCGCCCAGCTGGCCGCCCACCCAGGGGGTCTCGCCGGAGACGTCGACGGTGGCGGCGGTGATGGAGGACTCGTCGAACGTGAGCTCGACGGTGACGGTGCCCACGCCCTGGCCGCCGGCGGTGTACGTGCCGGGGGTGTAGCTCGCGGCGGCGTCGGCGAGCGCGGCGACGGCCGACCCGCTCATGGCGGCTGCCGCGACGACGGCGGTGGAACCCTTGACGAAATCCCTGCGATCGATCATGTGACGCATCCTTTCGGTCAGTTCGGTCTGAAAGCGACGGAATCCTGAGTTGGCGCGCGGCGGGCGGGGCGCGGGGCCGAGAGGCGCGGTGCGCGAGGCATACGCACACGTCCCGCGGCCCGGCGCCGCCCGCCGTGACGACTCCAAGTGATAGCCCTCCACCCGCGAAAAAGCAGGGTTGAGGAGGTACGACTTCCGCCCGCCGCAGGTTCGATGTTTCTCAACCTTGCGCTCATTCTGCCAGCTCAGCCGCCTCGTCCCCCGCTCCCCGCCGTTGTGGCATACTTGCGCCCGAAGGCCGACATTTGTCACCTTCGTGAACGACAGTCGCGAACAGCGACTCCGGGTGACGAGACGGGAGACCCCATGACGCCTTCGCGCGGCACGGAACAGACGACGAGGGACGCCTGCCTGGTGGTGGGCTTCGGCGCGCTGCTCAGCATCGTGACCCTGCAGAGCCTCATGGGCAGCCGGATGCCGGCCGTGGGCTGGGGCTACGCGCCGCTCGTCATCCAGCGCTGCCTCGAGGCGGCCGTCTTTCTGCTCGTCGCCCTGTTCGCGTCGCGCCTGCGAGGCTTGGCGTCGAGGCGCCCGCTCATGGTGGTCTGCGCGCTCGCCCTCGTCGTGCAGTGCGTGGTCGAGGGCCTCTACATCCTGGGACTGTCCGATAACCTGCAGATTCCCGCGCACGTCCTCTTCTGCCTGGTGGGGAGCGTGTGCCCGAGCGTCCTGTGGATGGCGTGGATCGAGCTCTTCGCCCGCCTCAGCCTGCGCCGCATGGTGGTCCTCTTCCTCGGCGCGAACGTCCTGCACGCCGCGGTCTCGCTGGTGGCGAGCCTGAACTCCTCCCTTATGGCGATCGCCTGCACCCTCGTCGTGCTGCCGTTCGTCACCCTCGCGGCGCTGCTCAAGGCGGACGCGCTGCTCGGGGCGGATGCCGAGGGGACAGAAGCCGAGGAGGCGAAAGAGACTGGCGGAGCGGCAGCCGGCGGTCACCCGGCGACCGAGTCGACTTCCGCCGGCAACCGCGACTCGAAGCCCCGTTTCCTTCTCGCACCCGTCGCGCTCATGGCGACGTTCACCCTCGCCAACGTGTTCGCGCGCGACGTACTCCCCGCCGCGGACCGCTCGTGGGCGACCGTCGGCGTGCTCGTGTGCCTCATCGTGCTCTTTGTGGCGATTCGGCGCTTCAACCTGGGCTTCGACCTCTGGCCCCTCGTGGCGTTCGCGTTCCCCCTCACGCTCGCGGGGCTGTTCGGCCTGCTGCTCGACAGCGCGACGTGGGGAATCCCGGCGACGCTCCTCACCCACGCGGGCGACACGCTGTTCGGCGTCTTCATCGCCGCGGCGCTCTGCAACATCGCCTTCCGCTACGGCACGAGCGCCCTCTACCTGTTCGGACTCGCAAAGGCCGCCGGCAGCATGGCGCTTCTGGCGGGCGCTCTCCTCGCGTTCAAGGGCTCGCCGTGGGACCGCGACCCCCTCGTCCTCCTCGTCGCCGCCATGGCGCTCGCCGTGTGCGTGTGCTTTGTGGCCCTCAGCTGGAGACGAGACGGAGAAATCACCTGGGGTGTCGAGCGGGGCGGAGCGGAAGCCGGGAAAGCCGCCGGGATAGGCACGGTAGCAGGCATGACGGGAGCGGGGGCCTCGCGGACTTCAGGGGCTTCGGGCGGCGCGGTCGCATGGCCGGGAGCGCCATCGGCAAGCCAGCTCCTCACCCTCGCGTGCTCGCAGGCGGCCTACGAGTACGGCCTCACCCGCCGCGAGGAGGAGGTCCTCGCGCTCCTCGCCCAGGACATGACCGCCCAGCAAATCGAAGAGGCGCTGTGCGTGAGCAACTCCACCGTGAAGTCGCACACGCACGCCGTCTACCAGAAGATGGGCCTCCACAGCCGCGCCGAGCTCATCGAGCGGATGAGGATGGGCGCGCGGTAGGTCAGCAGGCCGCCAAGCGCTACCCAAACCCGCGACATCGAAGTGAAAGCGAAGCAATCTTCCCCTGGATTTGGTAAAGATTGGGCCCAATCTTCTCCGGATTCAGGGGAAGATTGGCATCTTTGGCCGTCTGAGAACAGCCGCTGCCGTCTGCCGGTGTCGCCTGCCGCCAGCATCCGCCGCCATCAACCGCAGGCGAGCCCTACAGGAACGGCACCATGTACAGCGGGACAAACGTGATTCCGTTCTCCACCTTCAGGTCGGCAGGATGCACCACGTACGGCGTGTGGAGCTGCGCGGGGTACTTGTCGATGAACTTCCGCAGCGACGACAGCGTGTAACGGACGCTCGACTTCACCTCGATGGGCGAGGTATTGTGCCGGTTCGTGACGGACGACTTCGCGATGAGAAAGTCGATCTCCATGCGGCTCTTCGCGTCGTCCCGGCTCGGGTTGGCGTAAAAGTACAGCTTGTGCCCTGAGGCGCGCAGCATCTGCGCCACGGCGTTCTCCATCACCACGCCCATGTTGACCTCGAGCTTGTCGAGCAGAATCTGCTTGTAGACCCGCTCGTCAACGATACCGCGTTCAACGCATGGCTTAGGGACGCGTATACGCGCGCGAATGGCGAGGCGGCGTCCGTCTGCTGAGCCGCTTGCCCCCGGGCCGCGAACCCAGGGCCGTCCGTCAGAACAGTCTCGCCAGCGCCCGCTCCCATGCGCGGTACACCTCTTCGATGAGGCGCGCCGGGTCGGGGATGGACACGAGGCGGATGGGCGCGACGAGTTCCGGCGGGACGTCGGCGGCCGAGGCGCCCTCGAGAAGGCCGACCCTCAGCATCCGCTCGTTCAGCAGCACGTCGTAGCTGCGCAGGCTCACGAGCTCCGGCTGCGCCACCGCAACCGCGGCGAGGACGTCCCACCCCACGAACCCCTCGACGTTCCACGCGGTCGCCGCATGTTCCATCCACGGGCGGCACAGCCGGTCGAGCATCTCGGCGCCGGGCATGCCGGGACGGCCCAGCCGGTCGAAGAACTCGCGCATGCCAAAGGTTGCGGGCAGACAGTCGTGCGCATCGGCGATGAGGATGTTCGCGCTGGTACGGGGGCCGGAAACACCGGGAGTGTCAGCGCTGAGGCAGGCACCGGGACGGGCGACGGTGTGCGCGGCGAAGAGCACGGTGTAGGTGGCGGCGGCGTCGACCGAGAGGTTGAGCTCGTCCATGATCTTGCCGCCCACGATGAGGGTCCGCGTGACGCCGCCCATCGCGCACACCTCGGCGTAGTGGGCGAGCGTCCCGGGGGCGAACCTCTCGGCGGCGGCGAGGTCGGTCGTGGCGCCGAGGGAAAGCAGCGAGAGGCCGCGGGGTGCGTCGACGAGGAACCGCGCTGCGTCGGAGAGGCCAGCGCCCTCGGGACCGCCCTCGGAATCGCCCCCAAGGCCCGCGTCGGCGCCGCGCAGCACAGGCACCTGGCCGGAGAGGCCGAGGTCGGCGATCAGCTCGCACGTGGCGCGGAACGTGTTCGCGGTCGTGTCGTTGCCGTGCGTGGTGCAGATCGCCTCGATCTCGACGTCGTCGGGGCGTCCGAGCAGGTAGAGGATCGCGAGTCCGTCGTCAATCTCCCCGCCGGGGATCCCCATCGTGTTGTCGCAGACCACAACGACGCGCTTCTTCATGTGCCCGCTCCTTTCGTAGGCCGCCATGTCGGCCGTCTCGCCGGACGCCGCGCCAGCCGCCCTGCCGACCCTCTCGCCTGCTGCCTGGTCACTCATCTCGCCGACAGCCTCCTCGTTGTAATTATTGGCAATTGTAATAGACTCTACAGTTAGATTGATATAACCACGCCCACACGTTACAATTCGCCCGATGCGGCACAACCGGTGTCCCGCCACGCGACAGGTCACGCGGCACGTCTGCCGGCGCATCGTCACCGCAGGATATCGCATGTGCGCACTGTAGAGGCGCAGAGGGTTGAGAGAAACGAGGACGGATATGAGCGAGACGCGTCACATGGAACAGAACACCGCCGAGACCCGCGGCGCCAGCCGCCGTCAGTTCGTCTTGGGGGCGACCGGGCTCGCCGGCGCCGTCGCGCTGAGCCACCTGGCCGCGTTCAACATCTTCGAGGCGTGCGCGGCCGAGACCTCCGGGGATTCCGCCGCGGCCGAGGCTGGCGCCGCCGACTCGGGCTCGGACTCCAGCTCGGCATATTCTACCTGGGACAACGTGCTTGCCGAGGCCAAGGGGCAGGAGGTCTCGTGGTACGGCTGGGGCGGCGACGACGCCCGCAACAGCTGGATCGAGACCGTGCTCGCGCCGCGCCTCAAGGAGCGCTACGACATCACGCTCAACCTCGTCGGCATGGACATCAACGACATCCTCACCCAGCTCTCGGGCGAGAAGCAGGCCGGCGCGGCAGAGAGCGCCATCGACTTCATCTGGATCAACGGCGAGAACTTCGCCACGGCGCGCGACAACGGTTTCCTGTGGGGGCCGTTCACGCAGTATCTCCCCAGCTTCAACCAGTATGTCGACGCCGAGGCGGCCGACATCGCCTACGACTTTGGCAGCGCGGTCGAGGGGTACGAGGCCCCGTACGCCAAGGCGCAGATGTGCATGTGGGTCGACGGCGCGCAGATCACCGACGTTCCCAAGACTCCCGAGGAGTTCCTCGAGTTCTGCAAGGCGCACAAGGGCATGGTCACCTACCCCGAGCCCGGCGACTTCACCGGCACCGCGTTCATCTCGTGCCTGATCGCCGGCGTCATCGGCAAGGAGGAGTTCGAGAAGCTCTCCCAGATGGCCGACGCGACGGTCGACGAGGTGCGCGAGATCATCGAGCCCGGCCTCGAGTATCTCCGCACGCTCAACCCCTACCTGTGGAAGGAGGGCGCGACGTTCCCGGCGAGCTCCACGACGGTCGGCCAGATGTACGCCGACGGCGAGCTTGTGATGAACATGGGCTACGGCGACCCGCAGTCCGACGTCGACAACGGCCTGCTCCCCCAGACCACCAAGACGTTCCTGTTCGACACCGGCACCGTGGGCAACACCAACTACATGGCGATCGCCGACAAGGCCCCGCACAAGGCGGCCGCCATGGTCGCGATCAACGAGGTCATGAGCCCGGAGATGCAGCTCGACCAGTACGAGACGCTCGGCAACATCACGGTGCTCGACCTCGACAAGCTGCCCGAGGACCAGCAGGAGGCGTTCGCGGCGGTCGAGCTGGGCAGCGCGCAGGTCGCCCTCGAGGACAAGCTCGCCGTGCGCATCGCCGAGGCCGCCGGCCCCGTCATCCCGCTCATCGAGCAGCTCTGGCTCGACGAGGTCCCCGGCAAGTAGACTGAGCAACAAGACGAGTAACAAGACGAGACAGGCCGCCCCGAGCATCGACAGCCGCGCAACGCGGCGGGAATCGGTGCCCGGGGCGGTTTTCGAAAGGGGCCGCATGGGCAACATGACGCCGCAAGGAGCACGACCGACCCGGAAGACGGGCGCGGCGGCCGTGTCCCGCAGGGCCATCCGCGCACGGCTCGCCCCCTACGCGCTCGCCCTCCCCGCGGCGCTGCTTGTCGCGGTGTTCGTCTACGGTGTGGTGGGCGGGGTGCTCCAGGGGTTCGGCATCATGCCGTTCCTCGACATGACGACGCCCACGCTCGAATACTACACGCAGGCGCTCACCCGCTCAGACCTCGCATCGTCCATCGGCTTCAGCCTGTACGTCTCGCTCCTCTCCTCGGCGATCGCCCTGGTAGGCGGCGTGGCGCTCGCGGCGGCGCTCACCCGGCTGCGCACGGGGAGGTTCGCCCAGCTCGTCGCGCTCCAGATTCCCATCATGACGATGCACGCGCTCGTCGCAATGGCCGTCGCGTTCATCTTCTCGGGCTCGGGACTCGCCGCCCGCCTGCTCCACGTCGTGGGACTCGTCGAGACGCCGGCCGACTTCTCCTCGGTGGTGGGCGCGGCCTCGGGATGGGGCATCATCCTCGTCTACGCGTGGAAGGAGATCCCCTACCTGGCCTTTTGCACGGTGACCGTCATGGCGCACGTCTCCTCGTCGCTCGGGGAGGCGGCTCTCACGTGCGGCGCGAGCCGGCGGCAGGCGTTCTTTGACGTCACGCTCCCCCTGTGCGCCCCGGCCGCGCTCCGAGCGTTCCTCGTCGTGTTCGTGTTCGCGCTCGGGTCGTACGAGGTCCCGTTCCTGCTGGGCCCCACTACCCCCAAGGCCCTGCCCGTGCTCGCCTACATCGAGTTCCAGGACCCCGACATCGTGAACCGCTGCTACGCCATGGCGCTCAACGGAATCTCGGCCGCGCTCTGCTCGATCGCGGCGCTCCTGTACTTCGTGCTGCTGAGGCGCGAGCGTCGAAACGGCGAGGGAGGCGACCGGCGATGAGCGAAACACGCGGGAAGGCAGTCGAGCAGGGAAGCGAGAAAGCAACCGGGCGACGCAACGGAGGCGGAGGCGCGGGCAGGCTCTGGGCGCGGGTGTTCGTGGGCGTGCACACGGCAGTCGTCCTCATCCCCATCGCGGTGATTGCCGTGTGGGCGTTCTCCTCGGCGTGGCCCTGGCCGAGCCTGACCCCGACCGCCCTCACGACGCGCGGGGCCGAGCTCGTCCTCTCGGGCAGTCAGGGCATCGGGCTGGGGGTAGTCGCGGGGTCCATCGGCATCGCACTCGCCAGCGCGTTCGTCGCCACGGTCGCGGCGACCCTGGCCGCACGAGCCATCTGCCTGCACGAATGGCGCGGACGGTCGCTGCTCGAGTTCGGCGTGCTGCTTCCCTTCCTCATCCCCTCGACAGTCTTCGCGATGGGCGTCCAGGTGGCGTTCCTGCGCATCGGGCTCTCGGGGACCGTCCCGGGAGTCGTTCTCTCGCACTCGATCATCGCGCTGCCGTACGCGACGGCCATCATGACCGACGTCACCCGCGGCGCCGGCACCCGGCTCGAGCAGGCCGCCCGCACTCTGGGAGCCGGCTGGGCGCGAACCGTCTGGCATGTCACGCTCCCGTCACTCGCGCCGGGGCTCGTCTCCTCAATGTCGATGGGGTATATCCTGTCGTTCTCGCAGTACTTCCTCACGCTGCTCATCGGCGGCGGAAAGGTCAAGACGTTCGCCACCGTCCTCTTCCCCTATCTCTCGGGGGGCGACCGGACCGTAGCGGGCGCGTACGGCCTCGCGTTCATCCTCATCACGCTCGCGGTGTTCCTGCTGTTCGAGCTGCTGCTGCGCAAGGTCCGGCCCGTGGAGGCCCAGGAGCTCTACGCCGGATAGTCGTGCGGGACAGGCACGTGGAACGGGCAAGCAGGACGGTCACACTGGATAGAAGGGCGCTATGAGAATCGATTTCGACGACATATCACTCGTCATCAAGGGCACCACCGTGCTTGACGGCGTAACGTTTCACGTGAAACATGGGTCGTTCGTCTCGGTGCTCGGCGCTTCGGGCGCCGGTAAAAGCACGCTGCTCAACATCCTGAGCGGGCTGACGGTGCAGAGCGGCGGGTCGGTCCTCTTCGACGGGAAGGCGGTGGACGACCTCCCGCCCGAGCGCCGCGACGTGACGATGGTCTTCCAGGACTCGCGCCTGTTCCCCAACATGAGCGTGCTCGACAACGTCGCCTTTCCGCTTAAGGTTCGCGGCGTTGCCAAGACCGAACGACGCGAACGGGCCGACGAGATGCTCGAACGCGTCCAGCTGGGCGGCTTTGGGGCGCGGCGCGTGAACGAGCTCTCGGGAGGCCAGCGCCAGCGGGTCGCCCTCGCCCGCGCCCTCGTCCCCCGTCCGCGCGCGGTGCTGCTCGACGAACCGTTCAGCGGACTCGACGAGGCGCTCCGCGAGGACATGCGCGCGCTCGTGCTCCAGCTGCACGACGACCTGGCGACGACGATGCTCATGGTCACCCACGACCCGCTCGAAGCCCTCACGATGAGCGACCGCGTCGCGTACCTCTCGCACGGTCGCCTCGTCCAGGTCGGCACGCCGGACCAAATCCTGCTCTCCCCCTCCTCGCCCGAGGTGGCCTCGTGCTTCAAGGCGACGAGCGCGCTCGAGGGGACGGTCGCGAACGGCGC
>CAYMHQ010000034.1:17801-18870 GCA_964390275.1 uncultured Coriobacteriaceae bacterium
GTGTTTCACGTGAAACATTGCTGACGCTCACCCCCTTTGCGCAGGGAGAATACAACGTCAACTTCGCGTTCGAGGTGCCAGGGGACAGTCCCGCGAGCCTCCCGGACACCCCGGCCGCTTCGCACGGCCCGGCCGCCCCACGGCGCTTGTTGCTGCGCGTGAACCTCGGCTCCCAGATGCACCTCGACGACCAGATCGGTTACGAGTTCGCGGCGCTGCGCCTGCTCGAGCCGAGCGGCCGAACCCCGCGCCCCCTGTACGTCGACGGTTCACGGACGCGGCTGCCCTACGGAGTCGGCGTGGAGGAATGGCTCCCGGGGAGGGCGCTGCGCTACGAGACCGACCTCGCCGAGGCCGCGCGCATCCTCGCCGACGTCCACGCGGTCCCCGTCCCCGCCTCGCCCGAAAGCACCCCGCTGGTCGCGCCACCCCATCCCATCGCCGACATCGCGCGAGAGTGCGGCGAGATGTACGCCGTCTACCAGGCATGGTCCCAGGCGGACCCGCAGGTCCTGCGACGCATCGACGCCCTTTTCGCCCGCGTCCGCCGCATCGCGGACGACGACCTCCGCCGCCCGGAGCCTGCATGGGACCAGCGCCACATCGTGAACACCGAGGTCAACTCAAGCAACTTCCTCATCGAGGATGCAGGGAACGACGACGGGTCGGGCCAACCAGCCTCCGTCAAACGCGACCAGCAGAAGCGCGGCCACCTCGTCGACTGGGAGAAGCCCGTCCTCGGCGAGGTCGAGCAGGACCTCGCCCACTTTCTCGCGCCGACCACCACGTTCTGGAAGACCGACGTCATCCTGACGCAGCCCCAGGTCGACGAGTTTGTCGACCTCTACGCGCAGGCCGTCGACGGGAGGTTCCCCCTCGACGGCCTGCGCGAACGACTCGGCGGATATCTCACGGCGACCTGCCTGCGCGGCGTCACCTGGTGCGCGATGGCCCTGACCGAGTACAGCGCCCCTGGCCGCGCCGTGACCAACGCCGACACCCTCGCGAAGATCAAGGACTACCTCACGCCCGGTTTCCTCGACGGGCTATTGGAAAGGTAGAGGCGCGG
>CAYMHQ010000035.1:0-9795 GCA_964390275.1 uncultured Coriobacteriaceae bacterium
CAAGTATTGCTGGGATATCCTCAGTATCATAGTGGCGATAACGAGTACAGCTATTTCAATTTACTTTGGGGAATGGATAAAATCAGTCATTCCGAGAAGTGTTTGGAATCTGACAGCGAATGATAATCGGAAGGTTGCGGCAAGCCCGAGCAAAACCGAGGGGCGGCACGATTCGATCGCGCCGCCCCTCGTTGGGAACTACGTCTATGTACGCCGGTTGACTCTCACAATGCGGAACAAACCCTGGTTACTTGAGGAGTTCCATGCCCTCGCCCGCGGTGGCGACAGCCTTGTCGAAGCAGCCCTCGTTGCCGGAGCCGCCGCCGACGCTGTGGATGCCCTTGCCGGGGTCGGAAGCGTAGTTGAAGTAGAACGTGGCCTTGTTGAGCTTGTAGGTGGCATCGGCGATGACCTGCTCGTCAGCGCCGCCCTCCGTCGCCTTCTCAATCGCGGCGGTCAGCTCGTCGATGGCGGCCTGAGCTTCGGCGTAAGCCTCCTCGTAATCGGCCTTGACCTCGTTGAACGCAGCCTGGCGCTCTTCGGCAGTGGAGTCGACATGGCAGGTCAGGCACTGCTCGAACAGGGCCGGATTCTCCTCGGCGCCCTGGAACGCGTGATACATATAGGTCGTACCGTCATCGGCGGTCACCTTGAGGGAGTGGCAGTCGGTGCACACGGCGCCGGCGCGCTCCATGACGCTGCCGTAGAACGCGTTGAACTCACCTTCGCCACCGGGCAGGCTGGGATTATCGACACCCTGCGCCTGATAGTACTCCCACACTGCCTCGGCGTCGGTGCCGGCCTGCAAGGTCGACCAGGTGGACGAGTCGGGATTGGTCGCGTTGCTCCAGTTCGGGAAGGAGTGGCACTGGGCGCACACAAGGTTGCGCACATCGGTGTCGATGTTGCCCTTCTCGGCGGCCTCGACGATCCAGTCCATGACGAGGGTCACGGAAGAGGGGTCGTTCGCATGGCAGGTGTAGCAAGTGATGCTGCGATCGATGGTCTCACGCGCGTCGGAATAATCCTGCTCCACGACTGCCCCGCCCAGATCGGCATACAGATAGGAGAACTCGGTGGTGTGGCAGTGCAGGCAGATGCCCTCGATGGCGCCGTCCGTACCCTGGACATCGACCCACGAGGTCGCCTTGCCGGTCTTGTCCATCGTGCCGTAGCCCAGACCGTAGGGCAGGGTCGAAGACTCGATGTAGCTGTTGTACTCGTTGGGATACTCCTCGGCCCACGCTTCGGGATCGCCGATGATGTCCTCGGAGCTCTCGGCGACGTACACGTCGTACTTCGCCTCGGTGTCCGCCTCTTCGGCCTGCACCGGGCAGGTGCCGACAAGAGCGAGCAGTGCCAGCGTCGCAACGGAAACGCCGAGCGCGAGGCCCTTGAACCTAAACAACTCACTGGTCATAATCTATCTCCCTTACTCCTATTACCGGCAGTACCGGTCCCCAAAGAGGAATATATGATGATACGTTGGAGAAACTATTGCGATTCGATTGATTTTTCGCACCTGCCGGAAACTCGCCGAAGCATCCGGCAGCTCCACCGAGTAGCGTCAGGACAGCCAAAACCGGAGCGCGTGCCAATAACCCGAGAGGGGAAGCAGTGGGTTCGACGACGTTCAGAGATTTCGAATTCGGCCTCTTCCTGCGATTTGCCAGGAACGCGTCCATCATCGCCGTCGCGGCATTGGTTCTGTACGGCGTTTGGAGCTGCGCCCAGGCGCAGACGCAAGCCGTGAACACCGTCCTTGCCGAAGCCCGCGCCTTCAATGTGCAGATAAAGGCGACCTGGGACTACATTGACGCGATTCAGGACACCATCAACCGCGACTCCGACGGCACGTACAACTTCAAAGGTGTTTATTGCGCCACGGCGGCGAAGACCATTGCCGAAAGCTTCACCGACTTGGCGGCCGGATACACGCTTCGCTACGTGCGCGACAACCCCCGCAACCTCGACGACAGACCCGACGCCTTCGAGGCGGAAGCCCTGCTGACGTTCAGGAGTTCCGTTGAGACCGAGTATTACGCGGTCGCCGACTACAACGGTCAGGACGCGTTCCGCTACGTCTCGAAGCTCACAATCGACGAAGGCTGCCTGGACTGCCACGGCTCCCCGGCAGGTACGCGCGACAAAACTGGCGGTTGGAAGGAAGGCCTCAAGCTTGGAGGGCTTGCCGGCGCATGCAGCATCGTCATCCCCATTGACTCGTACATATTTGACGCCCTGTCCAAGACGGCACTCACGATTGCCTTTTTCGCCCTGCTGATGGTAGGCACAACGCTGACGCTCACGCACATTCTCAGACGGCACGTCATGCGGCCGATCGAACAGGCGGGCGCCCACCTCGAACAGGACGCGGCGGCGAAGGGGGACTTCCTCACCCTCGTAGGGCACGAGCTGCGCACGCCCCTCTCAAGCATCATCGCCTTCACCGACCTCTGGGAAAATTCAGGCGGGCACAACGAGGAACGCGACCGACAGATGGTCCAAGAGGTGCGCGAAAGCAGCGAGGAGCTGCTCCGCATGGTCAACAACGTGATCGACATGTCGAAAGTCGATGCGGGAAGATACGAGATCCGTCTCGAGGAAGTTGACGTGCTCGACGTGGTCAGAACGGTGAAATCCGCGCTCGGCCCTCTGGCCCTCAAAAAGGGAATCTCGCTCGACGCGCAGCTCGACCCAAAGACGCCGATCATCACAAGCGACTGGGAGCTCATCCGAAAAATCCTCGTCAACCTTGTGGGCAACGCCCTCAAGTTCACCGAAACCGGAGGGGCAGTCGACATTGTCGTAAGAGCACAGGAGGACCGGGACACGATTCTCATCGAAGTCCGCGACACCGGATGCGGCATATCCGAGAAGGACTGTGAGCGCATTTTCGAGCGCTTCGAACAGGGGCACACGAGCAGTCGCGCCAAAGAAAAGGGAAGCGGGCTGGGTCTGTCTCTTTCTCGGGAATTTGCTAGCATGCTGGGGGGACAGCTCGGGGTGACAAGCTACCCCGGAATCGGAAGCACGTTCTTCTTGACGCTTCCCAAGACCACCCCCGGGTCCGCACTGCCTGAAGGAGAGGATGACTGACCATGCAAGGAAACCTCAAGGTACTCGTTGCGGACGACGAGCCCAAGCTGGTACTCGCCCTCCGGCTCATGCTCGAGGGGGCGGGGTACACCGTGGTCGAGGCATCGGACGGCATCGAGGCGCTCGCGGTCTTTTCTTCCGAGCATCCCGACCTCGTACTGCTCGACATCATGATGCCCAACATGGACGGCTACCAGGTCTGCAGGGAGATTCGTCGCAGCTCGCCCGAAGTCCCCGTGCTCTTCCTCTCAGCCAAAAGTGAGCTTTCGGACATGTCCGTGGGATTCCACCTGGGCGCGGACGACTACATTGTCAAGCCGTTCAGGCAGGCAGAACTCCTGCTGCGAGTCGAGGCCGCGCTCCGGCGGTCCGAACGTCTCAGGGTGTGCGAGCAGGAGATCACCGTGGGCGAACTCGAGATCGACCTGGTCCGAAGGGAAGTTCGACGTGGCGGGAAACCGATCCCGCTCACCCCCAAGGAGTTTTCCATCTTCGCATTGCTGGCGAAGTTCCCCGGTCAGGTCTTCTCTCGGGACGAGATCATCGAGCGCGTCTGGGGCGAAGACTACGTGGGAACGCAAGTTGGAATCCCGACCTACATCAGGCGCATCCGCGAGAAGGTCGAGTCCGTACCGGAAATGCCAACCTACCTGCTCACCGCAGGGCGCATGGGCTACTTGTTCAACTCCGAGCTGTAGGGCACTCGCGACTTGGACTCCCGGCGGTCACCGCCTCGTCAACCTCACTCCATATTCCGTGAGTTCCGCCTTCAGGTTTCCAAAACGTTACGTTGCCGGAAACAGACAGGGGCGACAATCGTCATCGGGTGAGTTTTGCGGCATAATGGGCGCGTTCACAGCTGTGCGCGCTCCGGGCGCGAACACCCGGGTGCCCCAGCCTCGCCGGCGACCGACCGGCGGGATTTCCTTCGAGAGCAAGGGAGATTCGCATGGAACAGCTCAACCTTGACCGTCGTGGTTTCCTCCGCGGAGCCGCAGCCCTTGGTGCCCTGGCCGCGTTCACCCCGATGGCCGTGAACGGCGTCGAGACCGCCGCCGCCGCGCCTGCTGAGCGCCTCGTCCTCGGCCGCCCCGTCGACTCGGACAACCTCGACCCCGTCACCTGCATCGGCAACGTCAACATCTTCGTGTTCAACCTGGTCGTCGAGGGCCTCGTGAAGACCTCCGACGACGGCAGCGGCATCGAGCCCTGCCTCGCCACCGACTGGGAAACCTCCGAGGACGGCCTCACCTGGACCTTCCACGTCATGGAGGGCCTGACCTTCTCCGACGGCAGCCCCGTCACCGCCGAGGACTGGCAGTGGACGTTCGACCGCGCCATCGAGACGACCGACTCCCACTGGTGGTCCTGCGTCTCCAACATCGACCACGTCGAGTGCCCCGACGACACCACCGTCATCGTCGTCTGCAAGCAGGCCGCGGCCTCCACGCTCGCCAACCTCTGCATCTTCGACCTGGGCGTCCAGTCCAAGGCCTACTATGACAAGGTCGGCGCGGACGAGTACATGAACGGCCCCATCGGCACCGGCCCGTACATGATCAGCGAGTGGAAGAAGGGCGAGTACATCACCTTCGCCGCCAACCCCAACTACCGCGACAGCAGCATCCCGCTCACCAAGGAGGTCGAGTTCAAGGTCGTCGCCGACGACGAGGCTCGCTCGATCCAGCTCCGCGGCAACGACATCCAGATGGCCGAGTCCCTCTCCTTCTCGACGATGTCCCAGCTCGAGAGCGACGCGAGCATCGTGGTCTCCCCCAACCCGGCGACCATGGTGTACTGGATCTCGCTCAACACCGAGAACGAGTACCTCAAGGACGTCGAGGTCCGCAAGGCCCTCTACATGGCGACCGGCGCCCAGGACTTCGTGAACGCCGTCTCCTACGGCTATGCCACGCCCGCCGGCTCCGTCGTCAACCCCAGCTCCGAGTACTGCAACCATGACCTCCAGGCCCCCGTTCAGGACATCGAGGGCGCCAAGGCCAAGCTCGCCGAGGCCGGCTATCCCGACGGCTTCAAGCTGCGCCTGCTGCTCCGCGGCGGCAACGCGACCTACGAGCAGATCGCGGCCGTCCTCCAGTACCAGTGGAGCCAGGTGGGCGTCACCGTCGAGTTCGACACCCGCGAGTCCACCGCCTACTCGCAGGCCCGCAAGGACATGGACCTCGACATCATCATCTCCGGCTGGTCCGACGACGTCATCGACCCCACGTCGCTCATGCAGTTCATCTTTGACTTCGACACGAACTGCGGCTACTATACCAACTTCCACCAGCCCGAGGACCTCGTCGCGAAGAACGACCAGGCCACGGTCGAGCTCGATGTCGAGAAGCGCAAGGAGCTCTACGCCGAGATCCAGCAGAGCTTCCTCGACAACGGCCTGTACATCCCGATCATGTGCGTGCCGTGGCAGAACGCCTACCGCGCCGGTGTCGAGGGCTTCATCCAGACGCCGCTGGGCAACTACCGCTTCGAGAACCTCGCCATGGAGGCGTAAGGTCGGGTCAGACCGACCGGCCCGCCGCAGCTCGGTCCTCTAGGCTCGGTGCCGGGGTCCGGGCGTCCTCGCGGAGGCCCGCTCCATAGAACCAGTCGGCCCGCGGTTCAGCTTTCCCACAAGGACTGAGCCGCGGGCCTTTTCCGTAAGAAAGGAGGGGTACATGGAGACGTTTCGCTACATCGTTCGACGCGTGCTGCAGATGATTCCTGTCCTGATCGTCGCGTTCGTCGCCATCTTCTTCCTCATGCGCCTATTGCCGGGTGACGCGGCCCTGGCGACGCTGGGGGACAAGATTGAACCTGAGGTATACGAGGCGCTCAAGGAGAAGCTCGGCCTCAACGAGACCCTGTGGACGCAGTTCACCATCACGGTCTCGAACTTCGCGCAGGGCGACATGGGGTCGTCGATCATCTACAAGGAGCCCGTCACCGCGCTGCTCGCCCAGCGCATGCAGGTGACGATCCTCCTCGCGATCGTCGCCACGCTGATGACGATTGTCGTCGGCCTGCCCCTCGGCTACCTCGCCGGCGCCATGAAGGACAAGCTCCCCGACGTGCTCGTGCGCTTCTTCGCCCTCATCGGCCTGTCGACGCCGTCGTTCTGGGTGGGCCTCATCCTGCTCATCGTCTTCGGCGTGAACCTGGGGATCTTCCCCACCTCGGGCTGGGGCAAGACGTGGGCCGAGCACTTCTGGTCGCTCATCCTGCCGGGCGCGACGCTCGCGTTCACCTCGATCGCGGTCATCGTGCGCAACGTGCGCAACAACGTCGTGGACGTGCGCAACTCCGACTACGTCGACTTCGGCCGCTCCAAGGGCCTCTCGAACTGGACGGTCTCCACGGGCTACGTGCTGCGCAACGCGCTCATCCCCACGGCGACCCTCCTCTCGCTGCGCGTGATCGGCATGCTCTCGGGCTCGGTCATCATCGAGAACATCTTCAACCTGCCGGGCATCGGCGCGCTGCTGGTCCAGTCGGTCACGGGGCGCGACTACGCCGTGGTCCAGGGCTGCGTGCTCGTGTTCGTGCTCATCACCCTCGTGGTGAACCTGCTGACCGACATCCTGTACTCGGTGCTCGACCACCGCGTCAAACTGGGAGGTGATGAGGCATGAGCGAGAACGCTGAGAACTGCGCCGCGATCCAGCCCGCGGCCCCGCAGCCCGTCAAGGCCAAGCGCGCCTCGATCTGGCGCCGCAGCCCGAGCCTGCTCATAGGCACGATCATCGTCGTGCTCACCTGCATCGTCGCGGCGTTCCCGTCGCTCTTCACGAGCGCGAGCCCCACCGACCTCAACTTCGGCGCGATGCACCTCGCCCCGTCGCTCGAGCACCCCTTCGGCACCGACAACCTCGGCATGGACATCTTCGCCCGCACGGTCTACGCCACGCAGCTCGACCTGCTCATCGGCGTGGGCTCTGCCGGCCTGCCCTTCGTGCTGGGGTCGCTGCTCGGCCTCGTGTGCGGGTACTACGGCGGCAAGCTCGACGCCATCGTCATGCGCGTCCTCGACGTGTTCGTGGCCTTCCCCTTCATGGTGCTCGCCATCGCCATCGTCGCCATCCTCGGCAACGGCATCGCGAACCTGCTCATCGCCATGTGGCTCGTCTCGTGGCCCCCGTACACGCGCCTCGTGCGCGCCGAGGTTCTCATCGCGAAGAACTTCGAGTACGCGCAGGCGGCGCGGACGCTGGGCTACAGCGACATGACGATCATGTTCCGCCACCTCCTCCCCAACGTCATCTCGAGCTCGGTGGTCTACTTCGCCTCCGACATCGTGATGTGCATCACCACCGCCGCCTCCCTGAGCTACCTGGGCCTGGGCGTCCCGCCGCAGACCGCCGAGTGGGGCTCGATCATCGCGGGCGGCAAGTCGTTCATCACGACCGACTGGTGGATCACCGTGTGCCCCGGCCTGTTCATGGTGTTCGTGGGGCTGGGCTTCTCGCTCTTCGGCGACGGCCTCAACGACCTGCTGCGGACCAAGGATTAGGAGGGGAACCCATGGCATCGAACTCATTCGCCAGCGGGGGCTCCATCCCCATGGCGCCGGGCAACATCCTCGAGGTCACCGACCTCAGCATGCACTACGTCACCAAGAGCACCCGCACGCGCGCCGTCGAGCGGATCTCGTTCCAGATCAAGGAGGGCGAGACGTTCGGCCTGGTGGGCGAATCGGGCTGCGGCAAGTCGACCGCCGCGCGCGCCCTCATGCGTCTGCTGCCCGAAGCCGGCAAGATCGTGAACGGCTCGATCGTCTACAAGGGCCGCGACGTCGTGAAGATGAGCCAGCGCGAGCTGCGGCAGATGCGCGGCCGCGAGATCGGCATGATCTTCCAGGACCCCATGACCTCGCTGAACCCGGTCACCACCGTGGCGAAGCAGTTCTACGAGACCCTGCGCCGCGAGGGCATGTCGAAGCAGCAGATGCGCGAGCGCGCCATCGAGCTGCTGCGCCTCGTGGGCATCCCCGAGCCCGAGCAGCGCCTCGACAACTACGTCCACGAGCTCTCCGGCGGCATGCGCCAGCGCGTCATGATCGCCATCACGCTCGCGGGCAGGCCCAGGCTCCTGCTCGCCGACGAGCCCACCACCGCGCTCGACGTGACCATCCAGGACCAGATCATCTGCCTGCTCAACGACCTGCGCCACGAGCTGGGCATGAGCATCCTCCTCGTGACCCACGACCTGGGCGTCGTGAACGAGATGTGCGACCACGTGGCCGTCATGTACGCGGGCCGCATCGTCGAGACCGCCGACACGCGCAGCCTGCTCCACGCCCCGCGCCACCCCTACACCATCGGCCTCATCAACTCGCTGCCCGCCGAGCACGACACGCGCAGCAGGCTCGAGCCCATCAACGGCATGCCGCCCAACCTGGCGAGGGAGATCGTGGGCTGCCCCTTCGCGCCGCGCTGCCCCCGCCGCGAGGCGCGCTGCACCGCCGAGCTGCCCGCGATGAGGGACCTCGGCGACGGGCACCTCGTCCGCTGCCACCTGGTCCAGACCGACACGAAGGAAGGAGGCGCCGAATGACCGCCGAGACCGCTGCTCCCGAGGACGCGTACCTGCTCGAAGTGACCGACCTCTGCAAGAGCTTCCCGCTCAAGTACACGTTCTTCGACGCCATGCTCCGCAAGGAGCGCAAGGTCCTCACCGCCGTCGACCACGTCTCCCTCACGCTCAAGAAGGGCGAGACGCTCGGCCTCGTGGGCGAGTCGGGCTGCGGCAAGTCGACGCTCGCGCGCGCGATCATCAACCTGTACCGACCCACCTCGGGCAGCGTTGTCTTCGCCGGCACCGACTTCTCCGAGCTCGACAAGAAGGGCCTGCGCGACCGCTGCAAAGACATCCAGATGATCTTCCAGGACCCGTACTCGTCGCTCAACCCGCGCATGACGGTCCGCCAGGTGCTGCGCGAGGAGCTGCTGCACCACAAGATGTGCGAGAAGAAGGACGTCGACGCGCGCATCCTCGAGCTGCTCAACCTCGTGGGTCTGAGCGAGGAGCACGCCGACCGCCTGCCGAGCGCGTTCTCGGGCGGCCAGCGCCAGCGCATCGGCATCGCGCGCGCCCTCGCGGTGAACCCCAAGCTCATCATCGCCGACGAGCCCGTCTCGGCGCTCGACGTCTCGATCCAGGCGCAGATCATCAACCTGCTCATCGACCTGCAGGAGCGCCTCGGCCTCTCCATCCTGTTCATCAGCCACGACCTGCGCGTGGTGCGCTACATCTCCGACCGCGTCGCGGTCATGTACCTGGGGTCGCTCGTGGAGGCCGCCGACACCGACGCCCTGTACGAGAACCCGCGCCACCCCTACACGAACGTCCTGCTCGCCGCCGCCCCCTCGATGGAGGACACCGCGCACGACGAGCGCAAGGCCGCCGTGGTGGGCGAGCTCCCGAGCCCGATCAACCTCCCCACCGGCTGCCGGTTCCACCCGCGCTGCCCCTACGCCGACGAGCTCTGCCGCACCGAGGGCCCGGCCCTGCACGACCTCGGCGGCGGGCACATGATCGCCTGCCACCACCCGCTCCCCGCGAAGGCGTAGCGCAGGGCGCCGCAGAGGCGCCGGGTGCTACGCGCGGACGACCCGGAACCGCGGGTCCGGAGCAAACGGGTTCGGAGCAACCGCCACAAAACGAAGGGGGCCGTCTGGAAATCCCGGACGGCCCCCT
>CAYMHQ010000035.1:9895-12097 GCA_964390275.1 uncultured Coriobacteriaceae bacterium
CGGAGCAACCGCCACAAAACGAAGGGGGCCGTCTGGAAATCCCGGACGGCCCCCTCTTTATGTCAAACTTGCATGACGCACCGGCAAGCTCGTGGCGCACAATGAAAAGCCAGACTGCCGCTTACTTCTTCGTCGTCTTCTTCTTGGCGGAAGAGGAGGAAGTCGACTTCTTGGCACCCGAGGACTTCTTGACG
Source organism: uncultured Coriobacteriaceae bacterium (assembly GCA_964390275.1). Lineage (GTDB taxonomy): Bacteria > Actinomycetota > Coriobacteriia > Coriobacteriales > UMGS124 > CAYMHQ01. The sequence goes on from CAYMHQ010000035.1 coordinate 10,090, forward strand.
GGCTTCTCCATCTCCTTCTTGTAGCCCTTGTACATCGGGATGGCGATGACGGCGATGACCGCGATGACGACGACCGCGACGACGACCCAGAAGACCGGGGTGGGAACCTCGAAACCGAACAGCTGCATAACCGAGCTCCTTTCATTCCAAAAATCCGGCTGCACCTCGCGCTGGCCGCTCGGCACGACGACGGGGCGGACTCAACAACGCGACCTTAGGTCCCCCAAAGTGTACCCGTTTGCATCCGTCGCGAACATGCCTTTTTACGGAAGAATTTTCGGGCGGATAAGGCGGGTCGGGTCGACGGGCAATCCTCCGCGCCGACCGCCGGGACGAGCCGGCCGAACGGGTCATCGGGACGGACGCCCGACGACGATGCGGATGCAGACGACGAGCAGGACGGCAGCTGCCAGCATGACGGAGACGAGACCTGCGAGAATGGCGTACGGGGACCGCAGGAAGGCAACGACGGCAACCAGAACGGAGCCCCGAGACACCCCGGACGTCGACTCCCCTCCCTCGCTCCCCTCGCCGCCCGGCTGCCGGACGGTGACGGGGATGATGTCCGAGCCGGATGAAGTGGCAGCCCCCTCGGCGGGGCCTGACGTCGCCACGTCGCGCACCCGACGTCCGCGGACCAGGAGCCGGTGCGTGTTGACGCCGTACGGGGTGCACGTCAGGAGTGTGCAGTAGTCCTCCCCCTCCGCGATTCCCAAGGCGTCGAGCTCGGTGGGGAGCACCGTGAGAATCTGGTCCACCTCGTAGGTCAGCTCCTCGGTGAGGACGTGCACAGTGAACCGGTCGCCGAGCCGCAGCTCGTCGAGGTCGGTGAAGAGCCGCGCGTCGGGAAGCCCGCAGTGCCCCGAGAGCACCGCGTGGCTCCCCTCCCCTCCCACCGGGAGCGAGGACCATTCCATATGGCCGACGCCGACCTGCAGCACCGCAGGGTCGGTCCCGTGGTAGACGGGCAGGTAGCAACCTATCGCCGGGATTTCAAGGTACGCCATCACGCCGTTGTCGGCGACGTCGAGCTGGGAGAGGTAGTCGGCGCGCTGCTCGTCCGTGAGGAACCACGCGCCGCCGCGGCTGGCGAGCTCCTCGTTGTAGCGGCGGGCCTCCCCCAGGACGTCCGTGCCGCCCGCGTCGTCGATCGCCGCCACCTGCTCGATGTAGAGGGCGACGGCGCGGGACTGGTGCATGGAGTTCCACCAGCTTGCGACCGTGGGATAGAGCATCATGAGCACCCCAAGGGCGAACGCGAGCGCCAGCAGGACCGCGGTGAGGCGACGCCTCCCCGGTCGCGACGCCCGGGCCGCCCTCGGGACGCCTTCTCGTCGGGCGGGCCGGGCTGTGTTCGAGAGGAATGCGGCCCGCCCGAATACGAGCCTTCTACGCCTGCGCACGCCTGTCGCGACCGAGCAGCCTGACCGCACAGAAAGCAGCGCTGCAAACCGCCAGACCGGCTCCGACGATGTAGAAAAACGTGGCACCCGCGCCGCCCGTGTTGGGGAGCGTCGAACCGCGCTGGTTCAGGACCTGGGCCGCGACCGTGCCGGTTGCGACGTCGCCGGCGGTGGGAGTGTCCTGCGAGTCCATGGCGATGGTGAGGGCCGTGAGCGAGAGCGGGTTCTCGGACAGGGTCCCCTCGATCGCCACCGCGACGGGCGAGAGAAGCGTGTTGTACCCGTCGGGCGCCTTGAGCTCCTCGAGCCAGTACTTCCCGGTGGCCAGGCCGATCACCTTGAAGAGGCCGTCGCCGCCGGAGACCAGCGTGGTCGCCGCGGACTTGTCGGTCGTCCAACCGGTCACCCTACCTGCGGTATCGACCTGGGCGTAGCTGTTGCCGCCGGTCTCGCCGTTGGGGGCGGCGTACAGGACGAACTGCGCGTCGGCAAGCTTCACGTTCGTGTCGCCGGCGTCGACCTTGGTGGTGTCGAGCTCGTACGTGAAGACGACGACCTTGTCCTCGGGGGTCGTCCCGATGCTCGGCTCGGTGCTGTTGGGGTTG
>CAYMHQ010000035.1:12197-18837 GCA_964390275.1 uncultured Coriobacteriaceae bacterium
GTTGGGGTTGTTCGAGAACTGGAGCTTGACGGTGTTCGGGTTGCCGGCGCCGCCGATCACGGCGTCCTCGTTCAGCGTGGCGGTGTAGGTCACGCGCAGCACGCTCGTGGGGGACACATCCGCGATGTCGAGCAGGTTGCTGCAGGCGACGGTGAGGAGACCGTCGTCGGTGCAGGTGACCTGGAACGAATCCGTCACGACAGTCTCGGTCTGGCCGGCAGCCCCGTTCGCGGCAGCGTCCTCGTCACCGCTCGCGCTCTGGCTCGCGGCTGACGTGTTCACCAGGGTGACCGTGACATCGTTCCCAAAGGTCAGGCCTGCCGAGAGGGTGTCGACGAAGCTGTACTGGTAGCTCTCATAGTCCGAGAGGTTGCCGGCGACGGTTCCTTCGAGCGTGAACGGGACGGTGTCGGAGATGCCGTAGTCGGCCACCTTGCCCTGCGCCCCGTCTCTGTCGGTGACGGTCTTCGTCACGGTGGGGACGGTGTACTTCCCTTTGATGGTGATATTGCCCTTGTTGGTGACCTGGAGGAGCGCCGGGTTGTATGCGTCCGACTCGTTCAGGTTCGGCGTCGTGTCGACCAGGAGGTAGTAGCCCGGGTCGAGCTCGACCGTGCCCGCCGCAATCGCGGTCGAGACGCCTGTGATGTGGGCGACGGCGACGTTCGCGAACGCCTTGGCGATGGCGGAATCGTCGGCATTGCCGCTCAGCACACGCGCGACCTCGACTGCCTCGTTGCAGTTGACGAACATGTTCGCACCCCCGGAGACGAAGCGCGCGTCCGCCTTCAGCGCGGCGAGAAGCGCGTCACCGTTGACGCCGCTGCCCCACTCGATATCGCCCAGAGCGGGGTTCGTTTCATCCTGCGTGCCCGAAAATACCTGGTAGGCGGCATAGGTGTGATCGCTGGTGTTATCCACCACAGTACGCTGCTGCGCGAAGGCAGCCGGCACGAGCGTCGACGCGAACACCAAGGCGAACCCGACGACGAGCGCCAGCGCCATCCTGACCCGATGAGCCCAATTCATGATTCTCTTCCTCTCCAACCGGCCCGCCCCGATCAGAGCAGGCCTCGACGTATTGGATCCGGCAAGAGATTCGCGCGCGCTGAACCATCTTCACCCTGCGGACACACTAGCACGCCCGATCCGGCGAAAATCCTCGCGGCGGGCATCATCGCAATTCCTACTGTTAGTCTGACGTTAGAGTCTCCACAGGTCTAACACTGCTCTTAAATTTTATAGTTTGATGTGCGTTTGCCGAGATAAATGGTGTTGCGGCTCCGCGTTTCAGGACGCTTTCGACTGCAAATAGGTATCGAACAGCTGTTCGGTTTCCACGCGATACGCCGCTTTCCGTGTGTGCCTTGACCCACGCGGAGCCCAGCACTTGCCCCAACGCCAAGCCCGGCAGGCCATCTGGGTCGACGGACTCGACGGACTCGATGTTCGTTTTGTCGAGTCGCTCGACGATATTTTGTCGAGTCACTCGACAGTTTTATCATCAAGTCCGTCGAGCGCGTCGCATGGGCAGACCGCAAACCGTGCGGGCGCGCACCATGCGGCGCGCCACCCGAACGCAAGGAAGGGCATCCATGGCCATCCCCGTCAACATAGACGACCTCGTCAACCTGCGCGTCGTGGAATCGACCCGCGTGGAGTTCAAGGCCGATTTCAACCCGAACCCGGTCGTCCACACCATATGCGCCTTCGCCAACGACATCGACAACATCGGCGGAGGCTACATCGTCATCGGCGTCGAGGAGCGCGACGGCAGCCCCGTGTTCCCTCTCAAAGGCGTCGAGCAGAACCGCATCGACGACATTCTCAAACGTCTCGTCGGCCTCTGCCACTGCATAGAGCCGCTGTACAACCCCATCGTCGAACCGGTCCTGTTCCAGGGGGTCTACCTCATCGTCGTCTGGGTGCCCGGCGGGCACGGCCGTCCCTACAAGGCGTCCAAGGACGTGCTGTCCGATAAATCGGCCAAGCTGTATTACATCCGCAAGTTCAGCAGCACCATCGTCGCCTCGCCCCAGGAGGAGAAGGAGCTGTTCTACGCCTCGTCGGACATCCCCTTCGACGACCGTCCCAACCTTCTCGCCCAGGTGGACGACCTCGACGTCGGCCTCATGCGCGAGCACCTGCACGAGATCGGCAGCGACCTGTACCGGCAGTCTGAAGGCGCCGGCGTGGAGGAGATCGCCGACGACCTCCAGCTGCTCTCCGGCCCGCCTGAGAACCGCAAGCCGCGCAACGTGGGCATCCTCATGTTCTCCGAGCACCCCGAGCGCTACTTCCGCTTCGCGCGCATCGAGGTCGTCGACATCCCCAAGCCCACCGGCGAGGGCATGACGGAAATGGTGTTCCGCGGCCCCATCCAGCGCCAGCTGCGCGACGCGCTGGCGTACATCGAGAACTACGCGATCAAGGCGCGCGTGCACAAGAGGGACGACCGGGCCGAGGCCGACGTCGTGTACAACTACCCGTTCCGCGCCGTGGAGGAGATACTCTCCAACGCCGTGTACCACCGCTCCTACCAGATAGCCGAACCGATCACGGTGCGCATCACGCCGCAGTCGATCGAGGTCACAAGCTTCCCGGGCTTCGACCGCAGCATTACCGACGAGGACGTGGCGGCGCATCGGTTCCGCGCGCGCATCTACCGCAACCGCCGCATCGGGGACTTCCTCAAGGAGCTGCACCTCATCGAGGGGCGCAACCCCGGTTTTCCCAACGCGTTCGCCGCGCTGGAGCGCAACGGCTCCGACGAGCCGGTCTTCGAGACTGACGAGAACCGCGGCTTCCTCTCGGTGACGATTCCCGTGCACCCGGAGTTCCTTCCCGGAGGCCGAAAGGCCGCGCGCGCCAGCGAGTACGAGGAGCGCGTCCTCGCCGCCCTCGGCGACGGGCCGCTCACACTCACCGAGCTCGCCCACGCAATGGGCTACAAAGGCATCTCGAAACGCCTGAGCACCGCGGTCGAGTCGATGCTGGGCGGTGGCGACCTGCGCCGGGTCGTCGGCAACGACGGCCGCCCGAAGCTGGAGGCCACGCGGTAGGCACCGCCGCTCGGATGACGCCACCACGAGTCCGGCATCGGTCCGGCAGCACGCCCACCCGCGCATCCACCCGCAGACCGCCCAAAAACAAGCGACGCGCCCCGGAGGTCTTTCCCCGGGGCGCGCCGCGATGGTCGTGCTCGTATGTCTTGCCCGGTCCCGCCGGACGCGCTCCCCTACCGGACGCGACGCGAGGCCGCGAAGTCGCGGGCAGCCTTCTGAGCTGCGGCGATGCGTGCAGCCTCGGCCTCATCGACCTCGGGGGCGGCTTCTGCGGCGCCCTCGGTCCCGGCGGCGGCAGCAGCGGCGCCGTCCTCGGCGACGACGGTCACGGTCGTGGAGCCCTCCTCGGCCTTCTTGTCCTTGCCGCGCGAGGTCAGCTTGGCGAAGAGGCCGCCCTTCGACTCCTTGGCAGCCTTGCCGTCACCGGACGCACCCTCGCCGGACGCATCGGCGGAGTCGCCCTCGCCGCCCTTCGCCTTCTCGAGGCGCTGGGCCTCCTCGCGGGCGAGCTTGGCGGCCTTATCGCGCTCCTCCTTGTTGAGGGCAGCGGCCTCGGCACGCTTCCGCTCCTTGCTCTCCTTGCGTTCCTGCAGGTAGGCCTCACGAGCGAGCTGCGCGGCCTCCTCCTGCTCCTCCTTGCTCTTCTTCGCCTTGCGGGCTGCCTTGCGGGCCTTCTTGGCCGCGTCCTCGGCGCCGCTCGTGGCGAACGACTCCTCCACGATGCGCTCGACCTGCTTGCGCGACATGGCGGCGACCTGGTCGCGGAACACGTTGCGGCGCTTGCGGATCACGGTGAAGTCCATGACCAGGGCGCCGATGATGCACACGTAGGCCAGGACCAGCGTGATGATCGAGAGCGTCTGGCCCACGACGTCGGTCGAGGTGAGCGCAAACCACGACGCGGCGGTGAACACGACGGCACCGATGAGCGCGCCCCACCAGATGCGGCGCAGCTTCTTGTACTTCTCGTCGAGGTTCGTGAGGTAGGTGGTCGCCGTGTAGCTGAGGTTCTCGACCTCGCGCTCCTTGGCGCGCTGCGCCTTCTTCTCCTCCTTCGACATGGTGCTCTCGGCCATCATCTTCTGCTTGGGCGTCATCTTGGACGTGTCGGTCGAGGTCGCGATGCGCACCGATGCGGCCGCCTTGGTCGCCGGCTTGGCCGTCCCCGCCTTGGGGCGCGACGAACCGGGCGCGCGTCCCTCACGCTCGACGGTGTAGCGGTCGTTCTGGGGGTTCCGCATGCTCATAGGCTATTTCCCCTCGGGAGCGAACTCGGTGCCGGTGATGATGGAGAACGCCTCGCGGTACTTCTGGGAGGTCGCCTCGATGATCTCGGCGGGAAGCCTGGGGGGCTCGCCGGTGAAGTCCCAGTTCGCCTTGAGCCAGTCGCGCACGAACTGCTTGTCGTAGCTGGGCTGGACGCGGCCGGGCTCGTACTGGTCGGCCGGCCAGAAGCGGCTCGAGTCGGGCGTGATGCACTCGTCGATGAGGCAGATCCTGCCGTCGATGTAGCCGAACTCGAACTTGGTGTCGGCGATGATGATGCCGCGGCTCGCTGCGTAGTCGGCCGCCGCGGAGTAGATCTTGATCGAAAGGTCGCGCAGGGTCTCGGCGACCTCGGTCCCGTGGAGCTCGACGAGGCGTTCGAAGCTGATGTTCTCGTCATGGTCGCCGATGGCGGCCTTGGTGGACGGGGTGAAGATGGGCTCGTCCAGCTTGGAGGCCTCGACGAGGCCCGCGGGCAGGGCGATGCCGCAGACGGTGCCGTTCTGGTCGTACGTCTTCTTGCCGCTGCCGGTGAGGTAGCCGCGCACGATGCACTCGACAAGGATGGGCTGCGCCTTCTTGACGATCATGCTGCGGCCCGCGAGGTACTCGGCGTAGGGCTGGTACTTCTCGGGCAGGTCGGCCACGTCGCAGGAGAGCATGTGGTTGGGGACGAGGTCGGCGAAGCGCTCGAACCAGAACTTCGAGAGACGGGTGAGGACCTCGCCCTTGCAGGGGATCTCGTCCTTGAGAATGTAGTCGAACGCGCTGAGACGGTCGGTCGCCACCATCAGCAGCGTGTCGCCCAGGTCGAAGATGTCGCGGACCTTCCCCTTGGAATCGGGCCTCAAAACAGCGTCGGACACGGCAGTTCTCCTCTCGGTCATTGGGCCTTTGATGACGGACCGCGCGTTACAGACGGCGGCCCGAGGTGTTCGTAAGGACTGAGTGGCTATTCTACCGCCCCCAGCGCGCATCCCGCGACGTCAGGGCGTATTTCCACGCATCCGGTTGATTCCTGTGAGACGGGACTGCGGGATGCGGGCGCGGGACGATTGCGGGGCGGGTGCGGGGCGGACGGGAGGTGGACACAAGACAGACGGCAATGCGCACGGACGACGGGCGCAAAGGATGCGCGACACAGGTCCCAAGGGTGGCTCTCAGGGACGTCAAATATGTGCATTTCGTGAAGGAAATCGCTAAAACTCATCAATTGCAAGCCTAACAAAACTCTAACACGACTCTAACACGAAACGCACACACAATTCCATCAGCCGATTGTTGAAAGTTACATCTGTCGTCTACCGAGACGCAATCCACTCTAACACTTTTCGCGCGCACTCTAACGCAAGACGCACACACGATTCGTCTGCTATGGTGACCGCCACACCGCCCATCCCGGAGGCCGTTCCCCCACCGGACGGCCCAGGGGACGGACGGCACGCAAACCGTGACAGGAGGGAGAGCAGCCTTGGTCGAGAACATGCTGAAGGACGCCATCCGGATAACCGTCGACATCACGCCCCACGACGCCGCCTGCAAGAGGGTGCTCATGGAGCGGGAGATTCTCTCCCGCCTCGTGAAGGAGTGCGTCACCGAGTTCGAGGACTGCCCCCTCGACGAGATTGCGGAGCGGTGCATTCTCGACGATCCAACCGCGAAGGGCGGCGGCCCCGCCGACGTGCCCCCGCTCGCCCGCGGCATACGCAACGACGACAACGACGTGGAGGACGGCAGGGCGATCTTCGACCTCGCCTACTCCGCGAAGACGCCCGACGACCGCATGCTGTTCCTCGACATCGAGTCGCAGGGCAACGCCGACCGGCTCCCCTATCCCCTCTCCCACCGGGCCGTCTACTACTGCGCCCGCCTGATCACCTCGCAGCACGGGACCGTGTTCAAGGACGACGAGTACCAGAAGCTGCGCAAAGCCTACAGCATCTGGGTCTGTCTGAGGCCGCCCAAAGGAACCGAGAACACCATCACCCGCTACCGGTTCTTCAAGGAGGACGTCGTGGGCATCGTCGACGACGAGGCCGATTACGACCTCATGACGATTGTCATGGTGCGCCTCGGCGAGCCCGGCACAGCGGGCTATAATGGCATCCTAGGCCTGCTGAGCACGCTGTTCTCCAAGGATGTGCCCAGCGATGAGAAGCTCCGCGTGCTGGCAGACGAGTACGGCATCGAGCCGGGCACCGAGCTGAAAGAGGGGGTGACTTTCGTGGGATCGTTCGGCGAGGTCATATTCGAAGAGGGCGTCGAGAAAGGCATTGCCGAGGGCGAGGCCAAAATGGTGCAAGCCATCA
>CAYMHQ010000036.1:0-18117 GCA_964390275.1 uncultured Coriobacteriaceae bacterium
TAGAGATGACCGCAACCTCGGTGGTGCCGCCGCCGATGTCGACGATCATGGACCCGGTGGGCTCCTCCACGGGGAGGTCGGCGCCGATCGCGCCAGCCATGGGCTCCTCGATGAGGAACGCCTGGCGCGCGCCCGCCTGCACGGCCGCCTCGAACACGGCGCGCTTCTCGACGGAGGTGACGCCGCTCGGCACGCCGACGACGACGCGCGGGCGCGGCGACCAGGGGTACCTGCGCTCCCCGCGGGCCTTGTTGATGAAGTAGCGGAGCATCGCCTCGGTGACGTCGAAGTCGGCGATGACGCCGTCCTTCATCGGCCGCACGGCGACGATGTTGCCGGGGGTGCGGCCGAGCATGCGCTTGGCCTCGGCACCAACGGCCAACACCCTGTTCTCGTCCTTGTCAATCGCGACGACAGAGGGCTCGTTCAGGACGATGCCCCGGTCGCGCGTGGCGACGAGTGTGTTGGCGGTGCCCAAGTCAATCGCAAGGTCTCCGCCACTATGTCCAAAGATGCTATCGAACAGCGACATGCGTTGCACCCATCCAAGAAATCGGACCCGAGGGACGGAGGAAGGGCCGCCCGGCGCCGAGACCCGGAAGTCCCGGCGCCGGGCGGGCACGAGAATTACGCCCCGAAGAAGATGCCGATCTCACGCTCGGCGGACTCGGGAGAGTCGGAGCCGTGGATGACGTTGGCGTCGACGGAAAGGCCGAAGTCGCCGCGGATGGTGCCGGGCTCGGCCTTCGCGCAGTTGGTGGGGCCCATGAGACGGCGCATGTTCGCGACGGCCTCCTCGCCGGAGATGACCATCTTGACGACGGGGCCGCTCGTGATGTAGGACACAAGACCCTCGTAGAAGGGCTTGCCCTTGTGCTCGGCGTAGTTGGCCTCGGCCTGCTCGGGGGTGACCATCTCGAGGACCATGCGCTCGATGGTGAGGCCGGAGCGCTCGATGCGGTTGACGATCTCGCCGATGTGGCGGTTCGCGACCGCGTCGGGCTTGATCATGATGTAGGTCTTCTGAATCATCGCAGTTCCTTTCAGTACATGGTTGTCGTAACCAACAAACGCCAAAGTATAGGGAGGCCGGCCGATGACGCCGCCCGGGCGCCCGGCAGAGGGATGACGCCCGACGCTAGGCGGTCGCGACGGCCCCGTCGGTGGACGAGGTCGAGGCGATGGCCGAGAACGTGTCCGCGGTCTGGGAGCGCACGACCCGCTCGACGTTGGCGACCTTCCAGCCGAGCCCGTCGCGCAGAAGGGAGACCTCGTAGGTGATCTCGCCGCCCTCGGACAGCGTCACGTCCACGAGCGCGACACTCTCACTCATCGACGCGTCAAGGCCCGTAATCTCGCGAGAGACGCCCGCCTCGACGCCGGAGACGACCTGCTCGCGCGTCTGGTCGGACACGGTGCCCAGCCAGTACGAGGAGGTGTCCGTGCCCTCCTCGATGGCGTCGAACAGGTCGGTGACCACGGACTCCTGGGACGGGATGCCGTAGCCGCGCACGAACATGAACACGGAGAAGCCCGCGGCGACGAGCACCAGCGCGAGGATCACGATGAGGACCTTGATGCCCGCGTGGCCCGACTTCTGATACCCGCCCTGCTCCGCCGCGATGAGGTCGCTCTCGGAGATCGTGAAGAAACCGGAGGTGTCCGCGGAGGGCAGGATCTCCCCCGATGTCCCCGAGGGGTCGAACCCGTCGTAGGCGCCGCCCGCGTAGCCGCCGTAGCCGTAGCCGCCCTCGGAGCCCTGGAAACCGCCCGTGGAGCCGCCCATGGCGCCGCCCGTCATCTGGAGCGCGCGCTCGTAGTCGGCGCGGGCCGCGGCGGAGAGCTGGTAGTTGCCCGCCATGGCAGCCTCGAAGGCCTGGACCGCCTCAAGCATGCGGTTCGAGGCGACGTAGGCCTGGCCGAGGTTGGCGTTGAGCAGGCCACGCTCCTCGTCGCTCGTGGAGAAGTCGAGCGCGGTGCGATACGCCTCGGCAGCGTCCGCGGGGCGGCGAAGCTGCATGAAGCAGACGCCGAGGTTGATGAGGGGCTTCGCGGGGTCGGGGTTGTTCTCCTCGAGGGCGGCCTTGCGGTACGCGACGCCGGCGTTGCGGGCGTCGCCCATCTTGGAGTACGCCTCGCCGAGCGCGATGTACGCCTTGTACGCGCCCTGGTACGAGGAGTCGCTGAGTGCGTGGCGCAGGGAATCGATCGCACCGCGGAGGTCGCCGAGCGCCATCTGGGCCTTGCCCAGGTTGGTGTAGACGGCCCCTTGGTTGCGATACTGAGAGTCTGCCGTCGCGGCGCGGTACGCCTGGACGGCCTCCTGCACGCGACCGAGCCTCATCAGGGCGTTGCCGCAGAGATGGCACGCCTCGCCCGTGCCGGGACCGGTCCCGCACTGCGAGAAAAGTATGACGGCGGTATCCCAGCTCTGAAGGCTGTATGCCTGCTTCGCCCTGTTAAAGGTTGCTATGTCCACCAGGAGCTCCTCGTACGACGATGCTGATCAAGGCTCGCGCCGCGCCGCGGGGAATGCCGGGGCGGGGCGAACGTTCCAACGGTTACTCGGCGGCGTGCTCGATCTTGACGCTGACGATCTCGTCGCCGGCGCGCAGGGACTTGATGACGTCGAGGCCCTCGACCGCCTGGCCGAAGACGGTGTAGTTGGGGTCGAGGAAGTGCTGTGCGCCCAGGCAGAAGTAGAACTGGGAGCCGGCCGAGTCGGGCGCCATGGAGCGGGCCATGGCGAGCGCGCCGTCCTCGTGCTTGTTGTTGGGGTTCGTACGGTACTCGGCTTTGATGCAATAGCCGGGGCCGCCGGTGCCAGGCTGGGGGCAGCCGGGCTTACCGCCGCGAACGACCTCCTCGGGGGTCATGTCGCGCGTGTTGGGATCGCCGCCCTGGATCACGAAGTTGGGGACGTAGCGATGGAACTTGATCCCGTCGTAGAAGCCCTTCTCCGCGAGCTCGCAGAAGTTCGCCACGTGGATGGGCGCGCCCGCCGCGTCGAGGGTGGCCCTGATGGTGCCGCGGCTCGTCTCGAACACGGCGACCTCGTCGCCCGCGGGCTGGTACACAGGGGTGTAGAGAGCCATATTGTAAGACCTGCTTTCCTTTGATCTCCGACCCCGCAGCCGCTGGGGCGCGGGGGCATGCGAAACGCCGTCGATAAACGACGGTAGCTGATTGTACGGGCAGAGGCGTCCGCACCACCTGCCCGTACAGAAATAATAGAACTAGAAATCGCCCCGCGCCACCCGGGCCCGTCCTCTACTTCTCGACAGGCTGGGCGGTGGGGTAGAGCTGCTCGTACTGGGCCTTGTAGATGTTGACGCCACTCTCGTTGTTGTCGGCGCCGAGGATCGCGGAGATCTGCGAGGTGACGCTCGCGTCGGAGGGATTGCTCGCGGCGGCGGAGACGGCCCACGCCTGGGAGAGGACGTTCGCCCTGTTCACGAGGCACTCGTAGAGGGTCATGACGTTGCCCCAGTCGGTGTAGTAGACCGAGGTCTCGGGCAGCGCCAGGGCCTTGACCTGGTCGAGCGCGGCGGTGACGAGCGAGAGGACGTTCGACGCGGCGGCGGCGTAGTCGGCGCGCACGCTCTGGTCGGAATCGAGGTAGTGCGCGTTGAACGCAGTCGCGGTCTCGCTGATCTGCGTGTCGAAGCCCGAGAGCTGGCCGTAGTAGTCGGAGAGCGTCTGGAACGTCTCGGCGTCGGTCGTCGCGGTCGCGGCAACGGTCGCAGCAGTGGCGGAGGCATCCTCGACGTTCGCCTGCTCGCCCTGCTCCCCCGCCTCGGACCCGTCGACCGTCGCCTGGCCCTCGGTGGTCGCGGTCGTGGCGACGGTGCCCTGGCCCTCGTCGCCCGAAGTGGTGCCGAGGATGGACTCCCACGGCTTGAACAGGAACAGGAGCGCCGCGATGATCGCGAGCACGAGGATCACGATGAGGACGACGGGCCACTTGGGGGCCTTCTTGACCTCGGACATGTCGAACTCGCGCATCGTGGAGGTCGCGGGCATCGAGGAGTTGATCGGCACCGCCGACCCACGGCCGCGCCCGCCCTGGGCGGGGGCCGCCGAGCTGCGCATCGCCGGCTGCTGCTGGGTCTGGTCAGGGTAGTAGGCGGTCTGCGCGGGCTGGGCCTGCTGGGCCGTCTGCGCCTGCTGGGGGGCCTCCTGGTACTGCGCGGGCTGCTGGTACTGGGGGGCCTGCACATACTGCTGGCCCTGCGTGTACTGGGGGGCCTGCTGGTACTGCTGGGTCTGGTACTGCTGGGTCTGATACTGAGGTGCCTGGTAGACGGGGTTAGCCGCCTGATAAGACTGCTGGTACTGCTGCTGGTAGGCCGCCTGGGCCGCGTCGGCCGCAGGGGCGGCATGCATCGACTGGAGAGCGCTCTCGACGTCGGTGCCGCACGTCTGGCAGTATTTCACTCCGGGGCTGATCTCGGAATGGCAAGCAGGGCACTGCATGGTTGCCTCCTACCTTGGGTTCGTTTGAGTTGCAGAGACGGGCCGGATGCTCATGGAGCATATCATACTCTCTGGGGGCGCCGCGGCGCCCGGCAAAACGTCAGCCTGAGACAGCCTCCAAATATGCCAGGACACCGTCGCAGATGGCCTGGGCAAGCGTGTCCTGGTACGTCGGGTCGCTCAGCAGGACGTCCTCATCGGGGTTGCTCATGAACCCCATCTCGAACAGTACCGAGGGCACTGCGCAGAAGTTAAAACCCGCGAGGTCATAGCGCTCGACGATCCCCGCGTCGTTCGCGCCGCTCTCGGCGATGATGATGGGGTGCATGATGCTCGCCGCGTAGGCGGAGGACTCCACGATGCCGGCGGTCCACTCGTTATACCCAGGTATGAGCGTCGAGAATCCGTAGGTCGAGGGGTCGTCGGACCCGTCGCAGTGGAGGCGGACAAAGAGGTCAGCCCCCGCGGCGTTGGCGATCTGGGCGCGCTGCTCGCTCGAGAGGACGGTCTCGTTGTCCTCGCGGACCATCACGACGGTCACCCCGGCGTCGACGAGCTTCTCCTTGAGTCTGAGCGCGATCTCGAGGTTCACCTCCGCCTCGTCGCGGCCCGTGACCACGCCCGAGGTTCCCCCGGGCTCCACGTACTGCATCTCCGAGGACCCGGGGCCGATGGGCGTGAGCGTAAGGTCGGCGCCGCCGCCGTGACCCGCGTCGATGCACACGACCCCCGTGATGGCGCCCACGCCCCGCTGCGCGCGGTCGAGGACGTCCGCGGAGACCGCCGTGGCGCCGGCGAAGAACGCGTCCGTGCCGGAGACGACGCCGTCCTCGACCCCCTCGGGCTGGGAGGGAGCGCACGCGCGGACGGCGAGGACGACCGCCAGCGCCGCTATGGCGGCCAGCAGGCAGAGACAGACAACACGGAAGACGCGGTAACGCCTAAACAGAGTCGCGAGGGAGGGGATGCGTCCCCCGTCGAGCGGGAGGTCGCACGGGAGCGAGCCGCCATTGGCGGCACCGGCGGGGGAAGCCTCCGGCGCCTTCGCGTGCCTGCCCGCGCCGGCTGGCGCGCGGTCGCCCGTCAACGGGAGACGGCCCGAGCGAGCGGGCTCTCCTTCGGACGCGGTGTCGCGTTCTTTTGCCATGTGGGACAACCCCCTTTCAGAGGGAAGCTGGTCGGTGCGATGCGGGATTCGCCGAAGTCACCGGGGTTACTGCCGGGAAGGACGCGGGGCGCCGCAGTTGCCACAGAACGCACCCTCGTTCCCGCGGGACCCGCACGCGCAGTCCCACGTCGAGGGCGACGGGGCGGGAGGTTCAGACGCGGCGGGAGCCTCGGTCGTCATACCGCACGCGGGCGCAAACTCGGCGAACGCGTCCTCGTAGAGCGCTTCGAACACGGGCCGGAGCGGCTCGAGGGTGCCCGCCGCGGGAGCCGCCGAAGCCGAGTGCGCGGTCTCAGACGCAGGGGCGGTCTCTTGCACGGGAGCAACCCCCGCCGCGGGTGCGGAGACGGGCGCCGGGGCGGGCTCAGCCACGGAGGCGGGAGCGGGTGCCGCTGCGGGAGAAGCGCCGTCGCGCGCAGCTGCGGTTGCGGGAGAGGGACTGGCTGGGCGCGAGTCGCCGGCAGCGGTCACGCGGCGACCGCCGCGGACCCGCCTGGACCTCGGACGATGCCCTCCCTCGACAGCCAGGTCGTCACCCGAGGCCTCCGAGGGCGGGACGACCCAGTCCTCCCCTCCCTCGAAGGAGTATGGGTGCTTGTACGAGGCGATGGTCTCGTGCGCCTTGGCCGAGAGGTACAGCCCCTCGAAGAGGGCGCGCAGCGCGACCTCGGCGAGCGCGAGGGAGACGAGGAGCGCGACGACGTCCGCGACAACAAGGAGGACGGAGAGGGCCGAAGCGCTGGCCACAAGCGCAGGCACGGCCTCGACCAGGTAGGAGACCAGGGCGACCGCCGTCAGAAGGATTGCCGAGGATGCCGTCCAGAGGTAGAAGAACCCGAGCGAGGGGATGATGATCCGCGTCTCGAAGGCGACGAACGCGCGGAAGCCGCGCCTGCGCCGCTTGGGCCCGCGCCGCCGGGAGCACTTCGCGAGCGCGACCGCTGAGAACACGGCACCGGCGGCCAGACAGGCGCACACCGGGACCGGGCCGAGGCCGAGGAGGGTGCCGAACACATCGCCGAACGCCATCGAGATGACTCCTTCGCTCAGGACGGGCCGCACGTCGGTCGGCGGCGCGCGACGGCGCCGGACGCGCGCTTCGCCGCCCGCAGGGGCGAGACGAGGGCGCGCGGCGCACGGGAGCCGCGAGTCTAGCACACGGCTGGGAAGAACCTGTGTAAGGTCGGGCGTCCCGACCCGAAAGGCCCGCCTCCCGACCGGGCGACACCCCTGCAACATCCCCGCGGCGACCCTGCGACACCCCTCGCAGACGCGCGAGGCGACCGTCCGGGCAATTATTTTTTCCACTGAACTCACAAATTGCGGCTCACTGCACTATGATAGGCCGCAAGACGCCCGGCGACCCGACAAGCGCGGCGAGCCGGCCGAAGGAAGTACCGTTTTTGAGTTGAGCAAGGAGCTTTATCGCAGGGTCCGTGAAACATCGAGGATAAGGAGACACGTTATGGGCGCACCGCAGACCGACAAGGTGAGAAACGTCGTGCTTGTAGGCCAGGGAGGCGTCGGCAAGACCTCCGTCGCTGAGGCCATGCTGCACCTCTCGGGAAAGACCGCGCGACTGGGCGGCCACGCCGGCTCGAAGCCGACGCTCGACTTCGACCCTGAAGAGGCGAAGCGCAACTTCTCCATCTCGACCTCCATCGCGCCGATCGAGCGCGACGGGGTCAAGATCAACATCCTCGACGCGCCCTGCTACCCCGACTTCGTCGGCGACGCCTACGCCGCCCTCTCGGTCGCCGAAACCGCGCTGTTCGTCGTCGACGCCGCCGAAGGCCCCCAGTCCACCACCGTCAAGCTCTGGTACGCCGCCGAGGAGCTCTCCCTCGCCCGCGCCGTCTTCGTCAACCGCATCGACAAGGAGGAGACCAACTTCAAGGCGACCCTCGAGATGCTCGAGGAGCGTCTGGGCAACCGCATCGGCTGCGTGAGCATCCCCATGGGCGAAGGCCCGGCGTTCAAGGGCGTCATCGACGTCCTGCGCATGAAGGCGCGCGCCTACGACGACAAGGGTTCCGAGACCATCGAGGACATCCCCGCCGAGTACGCCGCCGAGGCCGAGGCTGCCCGCGAGCGCCTCTGCGACCTCATCGCCGAGGCCGACGACGACCTCATGGAGAAGTACCTCGAGGGCGAGCAGCTCACCCAGGACGAGATCGAGTCCCTGCTCGGCAAGGCCATCGCCAACCGCCTCATCGTGCCCGTCTACGTGGGCGCCGCGGTGAAGGAGGAGGGCATCGGCATCCTGCTCGACGATATCGTCGCGTACTTCCCCTCGCCCTGCTCCTACGGCTCGATGCCCCTCACCGACGGGACGAGCCTCAAGATCAGCGCCGAGGACGAGCGCCCGGTCGCCTTCGTCTTCAAGACGCTCAACGACCCGCAGTCCGGCCGCCTCTCGTTCCTCAAGGTCCTCGCCGGCACGCTCACCCCGGGCATCGAGCTCATCTGCTCGCGCACGCAGAAGCACGAGCGCCTCGGCCACCTCTACCTCATGTGCGGCCGCGAGACGACCGACGTCAACAGGGCGCTCGCCGGCGACATCATCGTCGTCCCCAAGCTCGACGCCGCGACGGGCGACACGCTCTCCGCGACCGGCAAGGTCGAGGCGCAGGCGTTCAGGTTCAACAACTCGCGCTACCAGATCGCCATCCGCGCCAAGAACCGCAACGAGGAGGACAAGCTGAGCGCGTTCCTCGACAAGGCCGTCGACGCCGACCCCACCATCTCGGTCGCGCGCAACGAGGAGACGCACCAGACCGTCATCTCCGCCGTGGGCGAGGCCCAGGTGAGCGTCCTGCTCAACAGGCTCGGCGAGCGCACGGGCGTCGAGGCTGTCCTCGAGCCGCTGCGCATCCCCTATCGCGAGACGATCCGCAAGGCCGCCTCGGCGCAGGGACGCCACAAGAAGCAGACGGGCGGCGCCGGCCAGTTCGGCGACTGCTGGCTGCGCGTCGAGCCGAACCCCGGCGCGGGCTACGAGTTCCTCGACGAGATCGTGGGCGGCAAGATCCCGAGGCAGTACATCCCCGCGGTCGACAAGGGCATCCAGGAGGCGCTCGTCGAGGGCGTCATCGCCGGCTACCCGATGGTCGACGTGAAGGTCGCCTGCTTCGACGGCTCCTACCACCCCGTCGACTCGAACGAGATGGCGTTCAAGACGGCCGCACGCATCGGCTTCCGCGCCGCCGTCGAGCACGCCGAGCCCGTCATCCTCGAGCCGATGGCCGACATGGTCATCACCGTCCCCGACTCCTACGCCGGCGCCATCATGGGCGACGTGTCCGCCTCCCGCGGCCGCGTGACCGGCATGGACTCCGACGGCAAGGGCAACACCGTCGTGCGCGCCACCGTCCCCTTCGCCGAGATCACCGAGTACGCAACGAAGCTGCGGTCGCTCTCCCGCGGCACCGGCGAGTACACCTACGAGCTCAACGGCTACGAGCAGGTGCCCTATGACACCGCCGCCAAGCTCATCGCCGAGTACCAGCGCCAGCGCGCCGAGGGCAACAAGTAGAAGGCCGGCCAACGCTCTACAGCACGGCACCATCCAGCACGACCGAAAGACCGGTTCCCGCACCCGCGGGGCCGGTCTTTTTTCGCATACGCCACCGCTGCGGCCACCGCGCCGCGCCAATCGGCTAGTATGGGACGCGACAATGCGGCATGCGGGGCCGGACGCGGACGCCCGGCCGAACTCGACCTGCTTAGAGGACCAATGAGGATACACATCGACGCCATGGCCTACGGGGCGGACTCCGTGGGGCGCTTTGAGGGAAAGACCGTCTTCGTGGAGGGGGGCGTGCCCGGGGACGTCTGCGAGGTCGACCTCGTCTCCGACGGCAAGTCGTTCTCGAAGGGGGTCGTCAGCGAGGTCGTGGAGCCCTCCCCCAACCGCGTCGAGCCGCCGTGCCCGTACTTCTCGATGTGCGGCGGCTGCCCGTGGTCGAACATGACGCGCGAAGCCCAGCTCGAGGCGAAGGCCGGCAGCGTGCGCGACACGCTCCAGCGCATCGGGAGGATGGATCCGGAGCTCGTGCGCAACCTCGTGGCGCCCATCGAGGCGCCCAGCGAGCCCTGGGGGTACCGCAACAAGGTCGAGCTTGCCGTCCTCACGGGCGAGCGCGGGTTCGAGCTCGGCATGCACGCGCGCCGCGACGGGGCGCCGCTCGTCCGCGTGGACAGGTGCCTCCTCTTCTCCAAGACCTACCAGAAACTCGTGAAGTCCGTAAGCGGGGCGCTGAGGTTCCTCGGCGGCTCGCGCGACCTCGGGCTCGAGCGCGTGGGGGTCAGGGCGAGCGAGCGGACCCGCCAGGTCGAGGTGGCGCTGTGGACAGACCCGTTCGCCTTCCCGCGCGCCGAGGCGGCCAAGGTGCTCTCCGACGCGACGAAGGCGGGGTCGATCGTTCGGGTGCTCATGAAGGAGCGCGGCGCTGCCCGCAAGATCGCCGGCGTCGAGACCCTCGCGGGCTGCGGCTCGTGGAAAGAGCGCATCGCGGGCGGGTCCATGCGGGTCACGGCCCCATCGTTCTTCCAGGTCAACACCGCCGGGGCCGAGCGGCTCGTGGAGCTCGTCCTCGAAGGCCTCGACCCCGCGGAGGACGAGGTCGCCGTCGACCTGTACTGCGGCGCGGGCACGTTCACCCTCCCCCTCGCGCGCGTCTGCGACGGCGTGGTCGCGGTGGAGAGCAGCGGGTCGGCGACGCGCGACCTGGAGCGCAACCTCAAGAACGCTGGGCTCGAGGACGCCGTGGACGTCGTATGCGACGACACCGCGCGCCAGCTCGACTGCCTCGAGGACGCCGACGTCGTGGTGGTGGACCCACCGCGCGCGGGTCTCGAGCGCAGCGTGGTCGACGCGCTCTCGGACTCCCCCGCCCGCGCCGTGGCTTACGTCTCGTGCGACCCGGCGACCCTCGCGCGCGACCTCGCCGCGTTCGCGGAAAAGGGAAGCCTCAGGCCGGTGCGGACGACGCCGGTCGACCTCTTCCCGCAGACGTTCCACGTCGAGACGGTGACGATCCTCGAGCGACGCTAGACAACGCCCGACGGAAGAAATAGGGAACTGGACTTAGGGAGGCAGACGATGGCACAGGCGGCGATTCTTCTCGCGGACGGGTTCGAGACGGCCGAGGCCCTCACGACGGCCGACGTCCTGCGCAGGGCGGGCGTCAAGACGACCCTTGTCTCCGCCATGGGGACCGTGCATGTCATCTCGGGTCAGCAGGTCAGGGTCGACGCGGACGCCACCATGGACGAGTTCGACATCGCGTCGGCGGACTGCATCGTCGTGCCCGGCGGCTCCCCCGCCGCGCGCCGCCTCGCCGAGGACGAGCGCGTTCGCGCGGCGCTGACCGCCGCCATGGAGGACCCTTCCAAAACGGTCGCGGCGATCTGCGCAGGGCCGACGGTGCTCGCGGACCTCGGCCTCGTGGGGTCGCACCGCCTCACCGCGTTCCCCGCGTTCAGGGACCGCTTCCCGCAGGGCTCCTACGTCGAGGAGCGGGTCGTGGTCGACGGGAGCCTCGTCACCGGGCGCTCCATGAACTGCTCGCTCGAGTTCGCGATCGCCGTCGCGAGCGTGGTGGGCGGAGAGGACGCCGCGCGCCGGGCGCTCTCGGGCATCGGCGGCTGCAGGTAGGCCGACGGACGCAACGACACACGAAAGGCCAGGCAGACGCATGATTCTCGCATCCAAGTCCCCCAGGCGAGTCCAGCTTCTCAGCGAGGCGGGCTTCGCGTTCGAGGCGGTGCCCGCCGACATCGACGAGCGTTCCGTCTCCGCGCCGACCCCGGGCGAGCTCGTCCTCGAGCTCGCGCGCGAGAAGGCGTCGGCCGTGGAACGCAGGCGCGCCGGAGAGGGCGAGGTCGTCATCGGGTCGGACACCGTGGTCGTGCTCGACGGCCGCATCCTCGGCAAACCGGCGGACGCGGCGGACGCGGCCCGGATGCTGCGCGACCTCTCGGGCAGGTCGCACGAGGTCCTGACCGGCGTCTGCGCGATCAGGGACGGCGAGGAGCTCTTCTCCTTCACCGAGCGAGCCGAGGTCGAGTTCTGGGACCTGACGGAGCGTCAGATAGAGGCGTACGTCGCGACTGGCGAGCCGCTCGACAAGGCGGGCGCCTACGGCATCCAGGGAAGGGGCCGCATGCTCGTCAAGGGCATCCGCGGCGACTTCTACAACGTCATGGGCCTGCCCGTCTCGCGCCTGGTGCGCGAGCTCGAGCGGTTCGGAATCACGGCCGAGTAGAGGTCGAGGCAGCGTACGCCATAACGCTTAGCTGAACTTCACCACTTTGCGCACGATGCGGTAGATGCCCGTGGCGATGTCCTTGCCGATCTTGCCGGGGAGGTTCGAGGCAATCCCCAGGATGTGGTGGCGGATCTTGGAGTACATCGTGGGGTCGAACTCCCTGAGGTGCTCCCAGAGCGCGTCCACCGCGGCGTCGGACTTGGGGTCGTCGGACATGTGGCCGAAGAGCGTCGAAATCGCCATCATGAGGGCCAGGTAGCCGAACATGTACGTGCGCAGCGGCTGCGACTCGACGTCGTCGAACAGGTGGTACGCGTCGATCATGATGCCCGTGATGCGGATCTGCTGCTCGTAGCGCGAGATCATGACCTTCTCGTTCACGCTCTGGTCCCCGCGGCCGATGAAGTACCGATAGAGGTCGACGTCGCAGTAGTAGAGCTTCTTGCAGCGGGGCAGCGGCACATACGCGTAGATGTTGTCGACGTAGAACGTGTGGCGGGGCAGCGGCACGCCCCCGTCGCGCAGAATCTCGGTGCGGTACATGAGCGAGTGCATGAGAAGGTTCTGGTCCATCCGGAACTTCTTGATGTCGTCCCAGGTGAAGACCACTCCGCGCGGCAGCACATTGTGGTAACCGATCGCGTTGCTCGTGCCGTCCTCGGTGTGCTCGTACACGTAGTTCGAGATGAAGAGGTCGACGGACTCGCCCTGCGCCACGAGGGCGCGCACCGTGCCGAAGAGCTCGCGGGCGGCCTCGGCGTCAATCCAGTCGTCGGAGTCCACGACCTTGAAGTAGGTCCCGCGCGCGGCCGCGAGGCCGGCGAGGACCGCGGCGCCGTGGCCGCCGTTCTCCTGGTGGACGGCGCGGATGACGCCCGGGTGCGAGGCGGCCCACTCGTCAGCCTTCTGCGGGGTCTCGTCGCGCTGAGAGCCGTCGTCTACGATGACGATCTCGAAGTCGTCATGCCCCTCGAACGCGCCGAGGATACTGCGGATGCAGTTGTCCATGTATGCGGCGGAGTTGTAGCACGGGATGGCGAAGGTCACGAGCACGTCGCGCTCCCCCGCCCCGGTCCCGGCGGTCACGGGGGATTCATCTGAAGTCGTCATGGCAGTCTACCTGTTCGAGCCGATGGAGTCGGCGAGGTCGAGCGCGCTCGCGACGACGCCGTCCATGTCGTAGTAGCGGTACTCGGCGAGGCGCCCCACGGCGTGGAAGTTGACGATGCCGCTCACGCGGTCGAAATAGCGGTGGTACAGGTCGAGGTTCGCCTGCTCGAGGATCGCGTAGTACGGCGTCTGGCCGGTGCCGGGCACGTAGGGGCGCGGGTACTCGCGCAGGATCGTCGTCACGCCGGGCAGGACCTGGCCGGTCATGTGCTTGAACTCGGTGATGCGGGTGAAGTCCTCGCTCGTGGTGTAGTTCACCGTCGCGGCCGGCTGGAACTCGTCCTGCTGGAGGGTCTCGAACGCGAGGTCGAGCGAGCGGTACGGAAGCGCACCGAGGTCGAGGGAGAAGAGCTCGTCGAGCGGGCCCGTGTAGACGACCTCGCCGCCGTAGGGGGCGTCGCCCAGATAGGTCGCGCCGTCGCGGACCGAGAGCACGTCACGCGCGTCGACGTCGAGGAAGACGTCGATGAGGTCGTGGTCAACCATGCGCTCCACCATGTCGGTGTAGCTCGTGACGGGCAGGCCCTGATGGGGAGACTGGAAGTAGCGGTCGTCGCTGCCCACCATGACGGGGACGCGGCCCGTCACCGAGGAGTCGACCTGGTCGGGCGTCTGGCCCCACTGCTTGAGCGTGTAGTGGAGGAAGATGTTCTCGTACACGTAGTCGGCCACCTCGTCGAGCTCGGGGTCGTTCTGCGCGCGCAGCTCCATGATCGGCACCTTGGTGTTCTCGCCGAACTTGGAGACGAGCTTGCGGTACAGGGTTTCGCCGCGCTCCTCGCCGAACGCCATGGAGAGCGACGTGCGGTTGAACGGGACGGGCATGAGCTGCCCGTGGATGTTCGCGAGGACGCGGTGCTGATAGGGCGAGAACTCGGTGAAACGCGAGAGAAAATCGAACACATGTTCGTCATAGGTGTGGAAGATGTGGGGCCCGTAGAGATGGATGAGCACCCCGGCCTCATCGAGGCAGTCGTAGGCGTTGCCGGCGATGTGGCTGCGGCGCTCGAGGACGCAGACCTTCCAGCCCAGGCGCTCGGCGAGCGAGCGCGCGACGGTGCAGCCCGCCAGACCCGCGCCGACGACGATCATGTCGTAGCGACCCAGCTCGGAACCGGAAGGCAAACCGTGCACAATAGACATAGGTAACCGCTCCTTGAAAACATGGCCGGGGCGGCGGTCCCGGCCCAATACGGCCGTTCACGTCGCAAAGGATGTGCGTGGCCATAACTTCGATGCGACTTGGCATTAAAGCATACTATCATGAAGGGATGCAATCTAAGGCGCAGAGCGGCGCCGTTCGCGTAAGCACCGCATGAAACAGGAACCCGCACGGAGAAAGGCAGGACCAGGTGAGTCAGTTCATCGACAACATGATCGTATCCGCACAGGCGAACCCGCAGCGCATCGTGCTCCCGGAGGGCGCCGACCCGCGCACCGTCGAGGCGGCGAAGGTCGCGTCGGCGCGCGGGATCGCCAAGGTCGTCGTGCTCGGCGACCCGGCCGAGATCGAGGCCTGCGGGTTCGACGTGGTCGACCACCGGACGTCGCCCGAGCGCGACCGCTACGCGCGCCAGCTCGTCGAGATCCGGAAGAAGAAGGGCCTCACGCTCGAGGACGCCTACAAGCTGCTCGACAACGAGCTCTACTTCGGCGCGATGATGGTGAAGATGGGCGACGCGGACGGCATGGCCTCGGGCGCGTGCCACGCCACGGGCGACGTGCTGCGACCGGCGCTCCAGATCCTCAAGTGCGCGCCGGGCGCCTCGATCGTCTCGTCGTTCTTCGAGATCAGCGTCCCCTCGTGCACGTACGGCCAGAACGGGACGTTCTTCTTCGCCGACTGCGGCCTCAACGTCTACCCCAACGCCGACGAGCTCGCCGAGATCGCGGTCCAGACCGCGAGGAGCTGGCGAACGCTCATGGGGACCACCCCGCACGTGGCGATGCTCTCCTTCTCAACGTACGGCAGCGCCGAGAACGAGCACACCCGCCTCGTCCGCGAGGCCGCGGCGAAGGCCCACACGCTCGACCCCGAGCTCGACCTCGACGGGGAGCTGCAGCTCGACGCGGCCATCGTCGAGAGCGTCGCGCGCTCCAAGGCCCCGGGTTCGACGGTTGCAGGCAACGCGAACATCCTCGTCTTCCCCAACCTCGACGCGGGCAACATCGGCTACAAGCTCGTCCAGAGGCTCGGCAAGGCCGAGGCGATCGGCCCCGTGCTGCAGGGCCTCGCGGCGCCGGTGAACGACCTGTCGCGCGGCTGCTCGGCGAACGACATTGTGGGCACCATCGCCATCACGGCCGTCCAGGCGCAGCAGCTCCACCAGAGCAGGGCGGAGTAGGCCGCAGGGAAGTGCGGCACGACGCGACTGAGCGGCGTGAGGGAAGGCCTGAACCGACCTACCTGAACCAGCCAGCAAAAACGGGGCCCGGGCGCTCAAAGCGAGCGACCGGGCCCCGCTTCATGTCCGGGAGAGAAGGCGCTATTCAGCGCCCTGCGAGAGGATGCGCTTCACGTCGAGCGCGATCATGTACTCCTCGCCCGCGGGCACCACAAGGATGCGCACCGAGGCGTCCGGGGCGGCGATGGACCACGGCTCGCCGTGCCGCTCGGCGTTCTTCTCGGGATCGAAGGTGAAGCCGAGCTCGCGGAACGGCTCGAGCACCTTGGCGCGGATGAAGCCGGAGTTCTGGCCGGCGCCTGCCGTGAAGACGATCGTGTCGACGCCGCCCATCGCCGCCCACATCGCGCCCAGGTACTTGCGCGCTGAGTAGCAGAACATGTCGAGCGCGAGTGCCGAGCGAGCATCGCCGTTCTGCGCCGCGTCGGTCAGGTCCCTGATGTCGTTCGTGAGGCCCGAAATCGCGAAGAGGCCGGACTTCTTGTTCATGATCGTGTCGAACTCGTGCGGCGTGAGGTCGGAGTTCTCGAGGACGAACGTCACCGCGGCCGGGTCGATGGAGCCGCAGCGCGTGCCCATGACAAGACCGTCGAGCGGCGTGAAGCCCATCGTCGTGTCGACCGCCTTCCCGTGGAGGATCGCGCAGAGCGATGAGCCGTTGCCGAGATGGCAGCTGATGACCTTCTTTGCGGCGCCGTGGGTGAGCTCGTCGACGACCATCGCGACGTAGCGATGGTTGATCCCGTGGAAGCCGTACTTGCGGAGCTTGTACTTCTCGCAGAGGTCGTCGGGCAGAGCGTAGCGCCACGCAACCTCGGGGATCGTCGCGTAGAACGAGGTGTCGAAGCACACGACGTTGGGGACGTTGGGCAGCACCTCGCGGCACGCCTCGATGACGGACGCGGCGGCGTAGTTGTGCAGCGGCGCCATGGGCGCGATCTCTTCGATCTTGCGCACGACGTCGTCGTCGACCAGGCAGGAGTCCTTGAAGAAGTCCCCGCCGTGGACGATGCGGTGGCCAATCGCGTCAACGGCCACGCCGGCCGAGTCCGCCCCGCGCTTAAGGACAGTCCCAAGCACGAGGGAGATCGCGGTGCGGTGGTTGGGGATGGGGAGGGTCAGCTCGAGCGAGCGCTCCCCCATCTCGTGCGAGAACGTAGACTCGCCCGCGCCGATGCGCTCGCACGCGCCCTTCGCGAGGACGTCGCGCGTCTCAACGGCGATGAGCTGGTACTTGAGGGAGGAGCTACCGGCGTTCACCACAAGAACATTCATATTCGTCCTCCAGGAGGGCAAACGTGCCACGTCCGAACAGAGACAGCGTGGACGGCGCACCGGGGCCCCGCGCGGGACCGCCGGCGCTGGCAGCGTCAACGCGAGCGACATCGCAGCGCCGGCCCATCCCACCGGCGGCGGCGCTAAATCTTGATTATAGGGTTCGGGCGGCGCCGACCTGCGGGCACGGCGCGCGCAATCTGCCGGAAGGCGCGTGGGGCAGGGCGAAGAAACACGGCGGCGGGACGTCTCCACACCGCCGTCACGAACATATGCGGAAGGACGCGCGGAGGTGCGCGCAATAGGCTGTGAGGCGCGGGGCTACAGCAGGCCCTCGTCCATCGCGACGCCGCCAAGCACATGGCAGTGGAGGTGCTGGACGGTCTGGCCGGCGTCGGCACCGGTGTTCATGATGAGCCTGAAGCCCTTCTCGTCGATCCCGCAGATGCGCGCGACCTCGACCGCGGCCTCGAGGAGCCCGCCCAGAACGTCGGCGGGCACGCCGTCGGCGACGGAGGCGTAGTGCTCCTTGGGGACGACCAGCACGTGCACCGGGGCCTGGGGGTTCGCGTCCTTGAAGGCGCAGAAGCGCTCGTTCTCGTAGACGACCTCGGTCGGGATCTCGTGGTTGGCAAGCTTGCAGAAGATGCAGTCGCTCATGACGGTGCCTTTCTCTTCGCGCCCGGGCGGGCGGCGGTGTTGGGACGAAGCCGGAGGCTTCCTAGCTCAGCGTGACGTCGCGGTCGTCGGTGTCGATCTGGATCTCGCCCATCAGGGCGCTCACCTTCTGCTGGGCGTCGACGAGGCGCGAGCGCAGCGACGACAGCAGCTCGACGCCGCGCTGGTAGAGCAGGAGGCTCTCCTCGAGCTCGAGCGAGTTGGACTCGAGGGCGCGGACGATGCCCTCGAGCTCGGCGTTCGCCTCGTTGTAGGTCATCTCTTCGACGGGTCGGTACGCGGGTTTCTCCATGGGACTGTCCTTTCGGCGAAAGGGTTACGTGACGGTGGGGCAGGAGACGAATCGAAAAGCGGGGGCGGAAAGAGGGGCGACGCCTTTCGGCGCACGGAACGCACGGGACGTCAGAGGGGTCTCGTCCCCTCGACGGTGCAGTCGAGGAAGCCGTCGGAGACGCGCACCGAGACGGGGTCGCCCGCCTGCGCGGCGCCGACGCTCGAGACGACGGCCCCCTCCCCGTCGAGGACCATGGCGTACCCGCGCGCGATGACCGCGAGCGGCGAGAGGGCCTCGAGGCGTCCGGCGGATACCGCGAGGCGGTTCGACACGTTCGCGAGCGCGGCCGGCATGAGCAGGCGCATGTGGCGCGCCGTCGCGTCGAGGTCGGCGGAGCGG
>CAYMHQ010000037.1:0-18032 GCA_964390275.1 uncultured Coriobacteriaceae bacterium
TCAACTCGGAAACTGACTTACCCCGCGTTTTGGTCAAATTTGCGGAAAAGCGATTCCAGCAGGCTGCCTTCCCTTACCACGGCACCGGGCGTGCCCATCCGCCCCGCCCTTTTCGCCCGCACCATGCCCCTCCCACGTCCCTCTCACGCCCCTCTGAACGTTCTCCCGCGCCTCGCACCCTTCGCCTGCCGATTCGCGCCGCTCAGATGGACGTTTTTCCTCAGTTTCGTTAAAAAACGGTTGCGTTTCGCTGTTCGTGCATTTTTTCGCGGTTTTATACCTATACTATCCGGAATTCCAAAAGCGGAATCATGATTTTGGATAGATGGTCGGTCCACGAGCCAGATCTGCGTATATCGCGAGAGGAGCATTCATCATTATGCTTAACATCAACAGGAGGGCCTTCCTTTCCATGCTCGGCGTCGGCGCCATGTCTGTCGCGCTCGCCGGCTGCGGCGAGACCAAGACCGAGGACGCCGCCACGACGACCGAGTCCACCGAGACCGAGGCTGAGACCGAGGCCGAGACCGCCGAGACCGAGACTGCCGACGCGGCCGACGGCGAGGAGGTCGACCTTCGCTTCGTGACCGGCGGCGAGAGCGGCACCTACTACGCGTTCGGCTCCGTCATCGCCCAGCACGCCACCAACAACACCAACCTCAACGTGACCGCCCTCGTGGGCAACGGCTCGCAGGCCAACATCATCGAGCTCGAGGACGGCAACGCCGAGCTCGCGTTCTGCCAGTCCGACGTCATGGCCTACGCCTACAACGGCACGAACCTCTTCGAGTCCACCGGCGCCGTCGACTGCTTCTCGGTCCTGGGCGCGCTCTACCAGGAGCAGGTCCAGATCGTCACCTGCGACCCCGACATCAAGACCGTCGCCGACCTCGCCGGCAAGAAGGTCTCCATCGGCTCCGCCGGCTCGGGCGTGTACTTCAACGCGATCGACGTCCTCGGCGCCTACGGCATCACCGAGGAGGACATCGAGCCCACGTACCAGAGCTTCGGCGACTCGGCCGACGCGCTCAAGGACGGCAAGATTGACGCCGCCTTCATCGTCGCCGGCGCGCCCACCACGGCCATCACCGACCTCTCCACCACCAAGACGGCCTACCTTGTCGCCCTCGACGAGGACCACGTCGCCGACCTCATCAAGACCTCCGAGTACTACCAGGAGGCCACCATCGCCGCCGGCACCTACACCGGCCAGGAGGAGGACGTCAAGACCGTCGCCGTGAGCGCCGTCATCCTCGTCGCCGACTCCGTGTCCGAGGACGCCGTCTACACCCTGTGCGCGGACATCTTCGACAACGCCGCCGACCTCGTGAGCTCGCACGCCAAGTACGCCGAGCTGAGCGTCGAGAACGGCGCCTCCATCACCTCGGTCCCCTATCACCCCGGCGCGGCCAAGTATTTCGGGGAAAAGGGCTTCACTGTCGCCACGAAGTAGTGCCCGGACGGAGTAAGATTTACAAACCCGTTTCCCGCTAAGGTCCAATCGATTGTCATAGACCGGACGAAGCCGCGGTGGGGTTTCCCCATTGCGGCTTCGTTGGTTCCAGACAGAGGGGAGGTCCGTCGTGGCCACATCGAGTGACGATAAAGAGACGAAGGTCGCGCCCGCCGCAGGGCCGGCCGCCGAGCCTGCGGGTGCGACGCCCGCGAAGGCTGCTTCCGCGGAGGTCGCCGCGGCCGAGGACAACCGCTCGGCAGCCGACATGCAGGCCGATGTCGACGCGATCATGAAGAAGTACGACCGCGAGTCGAACACCCGCGTCTGGGAGGGCGTCCCCAAGGTCGTCGTCTCGGTCGTCATGGCGGCGTTCTCCGTGTACTGCATCTACATGACGCTGTTCAGCACCGTCCTGCCCGAGACCAGGCTCTCGCTGTTCCTCGGCTTCGTGATCATCATCGGGTACCTCATCTACCCGGCGAACAAGCACAACGTCAAGGTGAACACGATTCCCTGGTACGACATCGTGATCATGGCCGTCGGCGCGGGGTCGTTCTTCTACTTCGCGGCCAACGCCTACAGCATCATCATGATGATGGGCCGCATCGACCTGTTTCTCATCGTGCTGGCGCTCATAGGCATCCTCTCGCTGTTCGAGCTCTGCCGACGCTGCGTGGGCGCCCCCATCCTCGTGGTGGTGGGTGCGCTGCTCGTCTACGCGTTCGTGTGGCGCGCGGGCAACACCGACAGCATCTTCAAGGTGTTCCAGTACATCCTGAACAAGCTGTTCTACTCCACGAGCGGCGTCATCGGCACCCCGATCAACGTCTGCTACACCTACATCGTGCTCTTCATCATCTTCGGCGCGTTCCTCGAGCGCACCGGCATCGCGAACTTCTTCATCTCGTTCGCGAACCGTCTCGCCGGCTGGTCGAGCGGCGGCGCGGCGAAGGTGGCCGTCATCTCGAGCGCCCTGTGCGGCATGGTGTCGGGCTCCTCGGTGGGCAACACCGTCACGACCGGCTCGGTGACGATCCCCATGATGAAGAAGACCGGCTTCAAGCCCGAGTTCGCCGGCGCCGTCGAGGCGGCCGCGTCGACCGGTGGTCAGATCATGCCCCCCATCATGGGCGCGGCGGCGTTCCTCATGGCCGAGTACATGGGCATCCCCTACATCGAGGTCGCGGCCAAGGCAATCCTGCCCGCCGTGCTGTACTTCTCGGGCATCTTCATCGCGGTGCACCTCGAGTCCAAGAAGCTCGGCCTCATGGGCATCCCGCGCAACCAGCTCCCCTCGTGGAAGTACCTGGGCGCCAACTGCTACCTGATCCTGCCGCTCGTGCTGCTCGTGTGGCTCGTCTCCACGGGCGCGAGGACCATGGCGTGGTCGGCGGCCATCTCGATCTTCGGCGCCTTCGTCATCGGCTACATCAACTTCTTCGTCAACAACCTCCGCGAGCGCGGCGAGGGCGAGACGGTGGGCTCCGTGTTCGTGAAGACCCTCGTCTTCGCGCTCCAGACCGCGTTCGACGCGCTCCAGGCGGGCGCGAAGAGCGCCGTGTCGGTCGCGGTGGCGTGCGGCGTCGCCGGCCTCATCGCCGGCTGCATCACCGTCACGGGCCTCGCCTCGGTGCTCATCAACGCCATCGTGCTCCTCGCCGGCGACGCGACGATCATCGGCCTCGTGCTCACCATGGTGTGCTGCATCGTGCTCGGCATGGGCGTGCCCACCACGGCCAACTACTGCATCATGGCCGCCACCTGCGCCCCCATCCTCATGCAGCTCGGCATCCCCACGGTCGCGGCGCACTTCTTCGTGTTCTACTTCGGCATCGTGGCCGACATCACGCCGCCCGTGGCGCTCGCGGCCTACGCGGGCAGCGCCATCGCGAAGTCCAAGCCGATGCGCACCGCGGTCAACGCGACCAAGCTCGCCATCGCGGCGTTCATCGTGCCGTACATCTTCGCGTTCAACCCCGTCATGCTGTTCGAGGGCGACGTCACCGCGCTCCAGATCGTCCAGATCTGCGTCACGTCGCTCGCCGGTCTGTTCGCGGTCGCCGCGGCCCTCAACGGCCACCTCTACAAGCGCATCCCCGTGGTGCTGCGCCTTGTTTTCGCCGCCGCGGGCATCGCGATGATGGTCCCCGAGACGATCAGCGACATCGTGGGCCTCGTGGCGATCGTGCTCGGCGTCGCGTACCAGCGCATGGCCGCAAAGAAGGTCAAGCAGCTGGAGGCGTGACCCCGGCTCTGACAATGCATCCCGCGGCCGCGGTCCAGTCCCGCGAGCCATCGCGCGCCCCCGTCTCGGCAGACCGCCGGGCGGGGGCGCGTTCGTGTCCGGGCGCCTGCCTGCTTCATGCGTCGCGCTCGGTGCGAGGGACCGCGGCGGGGCGGCGTCCGGCCGGAGCCCGGCACGCTGGCCGTAGTGAGGGCGGCGGTACAAGATTTTCACCCACTCGGCCGATTATAAAATCTAAGCCAAGAATTGTGAGATTTTGTGTTCACGGCTCTATAAGCAAAAGAACCGGGTACCATGCACTCGGTACAAAAAATCGAGTGCCGGCGGAAGGGCCCCAGGGAGCCCGGAGGCCTGGCGAAAGATGGCGGTCGCGGCGAAGCGGCCGCACGGATACACAAGGAGGTCCTTTCTATGCAGTTGAGGCCGTTGGGTGATCGTATTCTGGTCAAGCCGGACAAGGCTGAGGAGAAGACGGCGGGTGGCCTGTTCATCTCGAGCGGCGCCCAGGAGAAGCCGCAGCGCGGCACCGTCATCGCGGTGGGCGCTGGCAAGCTCGACGACAAGGGCGAGCGCATCCCCATGGACACCAAGGTCGGCGACGTCGTGATCTACGGCAAGTACGGCGGCAACGAGGTCAAGGTCGACGGCGAGGACTACCTGCTCATGCGCGAGTCCGACGTGTACGCGGTGGTGGAGGGCTAAGGCCTCTTCCCGGTCTTCACCCGTCCGGCGCGCCGCTGAGCGCGACCGGCTCTCCCGCGAACCCCTTTCCTTTTGGAGGTAGATATCAATTATGGCTAAGCAGATCACTTTCAACGCAGACGCCCGCGCGAAGCTCGCCAAGGGCGTTAACACCCTGGCCGACGCGGTCACCGTCACCATGGGCCCCAAGGGCCGCTACGTCGCCCTCCAGCGCTCCTACGGCGCCCCCACCATCACCAACGACGGCGTCTCGGTCGCCAAGGAGATCGAGCTCCCCGACAACATCGAGAACATGGGCGCCCAGCTGGTGAAGGAGGTCGCCACCAAGACGAACGACCTCGTCGGCGACGGCACCACCACCGCCACCCTGCTCGCCCAGGTCATCGTGAACGAGGGCCTGCGCAACGTCACGGCCGGCGCCAACCCGCTCGCCATCCGCCGCGGCATCGACAAGGCCGTCGAGGCCGTCGTCGCCCACATGAAGACGGCCGCCCAGCCCGTCTCCTCCAAGGAGCAGATCGCGTCGGTGGGCACCATCTCCGCCGGCGACGAGAACATCGGCAACAAGATCGCCGAGGCCATGGACGTCGTGGGCAAGGACGGCGTCATCACCGTCGAGGAGTCCCAGACCTTCGGCATCGACATCGACACCGTCGAGGGCATGCAGTTCGACAAGGGCTACATCTCGCCCTACTTCGCGACCGACAACGAGCGCATGGAGGCCAACTTCAAGGACCCCTACATCCTCGTCACCGACCAGAAGGTCTCCAACATCCAGGACGTCCTGCCCCTGCTCGAGGACGTCATGAAGTCCGGCCGCCCGCTCGTCATCATCGCTGAGGACGTCGACGGCGAGGCCCTCGCGACCCTGATCCTCAACAAGCTCCGCGGCACGCTCAACATCGCCGCCGTGAAGGCCCCCGGCTACGGCGACCGCCGCAAGCGCATGCTCGAGGACATCGCCATCCTGACCGGCGCCCAGCCCGTCATGAACGACCTCGGCGCCAAGCTCGCCGACGCCACCATCGACGACCTCGGCCGCGCCAAGAGCATCAAGATCACCAAGGACAACACCACCATCGTCGGCGGTGCCGGTGACAAGGAGGCCATCGACGGCCGCATCGCCCAGATCAAGGGCGAGATGGAGAACGTCAAGAGCGACTTCGACCGCGAGAAGCTGCAGGAGCGCCTCGCCAAGCTGGCCGGCGGCGTGGCCGTCATCAAGGTCGGCGCTGCGACCGAGTCCGCGATGAAGGAGGTCAAGCACCGCATCGAGGACGCGCTGCAGGCCACCCGCGCGGCTGTCGAGGAGGGCATCGTCGCCGGCGGCGGCGTCGCGTTCATGGACGCGCTGCCCGCGCTCGACCAGATCAAGGTCGACGACGCCGACGAGGCCATCGGCATCAACATCGTCAAGAAGGCAATGACCGCCCCCGTCGCGACCATCGCGTCCAACGCCGGCTTCGAAGGCCAGGTCGTCGTCGAGAAGGTCAAGAACATGGAGCCCGGCTGTGGCCTTGACTCCGCGTCCGGCAAGTGGGGCAACATGATCGAGATGGGCGTCCTCGACCCCGTCAAGGTCTCCCGCATCACGCTCCAGAACGCCGCCTCCATCGCCGGCCTCATCCTCATCACCGAGGCCACGGTGACCGACATCCCCAAGGACACCTCGATCGAGGACGCCATCGCGGCTGCCGCCTCGCAGGGTGGCCAGGGCGGCATGTACTAATCGGCTCCCGCCCGTAGCGAAGCTCGAAGGCCGCGCCGGGCAGGGCGGCTGACTCGGCATCGTCCGCCCGCCCGGCATAAGGCCTGCGTATAGAAGCGCCTCCCGTACGACAACGTGCGGGAGGCGCTTTTGCTGTCAATGGGGCGCAATGCACTTTACTTCAGGTCGATGGTCTCGACCTCCATGGACTCGATCAGGTCGAGCAGCTCGTGGCGGGAGTGGACGCCGAGCTTCTTGTACACGTGGTTGATGTGGGTCTTCGCGGTGCCTTCTGAGATGACGAGGTCTTCCATGATGTGGTTCATGCTGCGGCCCTTCGCGAGCAGGTAGAGCACCTCGGTCTCTCGCGCCGAGAGCAGGAACAGCTTCGCCACGGCGTCGCAGCGGCGCATGAAGCGGCCCTTCACGGGCGCGTGCGCGGGCTCCTCGGCCGCCGGCTGTGCCGTCGCCGCTGCTGTGGGCGCCGCCGCTACCGCCGTCTCCTCCTTGGCGTCCCCGCCGTCAGCCTCGGTCTCGGTCTCCTCGTCGGCGGCGCACGACGAGCGCAGGGGAGTGGTGTAGGTGCTGTGCGCCATGTTGAGGGCGGGCCGGGGCGGCAGGTAGCCGATGGCCATGGCGAGGCAGACGAGGCTCAGCAGGATGCTGCCGACCGAGGTCCCCAGAAGGCCCGCGTGCACGATGACCTCTCCCACCAGAATGCCCACGGCGAGGCTCGCGAGGCTCATGCCAAAGACCGAGGCGCTGCGCAGCAGGTACTCGAGGCTCGCCCCTCCCATGAACGACCAGGTGAGGGACAGAAGGATGCAGAACATCACCATGGTGCCGCCGTCGTAAGCGCCCTGGCAGGCCACGTTCGTGGACACGCTCACGCACCCCAGCAGGCACACGAGCGGGATGAGGAAGCTGAAGAGCTGGGCGAACGGCCAGCCGAAGCTGCGCACGCCGTAGTTGGCGAAGCGGATGATGATGTACGCGACCATCACGAGCACGAGCAGGTTGAGGTCGCTGAGGAGGTTGGGGACGGGCAGCGACGTCGTCGCGTACTCCTCCTGCGCGAAGAAGATGCGGAACACCACGCCCGTGCAGGCCACGGGCAGGGCGACCTTCGCGAGGAAGAGCCCCGTGTCGGCACGGCGCTCGCTGAACGACTTGAAGTGCGTGTAGTCGCCTATGGCGGGTGCGTTCCTCAGGAGGAACAGCAAGAGCGGGATGTTCACGGCGAGGAGCGAGGCGCAGATCACGAGCGCGGCCTCGTTCGAGACCCGGGGCATCACCGCCGCCTCGAGCATCACGGTTATCGCCGCCCCCGCGAAGGAGCGCTTGAGGACGTCGGGGATGTAGGTGCGCGTGAAGAGATGCGCGTGGAACAGGAGCAGGTTCGCGACGCTTACGCCCAACGCCATGCCGGCGATCCCGAGAACGACCACGTTCGCCATGCCCGAGCGCACGAGCACCGGCAGCGACCCGGTCACGAGCGCGCTCAGCGCCGACCAGGTGACGCCGCACGCGGGTTTGTGGAAATACTCGTAGCAGCCGGGGTCGCGATAGGACACGACGGCCGTGAACACGGCGAGCGCCGCGAGGAACGAGCAGGCGAGCACGTCGAAGCCCGGTTCCGCGAAGAGGGTTCTTCCGGCGTGCAGAAGGGTGAGCGGCGCCTGCAGCACGATGGCGAACGACACCATGAGGACTATGGACATCCCCGGCTCCGAACGCCCCTCGTTGATCCCCAGCGCCTGCGTCAACTCGCGCGTCCATTGAACCATGGGCGTCTCCCCGTCCCCGTTTTCCCCTTGTCGAACAGCACATTATACACGGGTCCCGGGCGGACGTCCCCTCCCAGTTCCCGTGCCCTCTCCGTGCCGGGCTTTGTGCCAGTCTACGTGCCCATCTAACCTGTACAACAGTAAAACCGCAGGTCGCGGCATCATCATCCCGCGCGCATGATTGTTCATCCCTCAGGGTCCAACCCCATATTCCTGCCGTAAATCGTCCTTGGGTCTCGATTCCCGGCCGCGCGTTCGCGGCACGATGTGCGCCGATGTCTCGACGTCGCATGCCGGAGCGGGGGACGCCCTGTGCGGGGTCCGCCGGCGCGCCCTTCCCCGGGCGCGCACAGGGACGGCGGGCGGGCTGCGGCGAGGGCATCGGGGCGCCTCCGGGAATCGGGGGCGCGAACGGCCATCATCAGTATGGTATGGACCACTATGGAGGGAGAACGTATGGCTAAGCTCACCATGAGCCGCCGTAACTTCGTCAAGGCAACCGCCGTCACCGCGGCTGCCTGCGCTCTCGCCTCCTCGGCCACCAAGCCGCTCCAGGCTCTGGCCGAGGGTGTCGACGAGACCGCGGGCGAGGTCAAGCGCGTCCGCTCTTGCTGCCGCGCGTGCGGCAAGATCGAGTGCGGCGTGTGGGTCACCGTCAAGGACGGCAAGGCCGTGAAAATCGAGGGCGACGACCAGTCGAACCACTCGCGCGGTCACAGCTGCTCCAAGTCTCAGGCCTCGCTGCAGGCCTGCTACCACCCCGACCGTCTGCGCTACCCCGTGAAGCGCACCAACCCCAAGGGCGAGGACGACCCGGGCTGGGTCCGCATCACCCTGCCCGAGGCCTTCGAGCTGGCCGGCAAGGGCCTGGGCGAGTGCGTCGACAAGTACGGCGGTCAGTCGATCTTCGTCATGTGCGGCACGTCGCGCGTCTGGTCGCTCGGGCCTTATCAGGGCATGAAGCAGCTCTTCGGCACGCCTAACGCGCACCTGGCCTACCAGGTCTGCAAGGGCCCGCGCCACTTTGGCGGCATCATGACCGACGAGATGGGCTCGCCCTGGATGGAGGTCGAGCAGGAGCCGAAGGTCTACGTCCAGTGGGGCACCGAGACCGCAATCTCCAACTACGACACCAACAACCGCGGCATCAACGACGTCATGGCTCACGCCGAGCACCACATCCTCGTCGACCCGCGCATCTGCCCCTCCGGCAAGGAGGCCGACATCTGGCTGCCTCTGCGCCCCGGCACCGACGGCGCCCTGGCTCTGTGCTGGCTCAACTGGATCATCGAGAACGAGGCGTACGACGACACCATGGTCCGTCGCTGGTCGAACGCGCCGTTCCTCGTGGTCGAGGACAAGCCGTGGCTGACCGAGGGCTGGCTCGTCGAGGGCAACGGCGGCATCGAGATGAAGACCCGCCTGCTCACCGAGGCCGACATCAAGGAAGACGGCAAGTACCAGCGCTTCATGGTGTGGGACGAGGCCAACGAGCGGCTGACCTACTGGGACGCCGAGCTCGGCATGTGGGAGGGCGAGGAGCACCGCGTGCCCACCACCGGCCGCTGGATCGAGTCGCCCACCGGCCTCAACGGCCGCTGCTTCCTGCCTGACGAGTCCTCGTTCGCCGACCCCGAGACCGAGGCCGACCGCTTCCCCGAGGGCTCGGAGGAGTGCAACCCCATGGGCCTGCCCAAGCAGCCCGCGCTGTTCCCCGGCGAGGTCGAGGTCGAGCTCAAGGACGGCAAGACCTACAA
The DNA here is from genome assembly GCA_964390275.1 of uncultured Coriobacteriaceae bacterium. GTDB lineage: Bacteria > Actinomycetota > Coriobacteriia > Coriobacteriales > UMGS124 > CAYMHQ01. Next base: position 9,656 of record CAYMHQ010000037.1, read on the forward strand.
GTGCCGCACCGTCTGGGACAACCTGCACGACCTCTCCAGCCAGTACAGCCTCGAGGCCACCCAGGAGATCACCGGCGTCAACGCCGAGGACATCGAGAAGGCCGTCAAGACGTGGACGACCCGTATCGACCCCGACTTCGGCAACGGCGGCATCCACTTCCAGCTCGCGCCCGACCAGAACGGCACCGGCGTCCAGAACACCCGTATCCTCATGATCCTCTCCGAGATCACGGGCAACGCCGACGAGCCCGCCGGCAACCGCGGCTCCTCCAAGTCGCAGTTCGACGGCAACCCCGGCCGCTCCAACATGCAGGCCAGCTCCGCCTACGGCGACGCCGCCAAGACGTGGGACGGCCGCGACCTCGACTTCGAGGGCGTCAAGAGCTGGATGCACGACTACATCGTGTACCAGCAGGAGAACGACTCCCCGCTGACCGAGCTCTACGGCACCGAGGAGCCCACCGACGACGAGCTGACCGTCATCGCCAAGCGTATCGGCGGCGCGTTCCGCAACTCCCAGTACTGGCCCAACCCTGTCACCGTGTTCGAGCGCAACGCCGGCGAGATCGACGCCGCGCGCTACCCGCTCAACCGCTACTGGGCGCGCTGGGTCGACGCCGGCACCGTGTGGGACGGCTGCAACAACGACCGCGACGACATCCCCTACGCGCTGCACGGCGGCGTGTGCCAGTCCGGCGACATCATGAACATGTCGAACATCTCCCGCGCGTGGGAGGGCATGACCAAGCTCGACTTCTTCGTCGACATCAACCTGTGGTTCTGCCCCAACAACGGCAACGCCGACGTCATCTTCCCCTGCTGGCACTGGCTCGAGTGCGACACCACCCGCGTCTCCCAGGGTGCAGGCGGCATCTTCGGCTGCGGCCAGGCCGCGATCGAGGCGCCCGGCGAGGCCATCTTCGACCCCGACTGGAACTGCGGCATGTACCGCGCCATGGGCGTGCCGTGGAACACCCGCGACCTTGAGGCCAGCCCCTCGACCGAGGACTACATCACCACGGTCCCGGCCGGCTCCGAGACCAACGTGGCCAAGTGGACCGAGGCCCTGGGCGAGGAGTACACCAACGCCCTGGCCGGCGCCCCCAGCTACCTGTGGCCCGACCACTTCCGCATCCTCACCGACAACACCGACGCCTGGAAGACCGCCGAGTTCCCGGACGGCCCCACGTTCCAGCAGGCGGCCGCGAAGTTCCAGGAGGAGGGCTGGTTCTGCTGCCGCGAGTGGCACCCCGAGCGCTGGGGCTTCTACCGCCGCCACGAGATGTGCATGCGTCGTCAGCAGGGCGGCTTCAACCTGTTCCCGCTCGTCGACAACCACCCCGGCTTCATGACAGCCTCCGGCCTCGTCGAGGTCTGGTCGCTCGTCGCCGAGGCCTACATCGACGAGGGCGAATGGTTCCCCGTGTACCACGAGCCCATCGACTCGCCGGTGAACCACCCCGAGTACTATGATGCCTCCCTGGCCGACACCATCGACTCCTCGACGTTCCTCAACCCCGACTACGTCGAGAGCCTCAAGGCCCATCCCGACAACTCGTTCATCATGACGACCGGCTCGCGTCAGCCCGTGTACTTCCACTCCGAGCACCGTCAGCTGCCGTGGTGCCGCGAGCTGTGGCCCTATCCGCGCCTCCAGATGAACCCCAACGACATCGAGCGTCTGGGTCTGGAGACCGGCCAGTGGGTGTGGATCGAGACCCCGTGGGGCAAGGTCCGCGAGGTCATCGACTCCTACTACGGCATCAAGCAGGGCGTCGTCAACGCCAACCACGCCTGGTGGTACCCCGAGATCGACACGGCGAGCCACGGTTTCGAGCTCGTCAACATCAACTGCACGCTCAACCCGCGCGGCGGCGACCCCGTCTGCGGCTCGCACAACGCACGCGCGGTGCCCGCTCTGGTGTACGCGGCCACTGCGGAGAACTCGCCGTTCGGCAACCCTGTGCCCTGCGACCCCGACGGCAACCCCGTCATCACCGACTCTTCGGACGAACGTCTGAAGCAGTGGATGATCACCGGTCTGCGCAAGCGCGTCGAGGGCGAGCCCGAGTGGGAAGCAACGGAGGCTTAAAATGACTCAGAAAGCCATCATCACCGATCTGAACCGCTGCACGGGCTGCCTGTCCTGCACCGTCGCGTGCAAGCTGCGCAACGACGTGCCCGTGGGCAACTTCTGGATCCGCACCCTGCGCGTGGGCCCCGTGCCCAAGGCCGACGGCTCGGGCGACTACCCCGACGTCGACATGTACTACCTGCCGGTCCAGTGCCAGCACTGCGCCAACCCCGAGTGCGTCGAGGTCTGCCCCACCGGCGCCTCGACCAAGACCGAGGACGGCACCGTGCAGATCGACGCCGAGCTCTGCATCGGCTGCCAGCTGTGCGTGAGCGCCTGCCCCTACGGCGTGCGCTACCTCAACACCGACCTCAACGTCGTGCAGAAGTGCAACATGTGCAAGGACTCCGTCGAGAAGGGCGAGCTGCCCGCCTGTGTCCGCACCTGCGGCGGCCGCGCCCGCTTCTTCGGCGACCTCGACGAGGGCCTCGAGTCCTTCGAGGGCCCCGGCCAGCCCGGCGAGGACGTCTCGTACGAGGCAACCATGGCCGCGCGCTTCAACATGCTCGAGTACCTCCAGCCCTTCACCGAGGAGGAGATGTACCGCTTCCCCGACGAGGGCAACGGCCCGCAGAACTACTACATCCTGCGCAACACCTACGGCGACCGTCGCGACCGCGAGTGGATCGGCGGGGGCTCGTGCACGATGCCGGAGGGGACGCCCGCTATTCTGGGCTTCCACCCCGAGGCCGAGGAGTAGGAAGTAGGCTGCGGAACCTCGTCCGCCGCGTTGCCGGGAGGCTCATGTACCTCGAGTACACATCGCCTCCCGGCGCCTTGCGGACGAGAACCCGCGAGTAAGGAGAGGCGGAACCTCGTCCGCCGAGCAGCGCGTCGCCTCCCGGCGTGCGGCGGACGAGAACCCGTTGATCGAGAGAGGGCCCCGTTGGGACGCGCGTCCCGGCGGGGCCCTCTTGCGTGAGGAGCGCGGAGCGCGGCGCAATCATTGCCGGAGGGCGCGCCGGACAGCGCGTCGGACGGCACCCGCGGACCACCGCGCCGGACCGCCTCATCGCCAGGTGGCGCGGCATCATCCTTTCGGTAAAAGCGCAGGTGACGGCATCATCCTTTGCCGTCGATGCGCAAGATGACCCTTCAAATCATCCCGGGGAAATGAAGCCTCCGCCCCGCGTCCGCCTAGCATCGTTCAGGACAGAGACGCGCTGGAGCCACGCCGCGTGAGGCGTGTGCGCGCATGGGAGGGAGAGGCATATGAGTGAGTTTGAGGCGCAGGACCTGGAGACCGGCGTCGACGACCTCGGGTTCGACTTCGAGATCGTGGACAGCGACGAGTTCGACCCGTTCGCGCCCGACCCCGACGACCCCGAGGCCGTGGCCGCCGACGAGATCGAGGACCTGCCCGTCATCAAGGAGATTCCCGAGGCGCAGAAGAAGCCGAGCGTCTACGACAAGAGCCGCTTCGCCACGCCCGAGGACGCCATCCGCGAGCTGTTCGCCCGCAACCCGGCCCGCAAGCCGGTCTTCCTCAAGATCATCGAGCTGTGCTGCGACGAGCGCACCTCCGACGAGGTTGCCGAGATGGTGGACGAGTACCAGAAGAGCTGCTTCAGCGTGTACTCGGCCATGTCGCTGTGCACGATGCTCGAGAAGTCCGGCGCGCTCAGCGCCACGCTCCCCGAGAACGCCGAGGAGGCGGTGGACGAGGACGGCGCCGAGTACCTCGAGATCAAGGAGCCGCAGCAGGCCACCTGGCTCGCCACCGACGCCGGGCTCACCGTGCTCTCCGAGTGCCGCGAGGGCTCCGAGCTCGACGAGCTCGTCAACGGACGCGAGGCCCGCTACGCCGAGATCTACATGGACCTCCTCGAGTTCCTGAAGGACGGCCGCACGATGGGCGCCATCAACGAGCGCTACACCGGCGACCCGCGCCTCGAGAACCCCCACAAGGCCCCGAGCCACTTCATCGACTGCCTGCAGGAGGTGGCCGCCGTGGAGTGGAGGGACCGCGCCTGGCGTCTCACCGACCTCGCGCTCAACTTCCTCAAGAAGAACGTCGACTAAAGGAGCCCCCAGATGACCGACATCGCAACCGAGAACGCCCAGAACGAGGAAGTCGTCGAGGGCGCCGAGCTCGCCGACTTCATGACCCGTCGCGCCCGCACCTACGGCCTGCTTGCGCGCATCTTCCGCGTGGAGGTGGACGCCGAGTTCCTGGACGAGCTGCGCCACCTCAAGTTCCCCACCTCGACGGGCAACGAGCACGTGGACTACGGCTACCGCACCATGTACAACTACCTCAAGGGGACCTGGGAGGACACCCTGCTCGACCTTGCGCGCGACTACGCCCGCACGTTCATCGGGCACGGCAACAACGGGCGCTCGGCCGCCTACCCCTTCGAGTCGGTCCACACCTCCGAGAAGCGCCTGCTCATGCAGGACGCGCGCGACGAGGTGCTCGCCATGTACCGCGAGAACCTGCTCAAGAAGGGCAGCGAGTGGAGGGACTGCGAGGACCACATCGCGCTCGAGCTCGAGTTCATGCAGGTGCTGTGCGAGCGCACGGCCGAGGCGCTCAGGGCCGGCAAGGAGGACGAGGCGATCGCGCTGCTCAGGACGCAGCGCACCTTTGTGGGCAAGCACCTCGCCAACTGGGTGCCCATGTTCGTCTCCGACATCAAGTACTTCGCGCAGACCGACCTCTACATCGGTGCCGGCGAGCTGCTGCTGGGCTTTGTGCAGACCGAGGTCGAGACGCTCGACGACCTGCTCGACGGCGTCGACGCGGCCTAAGGCCGGCCCGGGAGAGAGGGGCGGACCATGGCAATGAGCAGGATGCTGGGGGTGTTCGACGGCATCGCCAGCGACGTCTTGAAGGCGTTCCCGTACCGCTGCGCCGTGATGCGCAACCGCAAGGCGAGCTGCACGCGCTGCGCCGAGGCGTGCACCACGGGCGCGATCTCGATCGACGCCGACGAGGTGAGCGTCGACTCCGACCTGTGTGTGGGCTGCGGCACGTGCGCCACGGTGTGCCCCACCTGCGCGCTCGAGGCCAACAACCCCAACGACGCGGTGCTCGCCACCACGGCGCTCGACGCGCTCGTCGAGGCGAAGGGCGTGGGCGTGGTGCTGTGCGACCATGCCTGGGAGCGCTATGCGGCGACCGTCGACCCCGCGAAGGTGGCGCGCGTGCGCTGCCTCGGGCGCGTGGACGAGTCGGTGTGCGTGAGCCTCGTCGCCGCCGGCGCCGACCGCGTGGTGCTCGTGCACGGGGAGTGCGACGGCTGCGAGCGCTCGGTGGGCAAGCAGACCTACGAGCTCGTGGCGCGGACCTCCGACCAGCTGCTCGAGGCGTGGGGGAGCGAGGTGCGCGTCGAGCTCACCGAGAAGCTCCCCGCCGAGGTGCGCATGGAGGAGGGCAAGACCGCCCGCCTCACGCAGTCGCTGCCCTACGACGAGACGCGCCGCCGGCTCTTCGCCGACTCGGGCCGCTCGATGCTGCGCGCCCTGGCCGACTCCGTGGCGCCGGAACCCGCCGCCGAGAAGTCCGACGAGCTGCGGCAGGTGACCGACGAGGGCGGCCGCGCCCAGGCGGCGCGGTTCATGAAGACGATGAAGGACGGCACGCTGCCCCACTTCATCCCCGACCGGCGCGAGCGCCTGCTCGACGCCCTCGCCGAGCTGGGCGAACCCGAGGACGTGGCGCTCGAGACGCGCCTGTGGGGCCGCGTGGTGATCGACGCGAGCAAGTGCCGCACCTGCTACGGCTGCGCGACGTTCTGCCCCACCGGCGCCATCTCGAAGTTCGTCGACGGCGACACCGAGGGCGTGGACCATTCGCCCGCCGACTGCGTCAAGTGCCGCTGCTGCACCGACATCTGCCCCACCGGCGCCCTCACGCTCTACGAGGACGTCATGGCGCGGGACGTGGCGAGCGGCGCGGTGGTGCAGCGCTGGGTGCTCCCCAGCGTGCGCGACGACCGCGGGCGCGCCCACTCGGTGGTGAACCGCATGAAGAAGGCCCTGAACATCGACCAGATCTACGAACGGTAGACTGAAAACGACAGGTGAGAGCATGACAGTGCAGTCCCAACGCGCCGCTCAGCTGGCGCAGGAGCACGCCCCGGCGAGCCGCCTCATGGCGCAGGGGCGTCGCAACTCCGGCAAGACCGAGCTCGTGCGCGCCCGCGTGGCGAGCCTGCTCGGGCAGGGGGCCGACCCCGCCCGCGTATGCGTCGTCGCGGGCAGCGACGCCGCCGTGCAGGCGATGGCCGACGTGGCGGCGGCCGGCGTCACCGTGACGTGCGCCCGCGACCTGGAGCTGGGGATCCTCTCCGGCCCCGAGGCGCAGGCCTTCACGCGCCGCCGCCCCCGTCTCATCCTCCCGTTCGAGGACGACTTCGTGAAGGAGGACCTCAAGACGACGGGCGTGGCGGCGAAGCAGCTCAAGGGCATGCTCGGGTTCTTCTGCAAGTCCCTGACCGACCTCTCGGCCGACGACCCCCACTTCTTCTGGGAGAAGGACGAGCAGACCGTGTTCGACCTCGCCCGCACGGCGCTCTGCGCCTGCGGCCCCATCCACCCGAGCGAGCTCTCCGCCATGTGCCTGCACTACCTGCAGACCCTGGACGACCCCGCCGGGCGGTTCGGCTTCGACCACATCGTGGCCGACGACTACCAGGCGCTCAACCGCGCCAGCCAGCTCGTGCTCGAGGGGCTCGCGACGAAGAGCCTCTGGGCCTGCGCCGATTCTCTCGACCGCTCCCGGGGCGCCGACCCGTTCCCCCACCCCGAGGGGATCGAGGAGTTCTGCGCCCACGAGGGGACGGAGTGCGTGAGCCTGCCCGACCCCGAGGGCGCGGGCGTCGCCGCCGCGGCCGCCCGGCTCGCCTCGTGCGGGTTCCTCGACGCCCTCTCGCTGGGGCTTCTCGACTCCCGCGGCGAGAGCGAGGCCGTACAGACCTACGACGTGCCGTGCGCGAGTGAGCCCTGCCAGGGCGTCGCGCTGCTCGAATGCAACTCATGGAAAGACGAGTTCGCCCAGGTGGCCGCCTATGTGAAGGCGAAGGTCGACGCCGGCGCCCGCCCGGGCGGGATCGTGGTCGCCGCGCCGAACCTCACGTGGGCCCGCTCCCTCTCCAGGGCGCTCAGGGCCGCGGGGCTGCCCGTGCGCAGGATGGCCTCCGGGCCGCTCGTGAGCGCCAACTTCCGCCACATGGAGGAGTGCGCCCAGGCGCGGCTCGTGTGCCTGCTCGGCCTCGTCGCCGACGACGGGGACGGTATGGCGTGGCGCGCCTGGTGCGGCATGGGCGACTACGTGGCCGCCAGCAACGTGTTCGTCGAGCTCATGACGCACGACTGCGCGGAAGGGGGCCGCACGCTCGTCGAGGCCCTCGAGAGCCTGGTCGCAGCCGCGTCGCAGGGCGAGGTCGGTCCCTCCCACGCCGCCGTTGCCGAGGCGTACCTCGCGGGGCGCCGCATGCTCGACGAGCTGGCGGGTCTCACGGGCCGCGACCTCCTCGAGGCGGCCACCGCGAAGGTGGGCCTGCGCCGCATGGATGAGGCCCTGCTGGACGCCTGCCTCGCCCCGGGTCCCCGGGCTACCGCGGCGCAGATGCGCGCAAGCATCCAGACCCGCGCCACGGGCAACGCGTTCCACGGGCCGGCCGACGCCGTGGGCGTGTGCCTGTTCGACGGCACGGCGGGCCTCACCTGCGAGCATCTGGTGATCGCCGGCTGCATGAACGGCTGGCTGCCCGAGCACGCTTACTTCGACGCGGCGAGCGCCTCGGCCAAGCGCCGTCAGGACATCGACCGCGAGGCGCGCTCCCTCCTCTACACACTCGCCGGCGCCGCGACCGAGAGCCTCGCCGTCTCCTCGTTCGCCGACGTCGACCTCGAGGTCTCCGAGCGCCTCAACCTCAAGGGCTACCGCGTGAGCGCGGGGGAGGACGGGCGGCGCCACATGAGCGTGCGTCGCAGCGTCATCGCCGACTACGCGCTCGCGGCCCTGGGCGTCGTCCCGCTCGACGAGGCCGACCTGCGCCGCCAGGTTCGTCCCTACTAGCCTTCGCCCGCGGGAAGGCCGCCACCCGCCGCCTGCAGGAAGGCCGCCACCCGCCGCCAACCAGATTTCGCCTTTGTTCCGCCTTTGCGAGAAAGGTCGCACCATGATCGTCCATCCCTCACTCATGCTCATCGCCTCGCTCGACGAGCGCGAGCACAACCCCGAGTCCGCCGCCGACGTGAAGAGGGCCTTTGTGCACCTTGCGCCCACCACAGTGC
>CAYMHQ010000038.1:0-17872 GCA_964390275.1 uncultured Coriobacteriaceae bacterium
CATCCCGCACTTCTACTACGACTACTACGTGTACGTGTACGCGACAAGCTTCTCTGCGGCGGTGGCGCTCTCCCGCAAGATTCTCGACGCCGCGACGGAGACTGCCGAAGGCTTCACGGCGGGTGCCGAGGGCGAGCCGGGCATCGAGGTCGCGGGTGGTGTCGTGACCGCGCCGAACCAGGACGCGGCCGACTACCTGGGCTTTTTGAGCGGCGGTTCGTCGAAGCCGCCCATCGAGCTCCTTCGCGGGGCGGGCGTCGACATGGCCGACCCCAAGCCGATCGACGATGCGCTGGCGCTGTTCGCCTCGCTTGTCGACGAGATGGGTGAGCTGACCGACAAGCTGGCTGCGACCGAGAAGCTGGCGGCGAAGGCGGAGTAGGCGGCGCAGCCGGGGTCCCGCCAGCCGGGCCTCTCGGACGACATTGCGAATCATGCGGAAAGGACGCGAGATGGACCAAGACGAGATGCGCCGGCTGCTTGAGCGCGTCGCGGCGGGCGAGACGACCGTCGACGACGCGCTGCTCAGCATCCGCCGCGAGCCCCTCGAGGACCTCGACCTCGGATTTGCCAAGCTCGACATGCACCGCGCCGTGCGCCAGGGGACGGCCGAGGTCGTGTACGGCGAGGGGAAGACGGCCGAGCAGATCGCCTCGATTGTGCGGGCGCTCCTCGACGCCGGGCAGCCCTCGGTGCTCGTGACGCGCATGGACGCGGCGAAAGCCCAGGTGGTCGCCGGTGTCGCGCCACTCGACTACGACCCCGTCTCCCGCGTGGGCCTCGCCGGCAAGCCTCCCGTGCCGAACGGCCGGGGCTACGTGGCGGTGGTCTCGGGCGGGACGAGCGACCAGCCCGTCGCGGAGGAGGCCGCCCGGACCGCCGAGGCGCTCGGGAGCCGCGTCGAGCGCGTGTACGACGTCGGCGTCGCGGGGGTCCATCGCCTGCTCGCGCACTCCAAGACGATCATGGGCGCGAGCGCGGTCGTCGCGGTCGCCGGGATGGAGGGCGCCCTCGCGAGCGTCGTGGGGGGTCTGGCCGACTGCCCCGTGGTCGCGGTTCCCACGAGCGTGGGGTACGGCGCCTCGTTCGGCGGCGTCGCGGCGCTGCTCTCGATGCTCAACTCGTGCGCGAGCGGCGTCTCGGTCGTCAACATCGACAACGGGTTCGGCGCCGGGTTCATCGCGGCGCGGATCGACCACATTGGCATGCACGGGGAGGCCGGCGCCTCTCCGTCCGAGGGACAACAGGGGAGCGACCGATGAGGACCATCTATCTTGACTGCGGGATGGGCGCGGCGGGCGACATGCTCACCTCGGCTCTGCTCGAGCTGCACCCCGAGCCGGCGTCGTTCATCGACCGGATGAACGCGCTCGGCATTCCCGGCGTCCGCCTCGAGGCGACCTCGCGCACGAGCTGCGGCATCGTGGGGACGCACGTGCGCGTGACGGTCGACGGCGAGGAGGAGCTGAGCGAGGACGTCCCCGCGACGGCCGACTCGGACGACGACCACGCCCACGAGCACGACCACGAGCTCGATCACGTGCATGAGCACTCGCATGACCACCATGACCACGAGCACGGGCATGAGCATGCGCACGACCACGAGCGCGACCATGCCTATGCCCACGAGCACCATCATCACACGACGCTCTCGGACGTCGAGGGGCTGATCGGCTCGCTCGACGTGCCCGAGCCCGTTCGGGCGGACGCGCTCGCCGTGTTCGGGTCCATCGCCGAGGCGGAGGCGCACGCCCACGGGCGCCCGGTCGACCAGATTCACTTCCACGAGGTGGGGACCGCCGACGCTGTGGCCGACGTGGTGGGCGTCTGCCTGCTGTTCCACGAGCTCGCCCCCGAGCTCGTCCTCGCGTCCCCGGTCGCCGTCGGGTTCGGCCAGGTCCGCTGCGCGCACGGCGTCCTGCCCGTTCCCGCCCCCGCGACTGCGCACATCCTGCGTGGCGTGCCCATCTACGCGGGCAGGTATCGGGGCGAGCTGTGCACGCCCACCGGTGCCGCGCTGCTCAAGCGCTTCGTGCGCGAGTTCGTCCAGATGCCGCTCATGGTGGTCGACCGCATCGGCTACGGCATGGGGACGAAGGACTTCGGCGCCGCAAGCTGCGTCCGTGCGTTCCTGGGGGAGTGCGAGCGATGACGGCCGCCGAGCAGGTGGTCCACTCCGCCGAGCAGCCGGCCCCCTCCGACACCTCGCCCCGTCCCCGCACCCTCGCGGACATCGACGACCCCGAGCTCGCCGAGGCGTACGCGCGGCTGCTGGAGACCCTGCGCGACCTGGGCGCCTCCGGGGATGCCGCGGAGCGCGGCGGTCTAGCGGTCGCGTTCTCCGGCGGAGTCGATTCGACGTTGCTCGTCGTTGCTGCCCGCGAGGCGCTGGGGGAGCGGGCGCTCGCCGTCACGGTGACCTCGGCGTTCATCCCGCGCTTCGAGCTCGAGGAGGCCCGGGCGTTCTGCTCGTCGCGCGGCATCGGGCTCGTCGAATGCCCTGTCGACGTGCTCGCGATTCCCGGGGTCGCGGAGAACCCCGCCGACCGCTGCTACCTGTGCAAGACCGGCATCTTCACCGAAATCTGGCGCGTCGCCCGGGGGCACGGATTCGCGACGGTTGTCGACGGCTCGAACTGCGACGACCTCTCCGACTATCGTCCGGGCCTCGTGGCGCTCGGGGAGCTGGGCGTGCGGAGCCCGTTCGTCATGGCGGGGTTCGGCAAGCGGCTCATCCGGGACGTCTCCCGGGCGCTCGGTCTCCCCACCTGGGACAAGCCTTCGTGCGCGTGCCTCGCGTCGCGCGTGCCGTACGGCGAGGGGCTTACCCCTCGCAAGCTCGAGGCGGTTGACCGCGCGGAGGAGTTCCTGCGCGAGCGGGGCTTCCGCCAGCTGCGCGTCCGCGCCCACGAGGTCGGCGCGCCCGCCGGGTCGACCGCATCCGCCGGCAAGCCCGCCCCCGAGACTCCCATCTTCGCGCGCATCGAGGTCGAACCCGATGACATCGCGCGCCTCGCCGCCCAACCGCTCCGCAGCGAGGCCTGTGCGTTCATGAAGAGCCTCGGCTTCGCGTACACCACGCTTGACCTGCAGGGATATCGCACCGGCAGCCTGAACGAAAGTCTCGCGCGCTAGCGTCCGCGCCAGCCGTGCCCCAAGGGAACACCACTCGCCGACAGGCCCCGTTTTGCTTCGGCGCGGCGGGATCGCGCTCCCTGTCCCATCAAATGCCTCGCAAGATGGCCCGCCGGGTGCTTGGCCAAGTGCTATCCTTCTCAGCTATGCCGTAGGGGGACGGCGCGTTTTGAGGAGGAGGCGGCGGATGGGGCAGCAGACGGAGGGGCGCAGGGCCTCTGGGTACGTGAAGGCGATTGCTTCGCCGGTGCTGTTCGGGTTCATCGCCCTCTTCACCACGACCCTCTACGACGCCGGCGCCACGGGGACGGAGATCGTCTTCTGGCGGCTGCTCACGGCGACGTTCTTCGCGGCGATCTACGCCAGGTGGCGCGGGGTGAGCCTGCGCGTCACCCGCGGGCAGCTTCCCTGGTTGCTGCTTCTGTCGGTGCTCTACGCGGGCGGCATCATCTTTCTGTGTCTGGGCTGGGGGACCGATTCGAGCGCCGGCCTCGTGAGCACCATCTACCACGCCTACCCGCTGATGGTCATGGTGCTGGCATTCGTTTTCGCAGGTCAGAGGCCCACGCTCGTCAAGATCGTCGCCGTCGCGTGCGCCATGGCGGGCGTGCTGCTCATACTCGCCGTCTCGGGCGGCGGAGGTGGCTGGGAGTACACCGTGGGCGGGGTGGCCCTGCCGCTCATGAGCGCCCTGTGCTACGCGGTCTACTCGCTGCTGCTCGAGCACGGCCCGGTCAAGGAGATCCCCACGCCGACGTTCTTCTTTTACGGCTGCGTCGCGGGGGTGCTGCTCTGCCTGCCGTTCACGCTCGCTGCGCCCACGCACATGGAGCTCGAGCCGGTCACGGTCTCGCTTGCCTTCCTGCTGGGCCTGGGCTGCACCGTGCTGCCGTACCTCTTCTACATCTCGGCGACGCGCACGGTGGGCGCGACCTCGGCGGCGCTGCTCTCCTACCTCGAGTACCCGGTGACCATCCTGCTGCTCGCGCTGGTCGCGGCCGAGGTCCCCACGCTGCCCGAGCTGGCGGGGAGCGCCTTCATCGTCGCGGGCGGCGTCCTCACCGTGCTGCCCGAGCGTGCCGAGCGTCCCGAACGCCCCCGCTGACCCAGAACGCCCCCGCTGACCTGCCCTTTTGCGCTCCCTTGCGCGTCCCGTTACGCATCCCCGTTCGCGTCGCGCTCGGCGTCCGGCTCGGTCTCGGGCGTCGCGGGGCGCTTGGCGCCGCGGATGTCCACGGGGAGGAACAGCTTCATCATCATGTCGCGCCCCTCGTAGGCGAAGAGCGGCGACTCGAGGAGGCTCTCGCTGTAGTAGTCGCCGGTGATGCGGTAGCCGCGGTCGCGGGCGATGCCGATGAGCCGGCACAGGCCGTGGTACTCGGCGTGCTCGCCGTTGGGCAGGAAGAGCGTCCCGATGGACATCGTGAGGTAGTAGCCGTCGGGCCAGTGGGTCGCGAGGTCGTCGTCCACGCCGCGCCGGTCGATTACAAAGCCGCCCACGCACTCGAAGTCCCCCGCCTCGATGGAGGCGCGCGAGATGATGCACCCCACGTTGTGGAACAGGGTGAGCGGGATGTCCAGGTCGATGAACTGCTGTTTTATCTCGCGCAGGGCGAGCTCCCACCGCCGCAGCCGGTCGTTCTCGACCGAGGGGCGCGCCTCGAAGCGGTAGGGCGTCACGGGGAAGCGCAGGATGCGCCGGCGCCGTATACGCTCGAGCATCGGGCGGTCGAGCGGCGGGTTGTTCTCGTAGGCCGCGCACGAGTAGAGGAGCCGGTCCACGGTGTACTGGGCCATCTCGATCTCGTACGCCTTGCGCTCGAGCTCCTCGGTCTTGCGCTCGAGCAGCTCGCGCATCAGGACCGGGTCGCGGCTGTCGAGGACCTCCTTCATCTCCGAGAGGGTGAAACCCACCGACTGCATCTGCTGGATGACGTCGAGCATCGAGCACTGCTCGTGCGTGTAGTAGCGATACCCGGTCTCGGGGTCGATGTAGTGCGGCTCGAGCAGGCCTTTCTGCTCGTAGAGGCGCAGCGCCTTCTTCGACACCATGTTCAGGTCGGCCATCTGACCGGCGCTCAGCAGCTCCATGGAACGCCCCCTCGGCATGCGGGTTTTATGAGCTTCCCGCGTAATTTCCGCGTAATTCACGTGCATTCTACCGCAAACGGATTCGAAAAAACCGGTGAACGGCGCTTGACCGTTCCCTTGGGGCGCGCCCTACAGTGGCCCTCGACAGTGCTGAAAGATGCCTGAACGCAACTGAACGTAGGGGGACGTCGAGGGACTTCCAAGGGGGAGGTCCGGGGACGCCCGCGGGAGAAGGAGGGGGCGCATGGCTGCGGGCAACATGGGCGGCAACGCGAACGGCGGCGCGACGGGAACGGGCGGCGCGACGAGGGGACGCGTCCTGAAGGCGGCGGCGTGCTGCGCGGTCGCGGCAGTCCTTGCGGTCGCGGGGGTCGCGGGCGTCGCGGGGGTGCAGAGCGCCGAGGCGTTCACGAGCGACACGGCCACCACGGGCGAGGAGTTCCAGGAGGAGCTCGAGGAGACGTGGGCGCAGATCGAAGAGGACTACGCGCCCAAGATCACCGAGCTCGAGGACGGCACGCTCATCCAGCGCACGCCCAACGACACGTCGTACTTCCAGATGTACTACGTCAACGGCGGCAACCTGAGCTACAACACCTACTACCTCGACGCCGACAACCGTGGCTGCAACGCGTGCCACGAGGATCTCGCGCAGACGCTGCTCGACGCCGACTTCTTCCACCTGGAGCTCGACAACGGCCTGGGCACCACCACCACGGTCGACGACTGCCGCATCTGCCATGAGTACGGCTACGGCTACATGGACCGCCAGAACGAGTTCGGCTCGCTCATCCACGGCCTCCACAACAAGAGCGGCGTCGTGAACAACTGCATGTCCTGCCATAACGCCACCTCGAACGGCGAGGGCATGACCATGTGGGACGACGTGAAGCACGACGTGCTCACGGGCATCTCCTCGGTGGCGAACATCGAGGGCGACTTCGTGTACAACCAGGCCACGAGCTACGGCATGCCCGACGCGAGCTGGTACTACACCGAGCAGAACACCACGGGCATCGCGAAGGGCTACGTGGGCGAGGACAACCCCGACAGCTACTTCGAGGAGTGGGACTTCACGGTGAGCGGACTCGTCAACGAGCCCTTCACCGAGACGCTGGCAGACCTCATCGCCGAGGCCGAGGCGGAGGGCGCCGTGGTGACCGACTACATGGCGCTCCAGTGCATCATGAACGCGCCCGGCGGCGAGGTCATCGGCAACATCGAGATTACCGCCATCCCCATCAGCTGGCTCATCGAGAAAGCTGGCGGTCTGGTGGAGGGCGCCGAACCCACGGCCATCATGAGCTACGCGCCCGACGGCTGGTGCCGCGCCGCGACGTGGGAGACCCTCGAGGAGAACGGCGGCTATCTCGTCTACAAGATCGACGGCGAGAACCTCGACTGGGAGAACGGCTTCCCCTGCATGACGGCGTGGCCGTGCTTTGGCATCCCCGCGTCCATCCGCTGGTGCTCCGAGATCAGCGTCCTCGACGACGACCTCTCCACGCTCAAGATGTGGTACAACTGGACGCTCAACCCCGACGGGACCGCGGTGAACGATCACAACGGCGGCCACGGCCTCACCTCCGACGAGGAAGTCGTCGACTACAACCGCATCCAGGTCGCGTTCACGAACCTCAAGGAAGGCCAGATCTACGAGTCCGGCAAGTGCACCTTTGAGGGCTTTGCCTGGGGCACCGACAAGCAGCTGGCGACGGTCGAGTTCTCGTTCGACGGCGGCAGCACCTGGACGGCCTACGACGTGAGCGACTCCGACAAGTCCAAGTGGGTCTACTGGTACTTCACCCCCGAGCTCTCCCCGGGTGCCTACGTGGTCTCGGTGCGCGCCACGGCAACGGACGGCTCGGAGTGCTACCAGTCCGACGACATCCTCATCAACGTGTACACGGCCGAGGACATCGAAGCCATCCGCGCGAGCCTCTAACACACCCCACTACCAGGCGAAAGGAACGACGATGAGCAGCAAGAGCAGCAAGACCATGGTCGCCGCCGGTGCGGGCGCGGCGTTGGTGGCGGCGGGTGCGATGGGCGCGGCGGCCCTGGCCGGCGCGACGGGCGCGGTCGAGGCGGGCGCGCAGACGGCGGACGCGGCTGTCGAGCAGGCCGTCGAGCAGGGCGCCGGGGCGGTCACGCAGGCCGTCGAGCAGTTCGGCATCCAGTACGTGACGCTCGACAAGGTGGAGGGCGTCTTCTCCTTCACGCAGACCGAGACCGCGAGCAACGGCTACCTGGCGCGCCACTTCCGCGAGGACTCGAAGTACCTCTGCGGCGCCAAGGGCTCGAACGCCGAGGCCGAGGATCTCGCGGAGGCGGAGGCCGCGGGCGAGGTCGCGACCGAGGACTGGGTCATCTCCGTCGAGGGCGACGTGGAGAACGGCTACAGCTCATCCGTGAGCGAGATCGCCGAGTCCCCCGCGGTGCAGGCAATCCTCATGGGGTGCTCGTGCATGGGCAACAAGGCCGGCGGCGCCTCCACGGCGAACGCGCTGGTCAACGGCATCTCCGCGCTCATCATGGTCGAGATGGCCGAGCCCGACGCCGACGCGAACACCGTCGTCTTCACCTCGAGCGACGGCTACTCGGTCGCGCTGCCGCTGAGCTACCTCTCGAAGCACTACTGCCCCATCGTGTTCGACGTGAACGGCTCGCGCATCGAGGACTCCATGGGCGGCGCCAACCAGCTGTGGCTCGGCTCGACCCCCGCGAGCTACTTCATCCGCAACATCGTCTCGATCACCGTCGAGACGCGCGACGAGGCCGACGTCCCCGCCAGCCCCACGAGCGAGGAGGCCCGGGCCGAGTACGGCACCTACCTGCCCAACGTCGGCATCCTGCTCGGCGGCGAGGTCGCGTAGGGGAACCGCGGCGCGCCCTCGACGACAACTACCAGCCGATTCCCGGCCTGTACGTCTCCGGCAACTGCTGCGGCCGTCGCTTTGGCTACGACTACGTGACCCCCACCTCGGGCGTCTCCCTGGGCATCGCCATCACGCTCGGCCGCGAGTGCGGCAAGAGCGTCTGCGCCGACCTCGAGGCGTAGGCGGGACGAGTTCCGGCTAGCGGTATAGACTGCTGGCGACGGATCACGTCGCTCTAGAACGTCGCTCTAGACGAAAGGCGGCGACCACGCAGATGGTCGCCGCCTTTTTGTTGGTCCCGACGCCCCGGTGCGGGGTGGGGTGCAAAGCGGAGCAAAGCCGAGGAGAGTCCGCTCAGACTCCCGCCTGTTTACGCCTTGGCGTTCGCGGCGGCGCTGTTGCCCGCGATGCGGCCAAAGACGATCAGGTCGGTGAAGGAGTTGCCGCCCAGTCGGTTGCCGCCCTGCACGCCGCCGGTGCACTCGCCGCAGCCGAAGAGGTTGGCGATGGGCTCGCCGTCCTCGGTGGTGACCTGGGCGTCGGTGTTGATGGCCATGCCGCCCATGGTGTAGTGAATCGTGGGGATGCGCTTGGAGGCGTAGAAGGGGCCGTCCTCAAAGGCGTCGCCCAGGAGCTGCTTGCCGGGCTCGACCATGGTGTCGGCGCCCGCGGCGATGCACTCGTTGTAGTTGGAGACGGTCTCGACGAAGGTCGCGGGGTCGATGCCGATCTGCTCGGCCAGGCCCTCGAGAGTGTCGGCCTGGTAGCTGTGGCCCTTGGCCACGAGGTCGGCTATCTGGTCAAGGCGCTCGGCGTCGATGTCGGTCGAGTCGACGCACAGCCACATCTCGTCGTTGGTCTGCTCGAGGATGGCGTTGGCGATCTCGTCGCGACGGCCGTCTTCAGCGGTAAAACGCTGGGCCTCGTCGTTCACGAACAGGTAGTCCTCGACGCCCAGCCAGTTCCCCACAAAGGTGGCGACGCCGCCGTTCTGCGGGTCTCCCAGGGGATGGATCTGCACGAGCTCCATGTTCTTGAGGCCCGCGCCAACCGCGAGGACCATGGGCAGGCCGTCGCCCGTGGAGCTGCAAACGTTGGAGGAGGGCATGGACTCGGTCACGCGCGTGTCGTATTCCATGGCGAGCTGGGGGTTGCGGGCGTAGCCGCCGGTCGCCATGACCACCGACTTGGCGCGCACCTCCACGGCCTCTCCCGACGAGGGACGGGTGCCGCGCACGCCGCAGACCTTGCCTTCGTCGTCGAGCAGCAGCTCCTCGGCCTTGGCGTCGCAGTACACGGTGGCGCCAAGGCGGTTGGCGGCGGCCATGAGGCAGCTCACGTAGTACGAACCTCCCTGCTCGCCCATCTTCTGGCACTTCACGGAGTGACCGCGCTGCCACTTGCCGCCGATGGCGGTGAAGACCTCGTCGTTGTAGACCAGGCCGTGGGACTCCATCCAGTGCACGGCGTCCAGGGAGTTCTCGGCCAGGACCTGCACCAGCTCGGGGTCTCCCAGACAGTCGCCGCCCTCGTAGGTGTCGGTGAAGAAGTGCTCGACGGAGTCCTCGATGCCCATGGGGTCCTGACGGGCGGGGTCGGGCGCGTTCAGGGTGCCCTCGCCGGCGTTGGTGTTGCCGCCGTAGATGTCCATCTTATCGAGGATGATCACGCTGCAGCCGTTCTCGAGGGCGCTCACGGCGGCCGCCATGCCTGCGCCGCCGGTGCCGATCACCACCACGTCGGCCTCGTCGTCGATGGCGGGGGCGAAGGCGCGGGCGCATTCGGCGTCCGCAAGCGCCTTGACGTCGGCGCCGGCCTGCTCGTAGCACTCCTCGAGGGCCATGCTGAAGGCGAAGGAGGTCAGGGTCGCGCCGGTCACGGTGTCGAGGTTGAGACCCTGGGAGGCAATGGCGCGCTGAGCGAGGATCTGGATGGCCGCGTCGCCGATGTTGCGCGATTCGGAGCTCGAGCAGGTGACGCCTGCGAGACGGCCGTCCTTAAAGGTCGCCTCGACCTCGACGGCGCCGTTGCGGCCGTTGGCGCTCGCGGAGTACTTGCCGTCGACGATGCCCTCGGAGGCGAGGGCGCGGTTTGCCTGGGTGCCGACGAGGGTGACCGA
Organism: uncultured Coriobacteriaceae bacterium; assembly: GCA_964390275.1. GTDB lineage: Bacteria > Actinomycetota > Coriobacteriia > Coriobacteriales > UMGS124 > CAYMHQ01. The sequence goes on from CAYMHQ010000038.1 coordinate 10,225, forward strand.
CGCGGCGAGGGCGGCGGCTCCGGCGACGAAGGTGCGGCGGGTCGGGGCGAGCTGGGCGATGGTGTGCATGTGTTCTCCTTTGCGTGTAGGTCGTGCGTGTGGGCCGTGCGGTCCAAAACGATCTTGCGAGGCTGCCGGGCAGGGCGCCTCTGCGACGGCGTGTCGCAGGCGTGCCCGGCGTGGCTTGCCGATGCGAACTATGCGCCGCACAGATGCGGGGCACAGCTGCACGAACGATGCGATTTTGGGTGAGCAGGGAGGGCACACCTTTGGTGTGAGAAGCAAACGGGCTGGTAGACAGCGGTGTCAAGGCCCAGGGAGTTTATTCGGCTATCGGATTCCCCCCGTGTTGGGAGCGGCCTACCCCTGCTTCGCTCCGGCTTCCTGGAACACGATGTCGAGCAGGTCCTGCTTGGAGTGAACGCCAAGCTTGGCGTAGAGGTGCCGGGCGTGGCTGCGCACGGTGTTCTCGCTGATGCAGAGGCTCTCGGCGATATAGCCTTTGGAGCGACCCTGGCAGATGAGGAGCATGACCTCCCCTTCGCGCTCGGTGAGACCACCGCGTCCGCCGAGGGTGCGGCATGCCTGCTCGATGGGGCCGTACATCGACGCGGGCGGTGTGAGCTCGTCGAGGTCGGCAAAGATGTGGTTGCGCGAGAAGTCCCTCTCGTCGAGCAGGAAGACCGATGCCATGGCCAGCAGGTACACGATGACGGCCACTAGGGAGGTCGCCGTCGTGTGGAACGAGAGCATGCCGCCCAGGGCATGGCCGACAGGGAACGGCAGACTGTAGGCGATCCACCCAAAGCCGAACACCGCGAGCGGCGAGAGCGTGCTGCGATGGGCCACGTCGGCAAGCATGGCCCACAGCAGCATGACCACAAGCGTCTGGGCCACGCCGACGGCTACCAACGCCCAGCCCGAGAGCAGGGCGCCAAAGAAGGGCAGTGCCAGCACACCGGTTGCCGTGAAGGCGAGAATCGCTCGCCACAGCAGGCTGAACGGCAGGGTCGCGCGCCGCACGAACACAAACCACAGCACGACGGTCGCCGCGATGACCTCGAGCAGGTGGTGTACGCTCGAAAGCGCCCACTTGGGTGCGGGGACGGCCTCGATGGTCATGCCCTGCATGATGCCTATGACCAGGCCGTAGGCTGCCACGCCGAGCATGATCTTGAGGATGGGTCGCATCGTGCGCAGGGTGTAGCAGCGCTCCACGGCCGTGGCCTCGGGCTGGTGGGCCTGCGCGTTGCGATACAGGACGGGCGAGCAGAAGGGAAGGGCCGCGCACACGACGGCAGCGGGCCAGGTGGGAAGCAGGTCGATGGGTATTTTGACAAGGCTGCCGAGTACCATGGCGCCGAAGATGCAGGCGATGGCGTTGCGCACGTCGAGCCGCGCGTAGAAAAACGACCATTGCAGGTAGGACCATCCCATGCCGATGCCGCCGAAAATCGCAGCTACGGGGACTATCGCTTCGACGGGCCAACCCGACGGGAGCGGGCAGGCGAGAAGGATGGTGCTGGCTGCCATGAGGACGGCAATAGGCCAGTCGATTCGCGAAACGACGCTCTGGCGGGGCTTGAACGCAATGCCGCCCAAGGTCATCGCCAGCAAAAACGATGTCATTGCGATGTAGATGACAATCGTGGGGGAGAGCTGCGGGTTCTGCGCGCTGGCCATGTGGCAGACGTCCCAGACCCATATGTGCCCGCACAGGATGCCAAAGTACGAGAAGCGAGGATGGCGCAGGGTTTCGGGCAGCCGGTTGGCGATGGCGGATAGGTCCATGTCGGCTCCTTGGGCACGAGGTGGCACGTGCGGATATTATAACCATCGAATGACGCGATGCCGGCTTGGGAGCGGCCTTTTATCCGCCCGCCCCACTCGTGCTCCCCCTACCGCCCCATTCTCCTGCTGCCTCCGAACAGCCCGAACGACATCCCGCGGAGCAGTCGCCCGTAGGCCTCCATGTCGATATCGGGGCCGTCCGTCGAGAGGATCGCGTACTCCACACCGCCGTCGGTGAAGGTCCGCCCGGTGTCGACGATGCCGTTGCGGGCGTAGAACGCGACCCGGCGCAGGCGCTGCTCGGTGTTCGCGGCGGTTTCGTCGGGGCGCTCGACGTTCAGCACGATGCCCCTGCCGCCCGCGCGCTCCTTGACAAAGTCGAGAATTCGGCCGCCGTAACCCCTGGAGCGCACCTCCGGGAACGTGGCGAGGTAGAGGACGAAGACGTATCGCTCGCTCTCGACCGTGTAGAGGACGCCGCACAGCTCGTCGCCGTCATACATCGCAGAGAACTCGACGTTCCGCCGGAGCGCCATGAGACGGAGGAGCCACATGGGCATCTGCTCGGCCTCGGGGAACGCCGTGGTCATGAGCTTGCGGATTCGCGCGTAGTCGCTGCTCCCGCGGGTGACGGGTCGCGCTGTCAGGGATGTGGTCGCGGGGGCGTTCGTCATGTGAGTCGTCCTGTCGCTGCTGCCTGGAACTGATGTCGTGAGGAGGGATGGTACCCCGGACAGTGAGGCTGAGGGACTGGGCCGCGTTCTGTCAGGCGGATTCCATCGTCTTCGCGCCCGCCCACTCCCACGCTCCTGTCTCAACCTTCCGCCTCGGCTTGCCCGGACTCCTTCTCCGCCGGCCCCATGGGCACTCCGAGCAGCGCGAACAGCTCGCTGCGACTGTGGACGCCGAGCTTCTTGTAGATGCGGCTCGTGTGCGCCTTGATGGTGCCGCGCGCGATGAAGAGGCTCGCCTCCATCTGCTCGATGGGCGTCTTGGTCGCCACAAGGTAGAGGACCTCCTCCTCGCGGGTCGAGAGGCCGTACTCGTGGGAGAGGTCGGAGACGCGAATCGAGAGCCGGCCGGGGGCGAAGGGGTCGGGGAGCGGGGCCACCGTCGCGACGTCGGGCGCCCCGGGGAGGTCGGAGGGGACGGGGATCGCCGTCTGACCGAGGGTACCGCAGGGGATGCTGGCGATGCCGGTGATCCCGAGGGTGCCGCCGGGGGCGAGCGGGACACCGGGGGTAGCCATGCCGACCGCCGCTTCGGCAGTCTCGCCCCTGAGCGCCGTCCCCTCACCGGACGTCCTCACAGGCGCACCCGGCGAGGTCGCGCCGACCATCTCATGCAGGTCGATCCCCCAGCGCGCGGAGAGGCTGCGGCGGGGCAGGACGGTCGCCATGAACGCGACGAACACGGCGAGCGCGACCACGATGTGCGCCGCGTCGCCCACCTCCTCGGCAAAACTCCCTGCTACGACCAGGTGCGCAATCCATCCGGCGGTCTCCACGATGTACCGCACGCCGCGCTCGATGCCGTTGAGCCAGACCGCGTTCACGCCAAACCGGTACGAGACGTTGCTCAGGATGATCATGATGAACATCGACATCATGGTGTAGCCGCCGTCAAAGAAGAACGCCGTCGCCTGGCTGGACCCGGAGAGCAGCGGCACGGCGAGGATCGAGGTGGCGCAGATGAGGGGGAACGCCGTGCGGTAGATTGTGTCGAAGTTGAACCAGCGCGAGGTGGAGAGCGACCCCAGGATGACGAACACGCACGCCGCGGCGGCGCCCACGATGTTGCCCGCCGACATGGGCTGGCCGGGGAGCGTGGCGAACTGCATGGCGAACGTGCAGACGGCCATGAGGCAGATGGGTTTGACGGGGACCGCCGAGCGCGAGACGATGCCGCCCGGTCGGGGCCGCTCCGCCGGAGGGAGGCTCACAATCGAGCGGTGCGCCCATCCGAGCGAGACGAGCGGCAGCACGCAGGAAAACACGGCGATGTGGCCCGCGTCGAGCCCCATGAACACCCAGCAGAGGAGCTCTCCGGCGAGGATTGCGGCCGCGTGGTAGATGGCGACTCGCATAGTGTTGAGTGCCGCGTAGAACTCGCACCACAGCAGGATGAGGAGTCCGAGCCCTCCGCCGGCAAGGACGAGCCCCACGTCCTTCGCGAGGAGGAGCGGCGCGAGCCCGCCGGACAGGCCGAGCGCCGCGGGGGCGAACTGCGAGACGACGAGGAGAACAGAGCCCAGGGTCATCGCGCCGCCGGAGAGCGCGAGACAGGCGCGGTTCGACCACATGGGGGAGATGCGGCGGGAGAGCAAGGCCGCGACGAGCGACACGACGCCGATGCTCGTCTCGAACACGGCGTAGTCGGAGAGGCCGATGCCCGGGAACGCGCCGAAGCGGAAGAACGTCGCGAGCCACGCGCGGTAGATTCCGACGCCGAGGAACGCGACGGGGATTGCGCTCAGCCTCAGCATTGCCGACTTCCATCTCCTGAGAAACGCGCCCATGGCAGTGACCCCCTCTCGATTCCGTTGCGGACCCGGCGGTTTTCGGCCCCGGGCTTGACGTTTCCAGCCGTGTAACCCGGCAGCCTCGCCGATTGTAACCCAACGGGCAAGGGAATGTCATCGGGGCGGCGCGTGTCGGCATCACGCGATGGTTGACGGCATCTACCTGCGAAAACGCTGCCGCGGTTCGTCCCGGCAGGGTGAGGGTTACGAGATTAACCCGCCCGCCGCCCGGCATGGCGCTAAGCTGAAAGCCGTGCATGAGCAAACGTGCGCCCGAGCAGTCGGGCAATGCGTCTCGAAAGGAGTTCCGTTATGTCGAACACCGTCACCAACATCTCCAGCACCATCAACTCCGCCGTCACCCGCCGCACCTTCGCCAAGGGCACCGTCGCCGGCGTCGCCGCGCTGGCCGCCGCCGCGGTCGTCCCGGGCGTCGCGCTCGCCGAGGCTCCCGCCGCCGAGTCCGCCGAGTCCGCCGAGGCCGAGGGCTCCTCGGTCAAGGACGGCACCTACACCGCCGCCGCGCGCGGCAAGCACGCCGACGTCAACGTGACCGTCACGGTCGCCGAGGGCAAGATCGCCTCCATCGAGATCGGCGACAACAACGAGATGCCCGGCATGGTCGAGTCGGTCGAGAAGGTTCTGCTCCCGCTCATCGTGGACAACCAGACCCTCAACGTCGACAACGTGACCGGCGCCACCGTCACGAGCGCCGCCGTCCTCGCCGCCGTGACCGACGCCCTCACGCAGGCCGGTTTCGACACCGCCGCCCTCGAGCAGGCCGACCACGCCGCTCCCGTCTACGAGGCCCCCGCGGTGACCGACGCCGACGTCGTGGTGATCGGCGCGGGCGGCGCCGGCCTCTCCGCGGCGGTGACCGCGGCCCAGGCCGGCAAGTCCGTCGTCGTCATCGAGAAGCTCCCGAGCATCGGCGGCAACACGCAGATCTCGGGCGGCGGCATGGCGGCCCCGTGCAACTGGATGCAGCAGGAGGAGGGCATCGAGGACTCGCCCGAGCTGTTCGAGAGCGACGTCATCGCCGGCGGTGACGACACCGACCAGGACCACGACCTCATCAACGTGCTGGCCACGAGCGCGCTCGCGTCCGCCGAGTGGCTGCGCGACGAGCACGGCGTGGTGTGGGACCACATGAGCTTCTTCGGCGGGCACTCCGTCAAGCGTTCGCTCGTCCCCGAGGGCGAGTCGGGCGCCAAGATCGTCTGGCCGCTCAAGAACGACGCCGAGGCCGCCGGCATCCCGATCTACACCAACATGCGCGCCACCGAATTCGTCATGAACGACGACGGTTCGGTCGCGGCCGTCAAGGCGCAGAACCCCGACGGCGAGGAGTTCGAGTTCACCGGCAAGGCGTTCGTGCTGGCCTCGGGCGGCTTTGGCTCGAACGTCGAGATGCGCATGCAGTACAACGCCGACCTCGACGAGAGCGTGCACTCCACCGACACCGTGGGCACCACGGGCGACGGTGTCAAGATGGCCGAGGCGATTGGCGTCGACCTGGTGGGCATGCAGTGGATCCAGACCTACCCCACCTGCGACCCTGTGACCGGCGCGCTCCTCTACATCTATGACATGCGCCTCGACGACCGCGGCATCCTTGTGAACGCCGAGGGCCAGCGCTTCGTGGAGGAGCTCGACCGCCGCGACGTCATCTCCAACGCCATCAAGGCCCAGACCGGCGCGAGCGCGTTCCTGCTGTGGGACGAGACCGGCGTCGAGGAGACCAAGCTGTTCGACAACCACCCCGGCGAGGTCCGCATGGGCTACGACACGGGCACCCTCTTCAAGGGCGACACGCTCGAGGAGGTCGCCGAGGCCGCGGGTGTCGACCCGGCCGGCCTGGTCGCGACCGTCGAGCACTGGAACCAGATGTGCGACGAGGGCGCCGATTCCGACTTCAACTACCGCTCGACGATGAACAAGTTCGAGACCGCCCCCTACTACCTGGGCGAATGCGTCCCCTCCGTCCACCACACCATGGGCGGCGTGCACATCGACACCGACGCCCGTGTGGTGAAGACGACCGGCGAGACCGTCCCGAACCTCTTCGCGGCCGGCGAGGTCACGGGCGGCATCCACGGCACGAACCGCCTCGGCTCCGACGCCGTGTGCGACTGCATCACCTTCGGTCGCGTGGCCGGCACCTCTGCGGCTGACGAGGCGTAAGAGGGACCGCAGGGTACGTCCGATATAGGGGCGCGTGCTAGTGGGGCGCGCGACCACGGAAGCGTGCGGTAACGGGGCGGCGGCGTCGAACGGGCGGGAGGCTCGGGAGGCGGCGCCGCCCTTTGCGTGCGAGGAGGATGGAGGGTGACGAATAGATAGCGCGAAGTCGTTGATTTTGCCTTCGTGAATGACGAATGAGCGCCGATGGTATACTCGGACGAACAGTTTGCCGTGCAATGATTCGGTGTCGAGGAGGTCGCCATGTCGCAACCCAAAGAGCGACAGTTTGATTCAAGCGACTATTGGAACCTGCCCAAAGGGCGTCGTGCCGAGTTGATTGATGGCGTCCTGTATGATATGGCCCCTCCCGGGAGGGTTCACCAGAAGCTCTCCAGCGAGATATCGCATGCTTTTCACTCGTATATCGATGAGCACGGCGGCTCCTGCGAGGTGTACTATGCCCCGTTCGCCGTCAACCTTGACGCGGACGATTCGGTCTGGGTGGAGCCGGACGTGATGGTGATCTGCGACCCCGCCAAGCTCTCCGACCGTGGATGCGAGGGCGCCCCCGACCTGGTGGTGGAAATCGTTTCCCCCTCGAGCCGCCGGATGGATTACATCACGAAGCTGTTTCGCTATGAGCGCGCCGGCGTCCGCGAGTACTGGATTGTCGATCCGGGTAGGGACTGCACGGCGGTTTACCGTTTTGAGTCCGATGGGCCGGGAATCCAGATTTATCCGTTCGACCAGCCCGTTCCGGCGGGGATATACGACGGCGCTCTGACGATCAGGATGGGGGACTTCCTGTAAACCTCGCGCTGGCCGCTGCCGGGTGGCCAAAAAGTCGCCATAGCAGTTACTTTCACTTTTGATTGGCCAAAAAATCCTAATAGCATGCCGAAAACCAACCTACCGTTCGAGTGGGTTGGTTCGCTTGGTGTCTCTACCTGCGGTTTTATGAAGGCCCTCGATTCGACAAACCTAAAACGGCATGCTATTGGGACTTTTTGGCCATCGTTCGAAGATTGATATGGACGTCCTGCCCGCCATCCGCCTTCCGCCCGTTCCCCTCGCACGCAAAAGGGCCTGGCCGCGCGCCCGCCCGCGTTTCCGCGGGGGAGTTCGCAGCCAGGCCCGTCTCACTTGCCCGTC
>CAYMHQ010000039.1:0-17588 GCA_964390275.1 uncultured Coriobacteriaceae bacterium
TAGATGAGGTATGCAACAGGTAAGGGCTTCGATGAAATGCCCTTTGGCCCCTCGTTATATCAATCTAGAAACTGACTTACCCCGGAATTTGGTCAAAAATCGAAAATTGCGATTCCGGGTTCCCGATTCGCTCCCGCAAGCCCTCCCGCTTGCCCGTCCTGCCCGTCTGTCTCTGCCCCATGCCCTTCCTCCCGCCCGCCGCATTTGTCCTCTTCTCGCAAAGTGTCGCGTCGCCTGCCTGCCCGGACGCCGGGGAAGCGTATACTTCCCGGAATATTTCGCAGACGCGCCGGTAGAGCGCGCGTGCCGGGCAGCCGCCGGGCGCGCCGACCGAGGAAGGACCCCCATGAGGATCATCGACATCGTCGACAAGGACCGGCTCTCGCTCTCCTTCGAGGTCTTCCCTCCCAAGACCGAGACGAGCTTCGAGAGCGTCAAGGCCGCGACGGAGGAGATCGCCAAGCTGCGGCCCTCGTTCATGAGCGTCACGTACGGCGCGGGCGGCGGCACGAGCAAGTACACGCTCGACATCGCCACCAACATCAAGGAGGCCCACGGCGTTCCGACGCTGGCCCACCTCACGTGCGTCTCGTCGACCCGTGAGACCGTCCGCCAGCGGATCGAGGACATCAAGGCCGCCGGCATCCGCAACGTCATGGCGCTGAGGGGCGACATCCCCGAGGCTCTCCTGAACGCCGATCGCAGCGGGTGGGCGTACCAGCACGCGGTCGAGCTCGTCCGTGAGCTCAAGGCGGCCGACCCCGAGCTCTGCATCGGCGGCGCGTGCTACCCCGAGGTCCATCCCGAGAGCCCCAACCAGCGCGAGGACATCCGGCACTGCAAGGAGAAGGTCGATGCCGGCTGCGACTTCCTCACCACGCAGATGTTCTTCGACAACAACCTCTTCTACAACTATCTCTACAAGGTGCGCGAGGCGGGCATCACCGTCCCGATTCTTCCCGGCATCATGCCCATCACCAACGCGAACCAGGTCGAGCGCGCCGTGAAGCTCTCCGGCTCGTTCATGCCTCAGCGATTCAAGAGTCTCGTCGACAAGTTCGGCTCCGACCCCGCCGCGATGAAGCAGGCCGGCATCGCCTACGCGACCGACCAGATCATCGACCTCTACGCCAACGGCATCGCCAACGTGCACGTGTACTCGATGAACAAGCCCGACGTCGCCGCGAAGATTCAGGCCAACCTGTCGGACATCCTGGGCAAATGACCGAGTCCGAGCAGGCCGAATCCGAGTGCACTGCCGGTCCCGCGGGCACGGCTGTCCTGAGTAAGACCTACGCCGAGCTGCCCTTTCGCGAGCGGGAGATTCTGCGCTACGCGGGCGTCCACAGGAGCGCCGCCGCCGACCCCGGCGCAGCCGATGAGGTCGCCGGCCTTCTGCGAGCGTGCGTCGAGGAGGCGCGCGACGCGCTCACGTACAAGGTGTGCTACCGGGTGCTCCCCGTGGGGCGCCGCGGCGACGTGTGCGACTTCGGGTGCTTCGAGGTGCGGTCGAGGAAGCTCGCTGCGAACCTCGCCGGGTGCGACCGGGCGGTCGTCTTCGCCGCCACCGTCGGCGTGGGGATCGACCGGCTCATCGCGCGGCACGGCAGGCTCGCCCCCTCCAGGGCGATGATGCTCCAGGCGATCGGCACGGCGCAGGTCGAGGAGGTCTGCGACGCCTTCTGCGCCGACGTCGCCCGGGCAGCGGGGGAGGGCGGCCGCCGTACGAGGCCCCGCTTCAGCCCCGGTTACGGCGACGTGCCCCTCGAGACGCAGCGCGACTTCTTCCGCGTCCTCGACTGCGAGAAGCGCATCGGCCTCACGCTCAACGACAACCTGTTCATGTCGCCCACGAAGTCGGTCACCGCGTTCGTGGGCGTCACGGCGCCGGAGCCGGAGACGGGCGCTTCCGAGCGGGTCGGTGATGTCGGGTGCGAGAAACGCAAGGGACTTGAAGGATGCGAGACAGACCGCGTGCCTGTGGTTCCCGGAGTCGGGTTCGGCTGCTCTGCCTGCGACAACGCCGACTGCATGGCGAGGGCGAACGAGTGAGAACGAGGGATAGCGAGGGGCGCACCGTGGATAGCAGCGGAACCGTCAAGGAGACATGTGTGAGCACTAACTTTAATCCGCCGTTCAGGGACTTCCTCAGGTCGAGCGTCGTCTGCCTCGACGGCGGCATGGGCACCCTGCTCCAGCAGCGTGGCCTCAGGCCGGGCGAGCATCCCGAGCGCTGGAACGTGACGCACCCCGAGGTTGTCGCGGCGATCCACCGGGAGTATTTCGACGCGGGCGCCAACGTCGTCTGCGCGAACACGTTCGGCGCGAACAGCCTCAAGTTCGACGAGGCCGAGCTCGACCAGATCGTCCGCACCGCCCTCGAGAACGCCCGGGCCGCGCGCGACGCCAGCTCCTCGCCCGAGCCCAAGTACGTCGCGCTTGACCTGGGGCCCTGCGGCAGGCTGCTCAAGCCCCTCGGCGACCTCGACTTCGAGGACGCGGTGGAGGTGTTCGGCAAGACGGTGCGGCTCGGCGTGAAGCACGGCGCCGACCTCGTGTTCATCGAGACGATGAACGACAGCTACGAGACCAAGGCGGCGGTTCTCGCGGCGAAGGAGAACAGCGACCTGCCCATCCTCGCGTCGAACGCCTACGGCGAGGACGGCAAGCTCATGACGGGCGCCTCCCCGGCGGCCATGGTCGCGCTGCTCGAGGGCCTCGGCGTGGACGCGCTCGGCGCGAACTGCTCGCTCGGCCCCCGCCAGCTGCGCCCGGTGGTGGAGGAGCTGCTCGAGAACGCCTCGGTCCCGGTGCTGCTCAAGCCCAACGCCGGCCTTCCGCGCTCGGTGGACGGCAGGACAGTCTTCGACGTGGGCGCCGAGGAGTTCTCGAGCGAGGTGGCCGACCTCGTGACGAGGGGCGTCCGCGTGGTGGGCGGCTGCTGCGGCACCACGCCCGCGTACATCGAGGCGCTCAAGCGAAAGGTGCGCGGCCTCGACCCGGTCCCCCTGCGCGACAAGGGCATCACGGCGGTCTCCTCGTACACGCGCTGCGTCAGGTTCGGCGACGACCCGGTCCTCATCGGCGAGCGCATCAACCCCACCGGCAAGAAGCGGCTCAAGCAGGCGCTTCTCGAGAACGACATCGACTATCTGCTGACCGAGGGCGTCAACCAGCAGGAACGCGGCGCTCACATCCTCGACGTGAACGTGGGCCTGCCCGGCATCGACGAGCCGCGCGTACTCGAGACCACGGTGCGCGAGCTCCAGACGGTGACCGACCTGCCCCTCCAGATCGACACGTCCGACCCGGTGGCGATGGAGGCGGCGCTCCGGCGCTACAACGGCAAGGCGATGGTCAACTCGGTGAACGGCAAGGAGGAGAGCATGCGCGCCGTCTTCCCCCTCGTGCGGAAGTACGGCGGCGTGGTGGTCGCCCTCACGCTCGACGAGGGCGGCATCCCCGGGACCGCCGAGGGCCGCTTCGCCATCGCCGAGAAGATCCTCGCGACCGCGGCCGAGTACGGCATCGCGCGCAAGGACGTCGTCTTCGACACGCTGGCCATGACCGTGAGCGCCGACACCGGGGCCGCCCTCACCTCCCTCGAGTCGCTCCGGCGCATCCGCACCGAGCTGGGCTGCCACACGTCGCTCGGCGTGTCAAACGTGTCGTTCGGCCTGCCCCACCGCGACGTCGTGAACGGCGTCTTCTTCGCGCTCGCGCTCGAGAACGGCCTCTCCGCCGCGATCATGAACCCCTACTCGTCCGAGATGATGAAGACCTACCACACCTACCGCCTGCTCAAAGGCCTCGACGAGAACTGCGCCGGCTACATCGCGGCCTCCGACTCGTTCGCGCCGGCGGCGGCGTCTCCGGCGACCGGTCAGGCAGCGGGCGCGGCGGCCCTGGCGACGACCCCGGCGGCCGACCAGTCGGGCCAGACTGTGGGCGCGGCGACGTCGTCGGAGCTCCAACGCGCGGTCATCAAAGGCTTCAAGGACAAGGCTGCCGACATCACACGAAAGCTGCTTGAGACTGTGCCGCCGCTCGAGCTCGTCAACGGCGAGATCATCCCCGCGCTCAACGTGGTGGGCGAGGGCTTCGAGAAGAAGACGATGTACCTGCCCCAGCTCCTCATGGCGGCCGAGGCGGCCCAGAGCGCGTTCGGGGCGATCAAGGAGGCTATGGCGGCCTCTGGCGCGGACGAGTCGGGCCGGTCTGCCGGCGGCGCGTCCGGCGGCAAGGCGACGTTCGTCATCGCGACCGTCAAGGGGGACATCCACGACATCGGCAAGAACATCGTGAAGCTCCTGCTCGAGAACTACGGCTTCGACGTCGTCGACCTGGGCAAGGACGTCCCGCCCGAGGCAATCGCGGAGAAGGCCGGCGAGCTCGGCGCGCCGCTCGTGGGCCTGAGCGCCCTCATGACAACGACCGTCCCCGCCATGGAGGAGACGATCCGCCAGCTGCGCGCGAAGGTCCCGGCGTGCAAGGTGATCGTGGGCGGCGCCGTCCTCACGCAGGACTACGCCGACAAGATCGGCGCCGACAAGTACGCGAAGGACGCCATGGAGACCGTCCGCTACGCCGAGTCGGTCGTGGCGGGGGAGCGGTAAGGGGGAAGGGTCAGACTGCCTGGGATGACTGGGCAGCCGAAGAGTCCGAGGGCCCCGCGCGACGCCGTGATTACGGTGCCGCGCGGGGCCCTCGTGTCGAAGCCGACGCGTCGGGTCGGGCGGGGCCGGACTGGACGCCGGGCCGGGTGGGCAAATGTTCAAGTTTCCATGCACTTTGGGTCCGCCGTGGTCAGAACCTCAACTTTCCATGCAGAAAATCAACCTACCGTACAGGTATGGTAATAAGGACGCACCATCTACCTGCGTTTTTATCGAGACCTTCGATTAGGCTCTTCGTAAAGTGCAGGGAAAGTTGACTATTTGGCCACGGTCGAGGGAAAGTGCAAGGAAACTTGAGTTTTTGTCCAGCGCCGCCCGACCCTCGTGGTACCTCGCCTCCGGCGTCACCCGTCCACACCTTTTCTTCTCGCTACATCAGCCCCTGGCCGCTGCCCCACGCCTGGCCGACCTTCTCGCCGATCGCGTAGTAGCCGTACTGGAACTGGTCGAACACGAACGCGCCCAGCTTGGAGGGGTCGACGTTGCCCTGCTGGTCGAGCACGGCCTCGTCGACGAGCGTTCCGACGATGCGGCCGCACACGTGGAAGCCCCAGACCTCCTGCTTGACCTCGACGACCTCGCACTCGAGCGTGACGGGGAACTCGGTGACGACCGGCGCGTCGACCTTCTCGCTCCTGACGGCGGTGAGGCCGCTGCGCTCGAACTTGTCGGCCATGTCGTTGGCGGATGCGGTGCCGAAGAAGTCCGCCGCCTCGATGTGCGCCACGTCGGCGACGCTCAGCGTGAAGGCGCCGCGCTTCTTGATGTTCTTCGAGGTCATGTGGTCCTCGTCGAGGTTGAGCGAGACCATGTCCTCCGCGCAGATGCCGCCCCACGCCATGTTCATGACGTCGACGGTCCCGTCGTCGTTGTAGGTCGAGATCATGAGCACGGGCATCGGGAACAGGTACGGTTTGACGCCGAGGTCCTTCTTCATGGGAGACTCCAATCGGTTGAGGGTTGCTGTTCACGCGGCTATGCGCGCGCGGTCACACTATAGCGCTTCGCCGTGCGCCGGTGTCCGAGGTCCCCTCCGGAGGACCCCTCCGCGTGTCCTTTGCTGGCCTGCCGGGCGTAGTTCGGCGCTTCTCCGACCCCGCCGTCGGTCCCCCGAGGCCTCCCGCCTAAGTCGTCCCAGTCTCATCAAACACATACGAATTTCGCTAAGCATGTCCCATGCACGACACAAGCACTCCATACCGCCATTTGGCCGCACAGGCAAGCCATCTTTCCTATTCGCAATCTCGCCGCACTGCCGCCTGGCTGTGCCGCGTGCCATTCGCTTCCGTTTTGCCCTGCCCGCTGCCGTCGAACGCCCGTCCGCGCCTCGCGGATCGTCCTTTCTCGAGTCCGTTTTCGCCCCTCGCGAGGGCCGGTTTTCGCTGCCGTTCACCGCTCAAATTTACCAACTTTTTATCGAATCGCCGTTCACCGAAAACCTGCCAGATAATCAGATTTCGACCAAAAAATTTTTTGCCGGTTGTGCTCCAGTTTTTCCAAGTTTCGCGGAACAGCTCATCTACCAGCACAAACGCAATCTGACCCCTGCAGAAAAACTTTGGAAAAAGGCATTGACTCTCAAACACCTTGAGGTTTTAGAGTTCCCGCTTGTGAAGTTCATTCACATATTTAAGGGAGAATTGATGAAAGGGGTCTCTATGTGGAAGAACGAAGCAAAGCCGGATTTCGGTGTGCTTGATGACCTGAGGGTCGTGCACGCGACCTCCTCGCTGGCCGGCCCTCTCGGCCCGACCTTCTTCGCCGAGTACGGCGCGGACGTCATTTGGATCGAGAACGCCGACGCTCCTGACTACACTCGTACTCTGCACAACATCCAGCCGGAGTCCGAGCGCCGCAACCAGCGCGCCATGGGCATCCGTCTCAAGTCGCCGGAAGGCCGTCAGATCGTCCTCGACCTCATCAAGGACGCCGACGTGTTCATCGAGTGCTCCAAGGGCGGCCAGTTCGACCGTCTGAACCTCTCCGACGAGGTCATGTGGGAGGTCAACCCCAAGCTCGTCATCGCGCACATCTCCGGCTACGGCCAGACCGGCCTGCCCGAGTACGTGAACCGCGGCGGCTTCGACGCGACCGCCCAGGCGTTCTCCGGCTACATGTGGGAGAACACCAACGGCGGCGCCACGCCTCCCTACGCGGTCGGTCCCTACGTCGCCGACTACATTGCGGCCATCTGGACCGCCATGGCAGTGCTGGCCGCCGTCCGCAAGGCCGACCGCACCGGCGAGGGCGAGTCGCTCGACATCGCGCAGTACGAGCTCATGATGCGCTGCTCGATCTTCTCCACCGACTACTTCACCTTCCACCGCGAGTTCCCCAAGACGGGCGAGAAGTCGATGATCGCCGGCTGGGGCGGCTTCCCCTGCAAGGACGGCAAGATCCTGTACTGCTGCTTCTCCGGCGCCTCGACGCTGCAGAAGGTCTGCAAGCTGCTCGGCCTCGACTACGGCTCGGAGCTCTTCCCCGCGAAGATCGGCCTGTACAACGTCGAGACCGAGTCGGGCAAGGCGTTCGAGAAGGCCGTTCGCGAGTGGCTGCTCGAGCGTACGGTCGACGAGGCTGAGCAGGAGATGCTCGCCGCCGGCTGCCCCGTCTCGAAGGTGAACAGCTGGGAGGACGTCGAGAACAACCCCCACATCCAGGCCCGTCACGTCATCGAGGAGTGGGACACCGTCAAGGGCACGCACCTGCGCGCCGTGGGCCCGCTCCCCAAGTTCAAGAAGCACCCCGGCCGCGTCTGGCGTCCGGCCCCGAGCTTCGGCGAGAACAACGAGGAGATCCTGCACGAGCTGGGCTACACCGACGACCAGATCAAGGACTTCTACGACAAGGGCGTCATCAACAAGGACTGGGACCTCTCGCTTTCCCGCTAATCCCCAGGTTTCACCGCACGTCTGAGTTTGGGTTCTGCCCTCGGGAGGGTCCCGGTTCGCGCGTCGCTGCGCATGCGGGTTGGGACACTCTGCCGGGACCTTCCCGAGGGAGTCATATAGGCGGAACGTATCCGAGAGCTTAGGGATGGGTTTTCGTACGTTCTCAATGTTTGGGCGACCTCAAAGGGATGAGGTCGAGAAAGGGTAAGAAAATGGCCGGACAGACTAAAGGAGGGCTGCATTACGGGTGGGTAGTCGTGATCGCCTCCTGCCTTATCATGCTGTTCCCCTGCTGCTTCACCTTTAACGCGGCGTCGGTCTTCTATCCGTACGTCGCCGAGGCCCTGACCGAGGGCAACACCGCCCCCGTGGGCCTGTACATCACCGTCGTGTACCTCACGATGTTCGTCTGCCTCTGCATCCTTCAGGTCGGGCGTCTGTTCGACTCGAAGCCGTCGAACCTCGTGCTCACGGTCTGCGTCGCCTGCATCGGCGTCGCGTTCCTGATCATGGCCTACGCCCCCGTCATCCAGCTCTTCTATGTCGCCGGCGTGCTCCTGGGCATCGGCAACTCGGTGATCCTGTACCTGCTCGTCCCCGTTATGTTCGGCCGCTGGTTCAAGAAGAACGTCTCCACCCTGGTCGGCGTCGGCATGGCGCTCACCGGCGTGGGCGGCATGATCTTCAGCCCGGTCGCCACCGCCATCATCACCGCGGCCGGCTACAGCACCGCCTACCTGGTCTACGCTCTCGTGACCCTCATCGTGGGCATCCCCTGCGCGCTGCTCATCAAGAGCCGCCCCGAGGACAAGGGCCTCATGCCCGTCGGCTATGACGCCGCCGCCGAGGCCTCCAAGAGCGCCAAGGCCGTCGCCAAGGTCGACGGTGTCACCGTGACCACCGCTCTCAAGCAGCCCGTCGCCCTGATCCTCATCGCCGTGTACGCCGCGTGCGTCAACTTCGGCCTCACCATGAACTTCTACCTGCCGACCTACGTCAAGTCGCTCGACGCCGCCCTCGTGGGCGCCGACCCGGCCATGATCGGCGCGACCCTGGCCTCCGTCGTCATGTTCGGCTCGCTCATCGGCAAGCTGATCCTCGGCTGGACCAACGACAAGTCCGTCAAGGGCTCGGTCATCTTCGGCCTGCTCTCCGGCATCGTGGGCCTCGCGCTCGTGCTCTGGGGCGTCCAGGTGAACTTCTTCCTGGCCTATATCGGCGGCTTCCTGTTCGGCGTGTTCTTCGCCTCCGCGACCACCACGACCCCTGCCATCGCGCGTCTCGCCTTCGGCAACCTCGACTACTCCAAGATCTACGCGTACATCACCGGCGTCTGCGCTCTGTTCGCCGCCTTCGGTTCGACCGCGTGGGGCCTCATCTACGACGCCACCGGCTCCTTCACCGGCACGTTCATCGTCGACATGGTCATCATGGCCGTCGCGTTCCTCTTCGGCTTCGGTGGCCTCGCCGTCGCCAAGAAGCTTCCCCGCGAGTCCCGCTAGGTTCTCAACGACCTGCGAGCTCCGGCCCGCTGGCTTCACTCGGAATTAGCGCTGGAAAAGGGACTGCGGCTATTTCTCCCGCAGTCCCTTTTCCATGCCGAGATTCCTCTTTCAAACTCGCCTATTCACGCGTTTTCTCGCGTTTTCGATAGTTTTCCGTCCGTCCGCGACACAAAGGGGGTTGAGTCAGTTGAAGGCGAAGCGACTCCATTTCGGCTTTCTCGTGTTTGCCGCGTGCTGTCTCATCTGTTTTTCGACGGTCACGCTCTCGTTCAACACCATGGGCATCTTCTACACCCCGGTCGGGACGGACCTGGGGATAGACACGGGGCGGTTCGGCTCCTACATGTCTGTCCAGTACCTTGCCATGGCGATCTCGATGGTGTTCGGCGGCAAGATCCTGTCCCGCTTCGACGCGCGCAAGGTGCTCACCGTGTGCTGCGCGATGGTCTCGGCGGGCATCCTGCTCATGTCCACCTATAACTACATGTGGCAGTTCTACTGCTCCGGCGTCCTCATCGGCTGCGCGAACTCCATCCTGCTCTACCTCATGGTGCCCACGATGATCGACCGCTGGTTCCGCGACCGCGTCGGGTTCTTCGTCGGCATCTGCCTTTGCTTCACGGGCGTCGGCGCGATCGTGTTCAACCCGCTCGGCGGCTTCGTCATCCAGGAGTTCGGCTGGAGGATGGGCTACCTCGTGTTCGGCCTCATCACGGCGGTCGTGGGCCTGCCGAGCGCGTTCTTCCTCATCCGTAATAAGCCCGAGGACATGAGCCTCACCCCGTGGGTCTCCGGCAAGGACCCGGTCGCCGCCGCCGTCAAGGTCGTCGAGGTCAAGGGCGTCATGTTCAAGGACGCGCTGCGCACCCCGGCCCTGTGGCTCGTGGCGCTCTACGCCGGCATGATGGACGTGGGCATCACGCTCAACTACTACCTGCCCTCTTACGTCACGTCGCTCGGGTACGCGGTGCTCGTCACCTCGACCGTGTCCTCCGCGGTCATGGTGGGCCAGTTCGTGGGCAAGATCGCCCTCGGCTACATCAACGACATCAACGTGAAGCTCGGCGTCACCACGGCCGTCTCCTCGGGCATCGTGGGAGTGGGGATCATGACGTTCCTCGGCGGGAACGGCCTCGCGTTCCTCTTTGTGGGCGCGTTCCTCTACGGCGTCTTCTTCTCGGGCGCTGTGGTCACCACCTCGCTCATGACGCGCGGCATCTTCGGCTCCAAGGACTACAGCCGCGTGTTCTCCGTGGTCTCGACCGTCGCCACTCTCAGCTCGGCGTTCAGCTCGGCCATCTGGGGCGGGCTCATCGACGCGACCGGCAGCTATGTGCTCACGCTTGCTGTGGGCATGTGCCTCATGCTCGTCACGTACGCCGTCGGGTTCCTCGCGTTCCATTTCGGCAAGAAGGTCGACTTCGAGCATCAGCCCGCAGCCGAGCCCGCCGACCAGCCCGTCTGTAATAACGAAGGAAGCATGCAACATGTCTGTGGATAGCCTTGCCGCGCTGGACGAAGCGGTCCGCCGCTTCGAGCCGCTGTGGCGCACGAACTACGACCCCCAGGTCTCGCGCGACTTCAACCCGGGGCCCGAGACCATCAAGCAGCGCATCCTCGCCAACCTCGAGCGTCTGGGGGAGGAGCCGCTCATCTACTTCCGCGACCTCGTGGTCACTCGCCGGGAGGCGGACCTGCACGCCTGCGCGGTCGCGAACGCCCTCATCGACCTGGGCATCCGCAAGGGCGAGCGCGTGAGCCTCATCATGGCGAACCGGCCCGAGATCGTCTACGGCTTCATGGCGTGCTACAAGGCAGGCTACGTCGCCGCGGCCTACAACCAGCGCTGCACGAGCCTTGAGATCTCGTCCTCGGTGAACACGGTGGGCTCCTCGGTCGTCTTCATCGAGGGGGCGCACCTCGAGAAGATCGCCGTCCCGGTGAAGGAGGGGAGATGCCCCACGGTCCGCGCGATCGTGGTGCTCGACGAGTACGACGCGTCCCTCGACGCCGGTGTGCCCGTCCTGCCCTACGAGGATTTCGTCGCCGGCGCGAGCACGGCAGAGCCCGATGTCGAGGTCACGCCCGACGACCCGGCGATCGTCCTCTTCACGGGCGGCACCACGGGCGTGAGCAAGGGCGTCTGCGCTACGCAGGGCAAGGTGACCCACGAGCTGCGCATCATGCACCACTGGGCCGCCCCCGCCCTTGCCGCCAACCCCGACCCGCGCGTGCTCATCTGCATGCCCATGACGCACATCATGGGCATCAACTACGGCGTGCACTGGCAGCTCATCAACGGGGGGAGCACGGTGGTCGCCGAGGGCGTCCACGCCGAGGAGATTATCTCCTCGTTCATCAAATACGAGCCCACCATGTGGGCCGCGCTGCCCACGCTCCTGCACACCGCCAGCCTCGACGAGCGCCTGGGCCAGACGCCCTACAAGGACCTCGACCTCATCATCTTTGGCGGCTCGTTCATCGCCATGGAGACCATGCACCGGCTCACGAGCCAGACGCGCGCCAAGTTCGCGGAGAGCTACGGCATGTCCGAGAGCTTCGGCTTCGTCACCGCGAACCCCGTCATGTCCCAGGGCAAGCTCGGCAGCGTGGGCCTGCCCATCAGCACCACCGACCTGCTCATCGTCGACCTCGAGGAGGGTGTAAAGCCCCTTGAGCCCGGCGAGCGCGGCGAGATCATCTTCCGCGGTCCGCAAGTCGCGACCGAGTATCTCAACAACCCCGAGGAGACGGCCAAGGCCATTCGCGGCGGCTGGATGTACAGCGGTGACATCGGCTACATGGACGAGGACGGGTTCTTCTACGTCGTGGACCGCAAGAAGGACATGATCGAGGTGAGCGGATTCAACGTCTTCCCCAAGGAGATCGACGAGCTGCTCATGACGCACCCCTGCATCGCCGACGCCTGCACGATCGGCGTCCCCAACGAGCATTCGTGCGAGCGCCCCAAGTCCTTCGTGGTCCTGAGACCCGGCTGCGACCTCACCGAGGCCGAGGTAATCGCGTTCTGCAAAAAGTCACTTGTGGCTTACAAGGCGCCAAAGTTCGTCGAGTTCGTCGACGAGATCCCCAAAACGCGCAACCGCAAGCAGGATCGGGCGATTTTGCGCAAGCGTGAGCTCGAAAAGCTCGCCGCCAACCGCTGAACGGCCCGAAAAAATCGGTGAAAATAGTTCTTGACACTCAAGCTTCTTGAGAATGCATCATTTCGCCATAGAGGACCCATCCCAACCTCGCATGGAATCAAGCCGCTAAAAAACCTTCGCAATAAAGGAGAATACGCAATGATTGATTTCAGCATCACCGACGAGCAGGAGCTCATGCTTGAGAACCTTCGCGAGTTCGTCGCCCGCGAGTGCCCCGAAGAGAAGATCCAGAAGTGGTACCAGCAGCGCTACATCGACCAGGACGTCCGCCTCAAGTACCTCGAGGCCGGCTTCGGCTACATGTTCATCCCCGAGGAGTACGGCGGTGTGTCCTCTGACGCGGTGACCCTGGCCCTCGTCGTCACCGAGCTCATCAAGTGCGCCAAGGCGACCATGCCCTTCATGTCCTACGGCCTCGCCATGTTCGACCTCTCCGAGTTCGGCACCCCCGAGCAGATGAAGGAGGGCATGAAGTACTACGAGGCGACGGGCGAGCAGTGCTACTCCCTCGCGCTCTCCGAGCCCGCTGCCGGCTCCGACAACCAGGGCATGACCACGGTCGCCCACTGGAACGGCGACGGCACCGTCACCCTCAACGGCACCAAGACCATGGTCTCCCTCGCCGAGACCGCGCCGTTCATGCTGGTCATCGCCAAGGACGAGGACCCGGCCCGCGAGAACAAGGCCATGTCCATGTGGATGATCGACCCCAAGTCGGCCGGCGTCTCGCTCTCCCCGCTGCATAAGATCGGCCAGCAGATCACGAACTTCTCCGAGGTCTACCTCGACAACGTCGTCGTCCCCGAGTCGGCCATGATGGGCGTCAAGGGCAACGGCTTCATCCAGCTCATGAAGAACTTCGAGCTCGAGCGCATCATGCTCGCCTCCCACTCGCTCGGCCTCGCGAAGGCCGCCCTCGAGGAGGCCGCGGCGTACGCCGGCCAGCGCATGGCGTTCGGCAAGACCATCGGCAGCTTCCAGCTCATCCAGGAGAAGCTCACCGACATGGAGATCAAGGTTCAGAACATGGAGAACCTGCTCCTCAAGACCGCGTGGGAGTTCGACAAGGGCATGAGCGTCCGTCTCGACAGCGCCCTCGCCAAGCGTTACATCTCCATGTCCGCGACCGAGGTCTGCTCCGACGCGCTTCAGATCATGGGCGGCATCGGCTACACGACCGAGTCCCCGGTGGGCCGTCTGTGGATCGACGCCCGCGGCTCGCAGTTCGGCGGCGGCACCGACGAGATCATGGTCCACATCGCCGGCCGTCAGATCATCAAGAAGTATGCTCGCAACTAACGTTCGCCGCATAAGTCTCTTGAATCGAAGGGTTTAATCGTATGAAAATCGTCACCGCAGTAAAGATCGTCCCCGATGACCAGGACATCACGGTCAACGGCGATCGCACGCTGAACTACTCCAAGGCCCGTCCCGTCGTGAGCACCTACGACCTCAACGCGATCGAGATCGCCTCGACCACCGCGGCTGCCAACGGCGGCTCCAACGTCGTCGTCTCCGTGGGCCCCGCCTCCATCGACGAGACCAAGAACAACAAGAACATCCTGGCCCGCGGCGTCGAGTCCCTCACGCTGTGCGCCGATGACTCCCTCGCCGACATCGACGCCCGCGGCACCGCGGCCGTCCTCGCCGCCGCCATCAAGACCGTCGAGGGCTTCGACCTGGTCATCTGCGGCGACGGTTCCGCCGACGTCTACGCGCAGCAGACCGAGGTCCAGCTCGCCGAGGCCCTCGGCCTGCCGGTCGTGACCTCCGTGAGCGCCATCTCCTTCGAGGGCAACACCCTCGTTGCCGAGCGCACGCTCGAGAACGAGAAGGAGACCGTCGAGGTCGAGATGCCCGCTGTCATCTCCGTCGTGCCCGACATCGCCCAGCCCCGCATCTGCGGCATGCGCGACATCATGCAGGCCGGCAAGAAGCCTGTGAACAAGCTCGCCCTCGCCGATCTCGGCGTGGCCGCCGCGTGCGGCACCGAGGTCCTCGAGACCCTTGCTCCCGTGCCTGCCCCCCGTAAGAAGGTTATCTACGACGCAGGTGTCGACGGCGACCTCGACAAGTTCGTCGCCGCCATCGCCGAGGCTATTCGATAGGGAGCGCAGATCATGACTGTATTCGTTATTGCTGAAAACGCCGCGGCGGCCACCGCGCTGTGCGCAGGCGCCCGTACGTTCGGCGGCGAGGTCGCCCTCGTCTCCCTGAGCCCCGCCACCGCCATCGCCGGCATCGCGGACGTCGTCTACACGATCGACGTGCCCGCCGACGCCGTCGTCGAGTCCGCCGCCGCGACCGTCGCCGGCCTCGTCGCCGAGAAGGCCCCCGAGTACGTCCTCGTCGAGCCGACCCGCCGCATGAAGGTCATCGCCGCCAAGGTCGCCGCGAAGCTCGGCACCTCCGTCATCACCGACGTCAAGTCGATCGAGAACGGCACCGCCTCCAACCTGTTCTTCGGCGGCGTCGCCGTCCGCAAGGTCAAGGCCACCGGTGCGACCACAGTTGTCACCTGCGGCAACATCTTCGGCGAGGCCGTCGCCTCCGGCACCGACACCATGGAGGCCGTGCCCTACGTCGCCGACGGCTCCGTGAAGCTCCGCAAGCGTGAGGCCCTGCCTCCCGCGAGCGTCGACCTCACCGCCGCGAAGCACATCGTCGCTGCCGGCCGCGGCTTCACCGCTGAGGAGGACCTGCAGCTCGGTCGCGACCTCGCAGCGAAGGTCGGCGGCGAGCTGGGCTGCACGCGCCCGCTCACCGAGGTCGTCACCTGGATGCCGCGCGAGGCCTACATCGGCGTCTCCGGCCTCATGCTGAGCCCCGACGTCTACATCGGCGTGGGCCTCTCCGGCCAGATGCAGCACATGGTGGGCGTTAACTCCGCCAAGACGATCTTCGCGATCAACAAGGACAAGAACGCCCCCATCTTCGACCAGGCGGACTACGGTCTGGTCGGCGACCTCAAGGCCGTCCTGCCCGACATCATCGCCAAGCTCTAAGGCGCGAGGTTTGAGGCGCCGCCGCAAGGCGAACGCCGCCAGTTCTGCCACCCGCAAGGTGGGTGCCGGTCGGGGAGCACGCGATTGAGCCCTTTCTTCCCCATCCCAAACCCCCGATCCCGTACCCCGGCCGGCTTTGACCTTGTTTGTGCCACGCGCGGGACCGCTCCTCCCGGTGCGCGGGACTTCTATAGCACGTGTGTCAGCGCATGAGACGGCGCCGTCGCAATCCCTTTCAGGTTGCGGCGGCGCCTTCTTTCTATTAACGTCCAAAAACTTTCTATGATATACTTCCTCGCTGGGGATTTTATGAAAGACCAGCATTTTTAATGTTTCTCTCATATTTGTAGAAAGATTCTTAACATGATCGACTCGTCCGACGAGGTACGGTTCGAGGGACAGGTACAGGAGGTCGCCGAGGGCGTGTTTCGCATCGGCGTCCCGCTCCCCAACAACCCGCTTCGCGAACTCAACAGCTATCTCATCGAGGGCGACCGTCCCTTGCTCGTCGACGTCGGTTTCGACCTCGACGCGTGTGAGGACGCCCTTCGGCGGGGGCTTGCGACGCTCGGCCATTCGTTTGACGACGTCGATCTCCTTTTCACGCACAGCCACCCCGACCATTGCGGCGCCGTCTCGCGCGTGCACCGGCCCGGCATGACGGTGTACGCCGGCTTCCCCGATTTCTTCGGCGTGGCGCGCGAGTACCACGTGCACAACCGCGGTTTCCGCGCCTGGCTGAACGGCGGGTACGAGCTGCTCCCGGCGGGGGAGACGCGCCCGCCCGTCACCGACCTCGAGGTCCGGCAGATCCTTGAGGGCAGCATCGACTACAGCGAGATGGACGAGGTCCGCGTGCCGCTCGTCGACACGCCTCTCACGCTTCTGCGCGACGGCGACGAGCTCCGTGTGGGCTCGCGCACGTTCACGGTCGTCTCGACCACGGGCCACTGCCCCGACCACATCTGCCTCTATGACGCGCATGACAGGATTCTCATAGCCGGCGACCAGGTGCTTTACAAGATCACGCCCGTCATCGCCTGCTTCGCGCTGGGGGAGACCGTGCTCTCCGACTACCACGCTTCTATCGACAAGCTCGCGGCACTCGACGTCTCGCTCGTCCTTCCCGGTCACCGCTCGGCCTATCGCGACCTTCCCGGCCGCGTGGACCAGCTCCACCGGCACCACGACGAGCGTGCCGCCGAGGTCCTCGAGGCCCTGCGCACTGGGGCGTCCTCGGTCGTCGACGTTGCGCGCGGCATTTCCTGGCACACACCGTACGCCACCTGGGAAGAGTGGCCGCTCAAACAGAAGTACTTCGCCATTGGGGAGACCATCGCCCATCTCTCGTATCTCGAGGAGAAGGGGTTCGTCGAGCACGTTGTGACGGGCGGGTCTTTGGGAACTTTGGGGTTTCGTCTAAAGGATGGTCGAACCGGTTTCTAGCCGGGTCGCCGGATGAAAAAGGGGTGGGCGATGGCTCGTAAAAGGTATCGTATCGGTAGGATATCAGACCTCATGGGCATCTCGTCGGAGGCGATTCGCTACTACGAACGCGAGGGCATCATCTCCCCGGACAAGTCGTCCTCATCGGGCTACCGCTCCTATGACGCGTGGGACCTGCACGTCCTCATCCGCACCAGGATGTACCGCAAGTACAACTTCTCCCTCGACGAGACCGTCTCCGCTCTCAACGCCAAAACCTTCGCCGACGTCTCGGACATGCTCGACGCCAAGGAGGAGCAGCTCAGCGCCTATATCCGCGAGCAGGAGCGCATCCTCAAGCAGCTTCAGGACGACCGCAGCTCGCTCCATGACGCCGAGATGAACCTCGGGAAGTACCGCGTGGAGTACTCGCCCGCGATGCACTTCCTCGACGTGCAGCGCAGCTACGACATCATCGACGATCACGTCGACCAGTACCGGATGTGGATCGACCGCATCCCGTTCGCCGCGTCGGGCGGCGTCTTCGAGTTCGAGGAGGGCAACCCCAAGGGGAAGCTGCGCTTTGGCCTGCTCGTGAACGACCGCAACCTCGACAACATCCCTGAGGAGGCGCTCAAGCAGGGCGAGCCCATCCCGAGCCGCCACTGCATCACGACCTTCTTCATCTCGGGCTCCGACCGCGACCTGTGCCTCGACATGTTCCAGCCGACGTTCGAGTTCCTTCGCGAGCACAACCTCAAGATTGCGGGAACGCCGTTCGCGAAGATGGTGCACATGTACCACGAGGACGGCACCGACGCCTACCGCAGCTGGTACCAGGGCTGGGTCCCGTTCGAGGGCGAGTTCGAGTACTGCGCCCCGCTCCCGCCTAAGTACGAGCGCCAGTAGGGGGAGGCCT
>CAYMHQ010000039.1:17598-17718 GCA_964390275.1 uncultured Coriobacteriaceae bacterium
GGGGAGCCGCGAGGCGAGCGAGTGAGCCACGCAGTGCCGCGGCGCGGGTTCCGGGTGCGGCGGGCAAGTAATATATTGTAGGCAGTGGGCCGGCCGTCACGGATGGTCGGCCCTTTTCGT
>CAYMHQ010000040.1:0-5111 GCA_964390275.1 uncultured Coriobacteriaceae bacterium
CCGTCTGTCCAAAAATGCGAGAAGTGTAGTCGCGAACGCCACCGGAGCAGCCGTGCATAAACCCATAAGTCGCCCGCAAAGGGCCAAAACCCGATGAAACCCCGTTGCTTTACGTACGTAAGGGTCCCCGAAGGTCGCACGAGAGTATGCATATGACCCTTACGAGCAATTCTATCGATGTAGCGCCATACACTTCTCGAAAAAATGGACAGATGACTTCGCCCTGAACGCCAAAACGCCGACGAGGGACGTCGTGGGAAATCCGCGTATTCGCCAATCTGCATCAGACGGTGTATTTATGCATTTCATCGCCTTGCGGCCTGCGCGGCTCGCGACCCGCAAGCCCATCTCAGCTCCAGCGGCACTCCCCCACCGACAGCCTCGGGCGGACGACCTTCTCGCGGACCTCCCGGAAGGCCTCGTCCTCGCCCTTCTCGGCGAGCAGCTCGAGCATCCAGCGGAGCAGGGCGTTCGCGTCGGGGTGGATGAGCGCGTACCCGCAGCTGTTCTCGAGCTCGTAGTACTCGAGCGCGCTGCGGTCGGTGTAGTCGGACTTCTCGTAGACCTTGCTCGCGGCGACGCGGTCGCAGAACATCTCGACGACGTAGCGCACCGGCATCGGCTTGCCCTCGAGCGTGCCGTCGCCGTTGCCCCGGATGTCGATCCAGTATTCGAAGTGATGGCGGTTGCGGCCCTTGTGATGCAGCCAGGCCGCGGAATAGCCCTTGTCGGCGCGCTCGGCGGCGTTGGGACTGCGAAAGCCCTGGTAGTAGCGGGCGCCCACCCAGAACTCGGTCGGCGAGTACTTCGAGAGGTCGTGCACGAGACCTTGCCAGTAGAGGCCCACCTTGAAGCAGTTGCGCATGACGAGCCACTTGTGGTGCGTGATGGTGCGGAAATGCCGGAAGGTGTTGCCGAGGGTGAGGCGCGGATGCGAGTCGAACGGCGCCTGGATCCTCGACACCACGGGGGAACCGTCGGTGCCGCTCGGGGCGCCGGCAGTCTCGGCGGCGCTGTCGATCTCGTCGGCGAGGTCTTCGGTCTCGGTTGCGGAGTCTTCGGTTTCTTGAGCAGTATTTACCATGGGAACTTCATCTTCGGGGGTTTGGGAAAGAGGGAGCGGTCGAACTTGTAGTCGGGGTGGTTCCGGATGAACCGGCGGCGGCACACGAGGGTGACAACGAGGGCGAGCGCCGATACCGCGGCGAACGCGCCGAACATGTCGAGCACGTACCAGTTGCTCTCGAGCCACGCGTAGGCCGAGGCGGTGCAGAAGAACACCGTGAGCACCGAGGTCAGGAAGCTGAACAGCTTGATGAGGACCTCCTTGGCGCGCTCGGGGGACTTCGCGCCCGAGACGAACAGGTACACCACGAGGGCGACCACGGCGAGCACGACGAGAAGGGGAAGCGCCCGTATGAGGCGGATTACCAGGTTCATGTCGCTCCTTCGGCGGGCGGTCGGAATCGGGGTCGGTCTCGGCGGCGTTGTCGCTCGGCCACAGCGCAGTTATAGCACGGTTATAGCACGAACGGCATCATAGCAGTTCGGCGGCCGCGGACTATGGAGGGGATGCGCGGGGCGTATGTTCAGGCTGCGGCGGACGCCCAACGGAGCGCCGCGGGGGACGGGCGTTAAGGTATGCTACACCCATGCGAAACGATACGGTAACCGAGCCGGAACCCCGGTTCGGCGGAGCATGGCGGGAACAGGGTCTCACGATATGAACATCAACCACGCGATACTGCACGTGTTCGACTTCGGGTCGCAGGCGGGGAACTCGTTCTCGGCCCGCGAGCTCGACATGGGAGACAAGGTCACCAAGTCGTTCGTCCAGCGCCACCTGCGCAAGGTGGGCGGCAGCCCCGACAACAAGCACGGCGAGTTCCTCCCCGAGAGCGCCTTTGTAGGCGAGTTCAGGCGCTACCTCTCCGGCGGGAACGACTTCGTGACGTTCTCGATGGACATCGCCGACTACCTTTACGGCCAGCTGCGGCTCGTCGAGGGCATGGACCCCTGCGACCTGCTCGTGTGCGACTACGAGGACGACCCCGAGAAGGCGTCCTCTGAGGGGGCGGCGGAGGGTGCGCCCGAGGGCGCGGAGTCGACCGGCGAGATGGCCGGCGGCGAGGGCGGTGTCCCGGCCGTGGGACCGGCGGCCGACCCCGACCCGCGCGGGAGGCGCATCTTCGCCGTCATGCTGCTCCCCCGCAAGCAGGCGTTCGTGCACGTGGTCGCGACCGAGGGCGGCCAGACGGAGAACCGCATCGCGCGGCACGACGCGACCCTGCCCGGGCCCGCGCAGAAGGTCGACTCGTACGCCCTCGTCGACGTGGAGGCCATGACCGTCGCGTTCAACGACAAGAAGCGCACCGTGGCGGGCGTCGAGGTCGCGGTCATCCCCGACTGCCTGCTGGGATGCAGCGCGAAGGCCTCGTGCCGCGACGTGGTCGAGACGGTGACGCGCATCGTGGAGCAGGTGGCCGAGGAGTACGGCTCGAACACCGCCGTCGCCATGTCCAAGGCCAAGGCGCTCGTGGCCGAGAAGGTCGACCAGAACGAGTACCTGCCGCCGTGGGAGCTCGGCGAGGAGGTCTTCGAGGACGAGCCCGCGATGCGTCAGCGCTTCGAGGAGTCGGCGCGCGAGAGCGACCTGCCCGAGCGCGTCCCCATGAAGCGCTCGGTCGCCAACCGCATGGCCAAGAGCCACCGCATCCGCACCGACACGGGCATCGAGATCACGTTCCCCTCGGAGTACAGCTCGAACCCCGAGTTCATCGAGTTCGTGACCGAGGCCGACGGCTCGATCTCCATCGAGCTCAAGAACATCGGGAGCATCGAGAACCGCTAGCCGCCGGGACCGTCAGCGTCAAGAGAGAAGCGTCGTAACCAGCCATGTCCAAGAACCGCGACATCCACGTCGACATGACCCACGGCCCCCTTGTGGGGAAGATCCTCCTGTTCGCGTTCCCGCTCGCGCTGAGCGGCATCCTCCAGCAGCTCTTCAACTCGGCCGACGCGGCGGTGGTGGGCCAGTTCGTGAGCGACGACGCGCTCGCGGCCGTGGGCGCCAACGGGTCGATCATCGGCCTGCTCGTGAACCTCTTCACCGGGCTCTCGGTGGGTGCGAACGTGGTGGTGTCGATCTTTGTGGGGACCGAGAACCACGAGAAGGCGCACGAGGCGGCGCACACGTCGCTCGCGCTCTCGCTCATCTGCGGCTTCGTGCTGCTCGTGCTGGGGTTCTTCGCCGCGGGGCCCATGCTCGCCCTCATCGACACGCCCGACGAGGTCATGTCGCTCGCGGTCATCTACCTGCGCATCTACTTCTGCGGGATGCCGTTCAGCATGTTCTACAACTTTGGCTCGGCGGTGCTGCGCAGCAAGGGCGACACACGGTGGCCCCTCTACGCGCTGCTCGTGTCCACCGTGGTGAACCTCGCGCTCAACCTGCTGTTCGTGTGCGTGTTCGGGTGGGGCGTGGCCGGCGTGGCCGTCGCGACCGTCATCGCGAACGCCGTGAGCGCGTCCATCGTGTTCGCCGTGCTGCGCCACGAGGGCGGCGACTTCAGGCTCGAGTTCCGCGACCTCAACCTCAACCGGGCGCACCTGGCGCAGATCGCGAAGATCGGACTGCCCGCGGGCCTGCAGGGCGTCGTCTTCTCGCTCTCCAACTTCTGCATCCAGGCGGCCATCAACAGCTTTGGCGCAGGGGCGATGGCGGGGTCCTCGGGCGCGCTCAACTACGAGCTCTTCAGCTACTATCTCGTGAACGCCTTCGCGCAGACGGCGGTCACGTTCACCAGCCAGAACTACGCGCTGCGGCAGTACGACCGCTGCGACCGGGTCCTGAGAATCTGCTTCGTGGGCGGCATCGCGAGCGCCGGGGCGTCGATCGCCGTGTTCGTGGGGTTCGCGAACGCGTTCGTGGGGAT
Source organism: uncultured Coriobacteriaceae bacterium (assembly GCA_964390275.1). GTDB lineage: Bacteria > Actinomycetota > Coriobacteriia > Coriobacteriales > UMGS124 > CAYMHQ01. Next base: position 3,936 of record CAYMHQ010000040.1, read on the forward strand.
CTTCGCGACCGAGGCCGCCGCGATCGCGTACGGCGTGGTGCGCATGGTGTACGTTGAGGCGTTCGAGTTCCTCACCACGACCTACGAGGTCCCCGCGGGCGCGATGCGCGGCATGGGGCACTCGATGCTGCCGGCAATCATCACGCTGTGCGGCTCGTGCCTTCTGCGGTTTGTCTGGGTTTACCTGGTCTTTCCCCACTTTGGCAGCTGGCAGTCGCTCATGCTCGTCTACCCTGTGAGCTGGGTCGTGACCGGCACCGTGATGCTCATCGCCTACACGATGGTGCGCAAGGTGTCGTACGGCCTCGAGGAGAAGGCGAGCCGGCAGGAAGGCCGATAGCGGGACGGCGGGGCGCGGGCACCGCAGGACAGCATGACGGCGCGAGCAAGCACGAAAACGACGCAGGCACCGCGGGACATCGAACGAACTACCAAAACTACCGACAAGGAGTCAGACATGGCGATCAAGCTTGGGGTCATCGGCGCGATGGAGGTCGAGGTCGAGCAGCTGCGGGAGCGGCTCGCGGGACGTGCGACCACGACCCGCGGCGGCCTGCAGTTCGACGAGGGCACGCTCGGGGAGACGCCCGTCGTCGTGGTGAAGTGCGGCATCGGCAAGGTGAACGCGGCGATGTGCGCGCAGATGCTCATCGACCTCTTCGGCGTGACGCACGTGGTGAACACCGGCGTCGCGGGCTCGCTCGACCCGACCGTCGACGTGCTCGACCTCATCGTCTCGACCGACGCGGTGCACCACGACTACGACCTGACCATCTTTGGCTACGAGCCCGGCCAGGTGCCCGGCACGGACGGCGTCGGGTTCAAGGCGGACGAGGGGATGCGCGCGCTCGTCAAGAAGGCGGCCGGCGAGGTCGCGCCGCAGATCGGCCTGCACGACGGCCGCGTGGCCTCGGGCGACCAGTTCATCTCCGACCAGGCCGAGAAGGACCGCATCGTGGCGCAGTTCGGCGCGCGCTGCTGCGAGATGGAGGGCGCCTCGATCGCCCACGTGTGCAGCCTGAACGGCGTGCCGTTCGTGGTGGTGCGCGCCATCTCCGACAAGGCCGACGGCCAGGGGATGGAAGAGGAATACCCCGTGTTCGAGCGCAAGGCGGCGCACCTCTGCGCCGAGGTCGTCGAGCGCATGGCCCAGCTCGCCCCGGAAGAGCTGTGATG
>CAYMHQ010000040.1:5211-16057 GCA_964390275.1 uncultured Coriobacteriaceae bacterium
GACGAGTCCGGCAACGCGGCCGAGACGACCGTGGAGCTGGCGGACGGCACGACCACCGTGAGCACGGCGGCGTTTGACGCGTACGGGATTCCGACGGGCGCGGCCGAGGGGGCGAGCGAGGCGGAAACGGTCGCCTCCTACGAGTCGACGCCCGACGACTCCGGTCAGCCGCTCGAGCTTGTCGCCCTCGACGGCGACGGCGCGGAGCTGTGGCGCCGCACGTTCGAGTACACGCAGGTCAAGGGGCGCATCGCGAGCGAGAGCTTCACGTCGGGCGGCGACCTCGGCCTCTCGTACGACGTGTCCTACGACACCGACGGCTGGCCTCTCAAGGGGTCGGTCGAAGCCGACGGCACCGAGACGTCCTTCCTCTTTGTCTACGAGATTACCGAGACGGGGCGCGTGACCACCCAGTACCTCACCGTCGACGACGAGACGGTCGCGACGTTCACCTACGAGTACGACGACGAGGGGTGCGTCTCGGCGAAGCGCGCCGACGACGGCAGCTCGGTCGCGCTCGAGTACGAGCTCGTCGGGAACCCCTCGCCCTGGGCGATGGTTTGCGCGCTCACCCACTGGGCCGACCTCTCGGCCCTCGTGCCGAGCGACGTGACGACAACGGGACGCCCGCCGACCGTCTAGCGGGACGGGAAGACCGCGAAGGCGAGCCGGGCGGGCAATCGATTGGGGCAAAACTGCAAGTTTCCATGCAGTTAGCGTAGCCCGTGGCCAGAACTTCAACTTTCCATGCAGAAAATGAACCCACCTTACAGGTAGGTTTATCTGCGCACGTCATCTACCTGCAGTTTTATCGAGACCTTCGATATGGCCCTTCGTAAAGTGCAAGGAAAAATGGAGTTTTGGCCATCGTCGCGCAAAAGTGCAAGGAAACTTGAAATTCTGGCCAGACTCCTCGCTCTCGGCGTCCGCGCGCCCCGAACGCCCCCGCGCGTCCTCCCCTATCGGGCGCCCCCGTCACGCGGGAAACGCACGACAATCGTCGTGCCCTCACCCGGCTTGCTGTCGAGCTGAACGGTCGCGTGGTGGTACTCAACCGCGTGCTTCACGATCGAGAGACCGAGGCCCGTGCCGCCCGAGGTCTTGGACCGGCTCTTGTCGACGCGGAAGAACCGCTCGAACACGCGCTGCTGGGCCTCCGGCGGGATGCCGATGCCCGTGTCGCTCACCGTGAGCACCGCGTACCCCTCGTCCGCACCGTTGCCGCCGCTCGCTCCCCCGCCGGCGCCGGGCTCGGTCGTCACCGAGACGCGCACCTTGCCGTTCGGCACGTTGTACTTGATCGCGTTGTCGCAGAGGTTGTAGGCGATCTCGTAGAGCAGTCGCGGCACACCGTGAACCGTCACGCGCGCAGGCTCCGCGGCCTCGCCCGCAGGCACCCCGCCCTCGTCAGCCTCCACGTCGAGCGTGACCTCGACCCCGCGCTTGGCGGCGGCGTCGGAGAGGTCGGCGCACACGTCGCGGGCGACGGAGGCGAGGTCGACGTCCTCGGCTGGCATCGGGGAGCCCTCATCGAGCTGGGCGAGGTTGATGATGTCGTTGATGAGAGAGACGAGCCGGGTGGCCTCGTCCTTGATGTGGCCCATGAAGCGCGGGACGTCGTCGGGCTGCACCACGCCGGCCGAGATGAGGTCGGCGCTCCCGATGATGCCCTGGAGCGGCGTCTTGAGCTCGTGGGAGACGTTCGCCGTGAACTCGCGGCGGATGCGCTCGGCGTTCGCGCGGTCGGTGACGTCGAACGCGAGGAGCACGCACCCCAGCGCGCGCCCGCCCGACTCGATGCGGCTCGCGTTGAGCCGGTACTCGCGCCCTCCCCTCGAGACGCTCGCCTCGCCGCTCCCCTCGGCCAGGGCGACGCGGAGCGCACGTCCCACCTCGTAGGTGTGGTCGACCGAGGCGAAGCTCTGCCCGATGCACGAGTCGTCGGCGCCGAAGAGCGACTTGGCGGCCCCGTTCACCGCAAGGACGGTGAGGTCGTTGTCGAGGAGGACGAGGCCCTCCTTCATGCTGCCGGTTATCTGGGAGAACTCGTCGGCGCGACGCTGAAGCTCGGCCATCTGAGACTCGATGCGCGAGTGCTGCTCGTCGAGGCGCCTGAGCAACGGCGAGAGCTCGTCGTACACGTCGTTCTCGAGCGGGCGGTCGAGGTCGAGCGAGGCGAGCGGCGAGGCGACGCGCTTCGAGAGGCGGTCGGCGAGGAAGACCGAGGCGATAACGGCCGCGGCGAGGATGACAAGGAAGGGCCCCGCGAGGCTCATGGCGACGGTGCCAAGGGTCGCCTGGTCGGCGGAGACGCGCAGGACGGAGCCGTCGGTGAGGCGCACGGCGAAGTAGACCGTCTTCTCGAGCAGGGTCTCGGAGTAGCGGACCGAGGCGCCCTCCCCCGTGGCGAGGGCCTCGAGGACCTCCTCGCGGTCGGCGTGGTTCTCCATCGTGGAGGCGTCGACGAGGGTGTCGCAGAGGACCGTGCCGTCGGCGGCGATCCAGGTGAAGCGGCGGTCGGCGTCCTCGGAGCGGCGGGACGACTCGGAGGAACCCTCGCTCGCCTGCTCGTACCGATTGAAGAAGCCGGTCGCGTCGACCTCCACGGAGACGGCGGCGAGGTGCAGCTCGTCCTCGAGCCAGTCCTCCTGGATGGCGCCGAAGTAGCGGTACAGGAGCGCGAGGACCACGGTCGAGGTCACAACGAGGACCGCCACCGTGGCGAACACGATGGAGCGCAGGACCGCGCCCTTGACCGAGCGGTCGCCGTGCGCCGACATCGCTAGCGCACCTTCCGCGAGCCGTCGGCGTGCGAGCCGTCGGCGCGCGAGGGGTCGTGACGGGAGGCGTCGAAGCGGTAGCCCACGTTGCGCACCGTCTCGACCATCTCGCCGTATGAGCCGAGCTTCTGGCGCAGCGTCTTGACGTGCATGTCGACGGTGCGCGTCTCACCCACGTAGTCCATCCCCCAGACCTCGGAGAACAGGCGGTCGCGCGTGTAGGCGCGCCCGGGGTGGGACATGAAGAGCCGCAGGAGCTCGAACTCCTTGTAGGTGAGGGCGACGCGCTCCCCGTCGGCGGTCACGGTGCGGTCGTCGAGGTTGACGACGAGGCCGTCGGCGGTGAGCACGTTCTCGGACTGCCTGGGGGCGCAGCGGCGCAGGACCGCCTTCACGCACGCGACCAGCTCCATCACGCCGAACGGCTTGGCGAGGTAGTAGTCGGCGCCGCAGTCGAGGCCGCGAATCTTGTCGTGCTCGGAGCCCTTCGCGGTCGCCATGACCACGGGGATGCCGGCGAGGGAGGGCGTCGCCTTCATGCGGGAGAGGGCCTGGACGCCGTCGAGGCCGGGGAGCATGACGTCGAGGACGACGAGGTCGGGCGTCTCGGACGAGGCAGGCGACGATGACGGCGACGCGGCCGCCCTGCTCAGCGCCTCCCAGAACGCGAGCCCGTCCTCGAACCCGCGGACCTCGAAGCCCGCGGACCGGAGGGCGTACAGCTCGACGTCCCTTATGCTCTCGTCGTCCTCGACGCACCAGACCGCTCTACCCGGCTGCTCAGACTGCATCGTGTGGGCCTACCCCTCCTTGTGCTCGCCGGTCACGGAGAACGTGACCCACCCGGCGATGTTGACGGCATGGTCGCCGATGCGCTCGAAGTACTTGGCGATCATCAGCAGGTTCAGGGCGTACTCGCCGCACGTGGGGTCGTTGCGGATCTCCTCGATGAGGCGGCTCTTGACCTTGCCGAAGCAGTCGTCCACCGTGTCGTCGGCCGCCACGACCTTGTTCGCGAGGTTGACGTCCTGCTTCACGTACGCGTCGACGCACATGGTGACCATGCCGATCGTCGCCTCGGCCATGGCGCGCATGGTGTCGGAGTCGGCGGGGCGCACGCCGTCGATGATCTGGACGATCTCGGCGATGTTCTGGGCCTGGTCGCCGATGCGCTTCATGTCGGTGATCATCTTGAGGGCGGCCGAGACCTGGCGCAGGTCGCGGGCGACAGGCTGCTGCTGCAGAAGGAGGCGCAGGCAGATGCCCTCGGCCTCGCGCTCCTTGCGGTCGATGTCGCCGTCGAGCGGGGCGATGCTCGCCGCCAGCTCGGTGTCGCACTCGGTGAGGGAGCGCGACGCGAGCGAGATGGCCTCCTCGCAGAGCGCGCCGATCTCAATGAGCTCGTTTTTTAGCGAGGCGAGCTGCTCGTCGAACCGACTTCTCATGGTGGTGGGACCTGTGTGCCTTTCCGGCCCGCGTCTCCGGGCCTGGCTGTCGAGAGCCTGAGGGTGCAAACTGGCCAGCGGCGCCACGCCGCGCCGCCGCCGAACATTTTAGCCGAAACGGCCGGTGATGTAGTCCTCGGTGCGCTTGTCGGCCGGCGTGGAGAACAGGCGCTCGGTGTTGTCGCACTCGATGAGCTCGCCGAGCAGGAAGAACGCCGTGCGGTCGGAGATGCGCGCCGCCTGCTGCATGTTGTGCGTGACGATGACGATGGTGTACTTCTCCTTGAGGCTCTCCGAGAGCTCCTCGATCTTGAGGGTCGAGATGGGGTCGAGGGCGCTCGTGGGCTCGTCCATGAGGAGCACCTGCGGCTCCACGGCGAGGGCGCGCGCGATGCAGAGGCGCTGCTGCTGACCGCCGGAGAGGCCCAGGGCGCTCGTCTTGAGACGGTCCTTGACCTCGTCCCACAGGGCGGCGCCGCGCAGGGCGTCCTCGACGATCTGGTCGAGCTTGGCCTTGTTGCGCACGCCGTGGGTGCGCGGGCCGTAGGCGATGTTGTCGTAGATGCTCATGGGGAAGGGGTTGGGCTTCTGGAACACCATGCCCACCTCGCGGCGCAGCTCGCTCACGTTCACCTTGGGCCCAAAGATGTCCTCGCCGCGGTACATCACCTTGCCGGTGACCTTGACGTTGCCCACGAGGTCGTTCATGCGGTTGAGCGTCTTGATGAACGTGGACTTGCCGCAGCCCGAGGGGCCGATGAGCGCCGTGATGCTGCGCTGGGGGATGTCGATGCTGATGTGGTGCAGCGCCTGATGGTCCCCGTACCAGAGGTTCAGGTCCTCGACGTTGAAGATGTCGTTCACGAGTTTCTCCTCTTCTTGTAGTAGCGCCCCACCGCGTCGGCCGTGAGATTGATGATGAGCGTCAGCGCCATGAGGATGGCGGCGATGGCGAAGGCGACGCCGAACTCGCCCTGCTCCTTGGCGTACACGTACAGCGCGACGGTGAGGGTGGCGCCGGCGCTGCCCATCGCGTCGAAGAACCCGTTGAGGGCGTGCGCGAAGCCCGCGGTGAAGAGCAGCGCCGCCGACTCGCCCACGATGCGTCCCACCGAGAGGATGCAGCCGGTGATGATGCCGTCGACGCACCCGGGCAGCACGACCGTGTGGATCACGCGCCACTTGCCCGCGCCCAGGCCAAAGGCGCCCTCGCGGTAGCTCTGCGGAACGGTCTTGAGGCTCTCCTGCGTGGTGCGCATGACCGTGGGGAGGTTCATGATGACGAGCGTGAGCGCGCCGGCGAACAGCGACGTCTTCATGTCGAGGAACTGGCAGAAGAAGAGCATGCCCACGAGGCCGTAGATGATCGAGGGGATGCCCGAGAGGGTCTCGGCCGCGTACTCGACCGCCGCGACGACCTTCTTGTTGGTGGCGTACTCGGTGAGGTAGACCGCGGCGCCCACGCCCAGGGGCAGCACGATGAGCAGCGTCGCGATGACGATGTAGATCGTGTTGAGGATGTCGGGCAGGATGCCGATGGAGTCGGAGAGGTAGCTCGGCTTGGTGGAGACGAGCTCCCACGTGATGTTGGGCACACCCTTGGCGAGCACGTAGATCACGAGGAAGAGCACGAGCGCGGCGCAGAGGCTGGCCGCGACGTACATGAGGGCGCGCATCAGGCCGACGAACGCGCGACGGCGCCGCGAGATGGAGCGTTCGAGCATCAGTGCGCCTCCTTGTCACGCTTGAGGAAGTAGTTGAGCGTCGCGTTGATGAGCATGATGAACAGGAAGAGGACGAGCGCGATGGAGAACAGCGCCTCGCGCTGCAGGCCGCTCGAGTAGGACATCTCGCTCGCGACCGCCGTGGTGAGGAAGCGCACGCTCTCGAACAGGCTCGGCATGTTGGGCGCGTTGCCCGAGACCATCATGACCGCCATGGCCTCGCCGATCGCGCGGCCCACGCCGAGCACGACCGCGGCCGCGATGCCGCTCTTGGCCGCCGGGACCGAGACGCGGAAGAACGTCTCGATGGGGGTGGCGCCCAGGGCGAGCGAGGCGTCCTCGTACTCCTTGGGCACGGCCTCGAGCGCGGTGACCGAGACCTTGATGATCGAGGGAAGAATCATGACCGCGAGCACGATGATGGCCGCGAGCAGGCTCGCGCCGTCGGGCACGCCGAAGAGCGTGCGGATGCCGGGCACCAGGACGAGCATGCCCACGAGGCCGTAGACGACCGAGGGGATGCCGGCGAGCAGGCTGATCGCGGAGCCCATGACCGCCTTGACCTTGCTCGGGGCGAGCTTGGCCAGGTAGACCGCCGTGAGGAACCCGATGGGCACGCCGATGGCGATGGCGCCCGCCGTGCCGTACACGCTCGTGAGGATGAACGGCAGGATACCGTACGAGGGCTCGGCCGCCGTGGACGCCCACTCGGTGCCGAGCAGGAAGTCGCCCAGGCCGATCTCCCTCAGCGCCGGAACGCCCGCCGCGACGAGGTACACGGTGATGAGCAGGACGAACCCCACCGTGACCAGGCCGAGGACGAGGAAGATCCCGTGCACGACGCGCTCGAACAGGGCCGACCTCCCCGAGTTCGCGCCGACGATCGAATGCGCCGCGTCCTCGTCGTCCGCCGCGCCCGCCGCCGCGCCGCCGGCCGAACCGCCCGCTGCCCGCTCCCCCGCCCGGCCTGCCGCGGCCGTCTGCGCGACCGAGACGCTCCGCGCGGCCTTGGCAGCCGGCGCGGCGGGGGAACAGGAAGAGGCGCCGCAGCAGTCTGCAGCGCCCGTGGCAGGTTCAGGTTCGGGGGTGCGGACGGCGCCTGCGGCGAAGTCGGGGGACACGGTGCGCCCCTCGCTCGTTTCAGGTATACCGCTCAATGACCTCACACTCTCCTTGAACTGCGAAATCTTTAGCTACGAAGAAATGCAACGAAGAAAGGGGCCGCGGCCCGCGGGGAATCCTGCGGGCCGCGGCCTCGGGGGAACTACTTCGAGGACTTCTCGTCCTTGGCGTCGGCCTTCTCGTCGGCCTTGTCCTCGGCCTTGGCGTCGGCCTTGTCCTCGGCCTTCTCCTCAGAGGGGTCGGTGTACGCGGGCACCGCGCCGGCGGCCGAGATGATGGGCGCCGCGTCGGCGGACATGGCGTAGTCGAAGAACGCCTGGGCGGTCTCGGAGAGCTCGGTGTCCTTCTTGGTCACGAGGACGAACGGGCGCTGGATGGCGTAGGTGCCGTCCTTGACGGTCTCCTCGCTCGCGACGATGCCGTCGACCGTGATGGCCTTGACGGTGTCCTTGATGGAGGCCAGCGACGCGTAGCCGATCGCGTCGGGGTTCTGGGAGACCGTGGTGATGACGTCGCCGGTCGAGGTGAGCTCCTGACGGTAGGCGCAGGAGTCCTTGGTGCCGGTGACGGACTCGAAGCCGTCGCGGGTGCCGCTGCCGGCCTCGCGGCCGATGACGACGATGGAGGCGTCGGAGCCGCCGACCTCGCTCCAGTTGGCGATCTCGCCGGTGAAGATCTTGGCGATCTGCTCGACGGTGAGGTTCTCGACGGCGTTCTGCGGGTTCACGATGATCGCGATGCCGTCATAGGCGAGGACGGTGCCCTCGAGGCCGCTCTCGACCTCGTCGTCCTTGAGCGCACGGCTGGAGAGGCCGATGTCGCAGCGGCCCTCCTGGACGGCCTGGATGCCCGAGCCCGAGCCGGTGGGGTTGTAGGTGAAGGTGACGTCCTTGTTCTGCTCCATGAAGGACTCGCCGAGGGCGCCGATGACCTTCTCCATGGAGGTGGAGCCGTCGGTGGCGACGGTCTTGGAGTCGGAGGCGGCGAAGGCGCTGGTGGCGCTGAAGCCGAAGGCGCAGGCGAGGGCGGTGCCGGCCATGCAGGCGATGGCCTGGCGGCGCGTCATGCCGAAGTTGCTGAAGATCGCGGTGCTCTTGCTCATGAGAGAATCCCTTTCTCTGTCTTTCACTCTGTTTTTCTGTGCGGTTATATAGATACGGCCCGCATGTAAAACGAGAAAGCGGCCTTTTGTAAAATCGGCGTCAAGTGGGAGAAAGGACACGCGGGAGGGCAACGAGCAAGAGGGGCCGCAGGAATCTGGGGCCGCAGGGAGCGGGGGCGCGCGGGTGGGAGGCGGGCGTGCGGGGGCAGACACGAGGAGGAGGCGCGGGGGCGGATCGCGCAGGTTTAACACTCGAAAATGGTCAAAAAGGTGACGAGCTACCACGGCTTCACCGAGCCCGGCTTGGGAAACCAAGCGGAACTAAAAAATAATATCAAACTTCAAATCGAACATCTGTAGACGCCAAATTTGCGCGCCAAAATGGTCAAAAACTGCCGTTCTGTGTCCCATTCCCAAGGCCGCCGTAATGGTAGACAGGCTTGGTCAGTGGCCTCATCGATGAAACCCCAGGTCACGTCATTTGTAGAAATTCACAGACCCAGCCAACGCCCGAATTAGAGGTCAGCCGTGAACACAGAACGCCACTATTTGACCAGAATCCGCCGCAAAACGTACGCGGTCCCACGGACGTCCCCCGACAGCTCTCAGGCCCCGCCCTTGCCCCCCGCCCCCCATCGCCCGGGTGGCCGCCACGCAAAAGCGGCGCCTCCCCGCGCATTCTCGCAGGAAGACGCCGCGCTCAGCTCGGTCGTCGTCGTCTTCGCCTCCGGATTCGCCGGGGGCTCGCCATCTACACCATGCGGCAGGAGTGGCCGTCCTCGTCCTCGGCGTCGTCGGCGGGGAACTGCGACTTGTCGTACTCGATGCCGTTGCGGTCGTAGTAGTCCTTGACCGCCGACTTGATCGACTCCTCGGCGAGCACCGAGCAGTGCAGCTTGTAGTCGGGCAGGCCGCCGAGGGCCGCGACGACGTCCTTGTTGGTCACGCTGAGCGCCTCCTCGATCGTCTTGCCCTTGATGATCTCGGTCGCCATGGAAGACGAGGCGATGGCGCTGCCGCAGCCGAACGTCTCGAACTTCACGTCGTCGATGACGCCGTCCTTGATCTTGAGGTACATCTTCATGATGTCGCCGCACTTGGCGTTGCCGACCTCCCCCACGCCGTCGGCGTCCTCGATGCTGCCCACGTTGCGCGGGTTCATGAAGTGGTCCATAACCGTGCTGGTGTAAAGTGACATGGCGTCGCTCCTTCTCCTTGTCAGATTTCGATTGCAAATACCCAGGTAAACACGCTAGAGCAGGTAAACCGCTAGAGCACGAACTGGCGCTTGCCGCTCTCGAGGTCCTTCCACACGGGCGACATGTCGCGCAGGTAGGCGACGACCTCGGGCACGGCGGCGAGGATACGGTCGACGTCCTCCTCGGTGTTCCACGCGTCGAGGCTCAGGCGCAGCGAGCCATGGGCGACCTCGTGCGGGCGGCCGATGGCGAGCAGAACGTGGCTGGGGTCGAGCGAGCCCGAGGTGCACGCGCTGCCCGACGAGGCGCAGATGCCGCGCGCGTCAAGAAGGAGCAGGATGCTCTCGCCCTCGATCCCCTCGAAGCAGAAGTTCACGTTGCCGGGCAGGCGGTTGACCGGGTCGCCGTTGAGCGCGCTGTGCGGAATCTTCGACAGCCCCTCGATGAGGCGGTCGCGCATGGCGGTCACCTTCGGCGTGTCCTCGTCGATGCGCGAGCAGGCCTCCTCGAACGCCGCCGCCATGCCCATGATCGCCGGGATGTTCTCGGTGCCCGCGCGCTTGCCGCGCTCCTGCGCGCCGCCCTCGATGATGTTCGTGAGCGGAATACCCTTGCGCGCGTAGAGGACGCCGATGCCCTTGGGGCCGTGGAACTTGTGCGCGGAGAGCGACAGCATGTCGATGCCCTCCTGCTTGACGTCGATGTGGAGATGGCCGGCCGCCTGCACCGCGTCGGTGTGGAAGAGGACGCCCCGCTCCTTGCAGACCTGGGCGATCTGGGCGATGGGGAGGACGGAGCCGATCTCGTTGTTCGCGTACATCGTGGTGACGAGGCAGGTGTCGGGGCGGATGGCGTCGGCGACCTGCTGGGCCGAGATGTTGCCGTAGCCGTGGACGTCGAGCAGCTCGACCTCGAAGCCTTCCTTCGCGAGGCGGTCGAGCGTGTGCAGGACCGCGTGGTGCTCGAACCTGGTGGAGATGATGTGCCGCTTCCCCTTGCGCGCGCCGATCTTGGCGGCCGAGACGATGGCCTGGTTGTCGGCCTCGCTGCCGCCCGACGTGAAGTAGACCTCCTTGGGGCTGCAGCCGAGACACGCCGCCACGCGGCTGCGCGCGTCCTGGAGCGCCTCCGCCGCCCGCTGCCCCACTGAGTGGAGGCTCGAGGGGTTGCCGTACACCGTCTCCATGTACGGGATCATCGCGTCGATCGCGGTGCGGCTCATCTGGGTGGTCGCCGCGTTGTCAACGTAAACTGTCATTGAAATCCCCTTTCCGGGATTGCCGATTGTCGGCCGCCGCATGCCGGCAGCCTGCTTGCTCGCCTCGGCGCCCTTCGGATGCCTTCTGATGCTTCAGGATGCCTCCGGGCGTCCCCGCTTTTACCTACCAACTTGGTAGGTATATTGATACTACTAATTACCTACCAAGTCGATAGGAATTTAGGCATCAAGAGATATTCACATAGTGAGGGCGAA
>CAYMHQ010000040.1:16157-17707 GCA_964390275.1 uncultured Coriobacteriaceae bacterium
CCAGTGCTATACTTCGACGGAACTCGAACGCGCCACGACGAAAGGCGGAGACATGGAGAACTCGGACTACGCGGCGAATCCCCAGGTAGAGGCGGCACTCACCGATACGGTGCCCGCAGCATCGAACGTCGCGGCCGTCGATGCGACGTCGATAGACACGGCCGCCGAGTTCGCCTCCTCCTTCACCGACCGGCTCGACGATGAGGGCATCTATTACGAGGTCGTGGGGCAGACGGTGCTCACGGTCTCCTACCCCACCGCGGAAGAGGGCGTCTGTTTCGACGTGACGGTCATCTTCGACACCGACGGCGTCCCCGAGCAGAAGGTTGTCGTCGGCCAGGGCGGCTACGCGGCGGCGCACGTGCGGCTGCGCAACTGGGACCTCGGCGACTTCGCCGACTCGGACCGACGCGACGACGCGATCATCGCGTGCAACCATCTGAACAACCTGTACCACTGGGTGAAGTTCTCGGTGACGTCCGATGGCGCCGTGACGAGCGCGGTCGACTTCGTCGTGAACGCCAAGAGCGGCAACGACGAGATCCTGCGCCTCCTGGGCCTCATGACAGAGATATGCGTCGACGCGCGGCTGGCGTTCGAGCTTGTGAAGGACGGGCTCGCGCCGGCGTTCCTCACGTCGGCCGAGCCCGTCTCAAAAGAGCAGATGGAAAGCGCTGTCGAGGAGATCACCTCGGCTGAGGGCGGTGCCTCGGTAGAGGGCGATACCTCCGCAGAGACCGGCGCCTCGGTCTAGAACGCCATCTCCGGAATCATGTACGCGTGGTCGAGCGGGCCGGCGCCGTGGCCGAGGTCGAGCATGGACGCGAGGGCGCCCGAAAGGTAGCGCTTGGCGCGCTCGACGCTCTCCTCGAGCGTGCGGCCGGCGGCGAGGTTACACGCGATGGCCGAGGACAGGGTGCATCCGGTCCCGTGCGTGTTGGGGTTGTCGACGCGCTCGGAGCGGAACCAGCGCTCGACGCCGTCGCGGAAGAGCAGGTCGGTGGCGTCGTTCACGAGGTGGCCACCCTTGATGAGGACGGCGCCGTCGTAGAACTCGGCAATCTTGTGCGCGGCGCGGACCATCCCCTCCTCGTCGTGAATCTCGAAACCGCAGAGGACCTCGGCCTCGGGGATGTTCGGTGTGATGATCGCGCCGAGGGGGATGAGCCGCCCGATCACGGCCGACATCGCCTCCTCGGAGAGCAGGCGGCAGCCGCTCGTGGACACCATCACCGGGTCGACCACCACGTTGCGCGCGCCGTAGCGGGTCAGGCGCTCAGCGATGACCTCGATGATCGCGCTGCTCGAGACCATGCCGATCTTCACCGCGTCGGGCACGATGTCGGAATAGATGGCGTCGAGCTGGGCGCCCACGAACTCGGGCGTCGCCTCCTGAATCGCGAAGACGCCCGTCGTGTTCTGCGCCGTGAGGGCCGTGATCGCGCTCATGGCGTACATTTTGTGGGCGATGATCGTCTTGATGTCCGCCTGGATCCCCGCGCCGCCGCTCGAGTCGGACCCCGCGATCGTGAGGACCTTCCGCGGCTCGC
>CAYMHQ010000041.1:0-13749 GCA_964390275.1 uncultured Coriobacteriaceae bacterium
CCAAGGCGTCCGATTGCTACTGGAAGCTCGAGCGCTTCATAAACAGGGAGAAGCGCAGCCCCGGCGTCATCGTCCGCGACATCCGCCGCTCCACGATGCACGTGCGCATCCTCGATCTGCTCGAGACCAAGGTCATCACGCTCGACGACATGGAGGGTTTCAGCGAGGAGTACAGGGCCTTTGTGGAGTGGTGCTGCAAGGTCCAGAGAGGGGACACCCCGATTCCGCCGCAGCCCAAGGCGCCGGGGGAGGAGTAGCCGCCGCATCTGCCCCCTCTGCCGCCTTTCTTTCCTGTCATCCGGCTCCGTGAAGAGCCCTACGTTACCGTGCGGCGGCGAGAGGGGGTATGGCGTGCGCCGAATTTGCGTTGTGCCGGAGGTGGTGCGATAGATATTTGTAGAACAGAAGTCATACTACGGCATGATTGGACATTGGAACAGATTCGGCGTGGAGACGCCCTTGAAACACTATAGTTACTGAGTCCAGCCGTCCGGGACTGTGCCTCCCGAAGACTTAGCAGCGAGTCTGATTCCGTACTCAGGTCGTCAGTTTCCTGTTGCGAATGCGGAAATGGGGGCTGTTTCTGCCCGGATATTTAGCATGCCACTCACACAAGCGGCAGTTGTGTGAGTAGGTAGCTAAAAACGGCCTCCAGCAATGTCCGCGCCGCTGTTTCTGCGCCGCCGTCGCGAATGGGGAAGGGTCTCCGCCTGTAGCCGTTTCCGCACGCTCGGCCGTCCTTCGTCCCCGCCCACCCCGGCGCTCCTGCCTCCCGCCCATCAAAGATGAACAAATCCGGGAAACGCTGTTAAACGACGTCAATTTCTCGTCGAATTGCGCGCCCGTCGCGCTATAAAAGTCCGCTAGCGATATCCGTTTTGCGTGGGGAACATACGCGCAACGCGCTGTGGGCGTGCCGATCTGGGCATGCTGTCCCCACAGTGTGACCGGCGGTGTCGCCCGACGTGAGGTGGACTTATGAGCAGGGCATTTGAGCACGGCGAGCAGGGGTTTGAGCCTGAGGGATCGATCGCGGCGGCGTCCGGATCGGGGGCGTGCGGAGTCTCGGTGACGTCCGTGGCCGCAGGGCCGTCCGGGGCAGCGGCGGCGTCTCCCGCCGAGTCGGCGACCGGGACGGAGCTCCTCCTCGGACTCGACGTCGGGTCGACCACCGTGAAGGCGGTCGTCGTGGACCCGGCGATGCGGGAGACGCTGTACTCCACGTACCGTCGCCATCACGCCCGCCAAGCCGAGAGCCTGCGCCCCATCCTCCTCGAGCTCGCCGAGCGCTTCCCGGGCCGGGGCTTCTCCGTCGCGATGAGCGGGTCGGGCGGCAAGGCGATCGCCGACTTCCTCGGCGTGCCCTACGTGCAGGAGGTCGTCGCGAACTCCATCGCCGTCCGGCAGGACTACCCGCAGACCCGCTGCGCCATCGAGCTGGGCGGGCAGGACGCCAAGATGATCTTCTTCGAGTCGGACCCGTCCACCGGGCGACTCAACGTGGCCGACATGCGCATGAACGGCAGCTGCGCCGGCGGCACCGGGGCCTTCATCGACGAGATCGCGTCCCTGCTCAAGACCCCTGTCGAGGAGCTCGACGCGCTCGCGGCGCAGGGTACGACGGTGTACGGTATCTCCGGCCGCTGCGGCGTCTTTGCCAAGACCGACATCCAGCCGCTGCTCAACCAGGGCGCGCGCAAGGAGGACATCGCGCTCTCCACCTTCCACGCCATCGCCAAGCAGACCCTCGGCGGCCTCGCGCAGGGGCTCGACGTGAACCCGCCGGTCATCTTCGAGGGCGGCCCGCTCACCTTCAACCCCACCCTGGCGCGCGTGTTCACCGAGCGCCTGGGCTTCACGGGGGAGGGGCAGGTGGTCGTCCCGGAGAACCCCGAGACCATCGTGGCCCGCGGCGCGGCGCTCGCGCTGACGGGCCTGCTCTCGTCGTCGCGACGCGCGGTTGACCTGCGCGAGCTCGCAGAGTCGCTCGCGGGGGCGCCGGACGCCCTGGCCTCGCAGTCCTCGTGCGGCGAGCCCTTCTTCCCCGACGACGCCGCGCTCGCCTCCTTCAAGGCCCGCCACGCCCTCCCGCCGGCGCCGCATCTGGACCCGCGGCCGGGCGAGGTCGTGCGCGCGTACCTGGGCGTCGACTCCGGGTCGACCACGACCAAGTTCGCGCTCATCGACGAGTCCGGCGAGGTCATCGAGTCGTTCTACTCGTCGAACGAGGGCGAGCCGCTCATCATTGCGCGAGACGCGTTGACCGCGCTCAACCGGCGGGTCAAGGAGGCCGGCGCCGAGCTCGTCATCCTGGGCGCGGGCACCACCGGCTACGGCGAGACACTCTTCAGCCGCGCGCTCCACGCCGACGTGCACATGGTCGAGACGGTGGCGCACGAGGCGGCGGCCGAGCGGTACGTGCCCGACGTCTCGTTCATCCTCGACATCGGCGGGCAGGACATGAAGGCCATCTGGGTCGACGGCGGCGTGGTCACCGACATCCTGGTGAACGAGGCGTGCTCCTCGGGCTGCGGCTCGTTCCTCGAGAGCTTCGCGAAGTCGCTCGGCATCCCCGTGCGCGACATCGCCAGCGCCGCGTTCCGCTCGCGCACCCCCGCCGTGCTGGGCAGTCGGTGCACGGTGTTCATGAACTCGAGCGTGGTCACCGAGCAGAAGAACGGCAAGTCGCCCGACGACATCATGGCCGGTCTCTGCCGGTCCATCGTGCAGAACGTGTTCACCAAGGTCATCCGCATCCCCAACACCGACGCGCTCGGCGGGCGCATCGTGGTGCAGGGCGGCACGTTCCAGAACGACGCCGTGCTCGCCGCGTTCGAGCAGCACGTGGGCAGGGAGGTCGTTCGCGCGCCGTACCCCGGCCTCATGGGGGCCATCGGGGCGGCGCTGCTGGCGAAGGCGCATATGGAGGAGCTGGCGGCTGCCGAGGCGGGCTCGGCGGGTGCGGGCGAGCCGGCTGGCTCCCGCGTCCCCGCGTCCACCTTCATCGGGCTCGACGCGCTCGACGGGTTCACCTACACGCAGGAGTCGAACGTCACCTGCCCGTTCTGCGCCAACGCGTGCAGCCGCACCGTCGTCACGTTCCCCGACGGGACCACCTCGGTGACCGGCAACCGCTGCGAGCGCGGCAGCGTGGTGGGAGCTCGTCCCGCCGGCGCCTCGCGCACCGCAGATGCCTCCGGCTCGGCAGCCGCCTCCCGTCCCGCCGTCTCCCGCCCCGCTCGCCCCGCTGGCTCGGGCTCGGCCTCGCGCCGCGCGGCGAACCTGTTCGACCTGCGGCGCCGGCTCCTGTTCGCCGACTATCCCATCGACGAGGGCGTCGCGCCGCGCGGGGTGACCGTGGGCCTGCCGCGCGTGCTCGGCGTGTGGGACCGCGCGCCGTTCTGGACGACGCTCCTGCGGCAGCTCGGCTTCACGGTCGTGCTCTCCGACCCCAGCTCGCAGGAGATGTTCGAGGAGGGGCTCCCCGCCGTCACGTCGGACACGGTCTGCTTCCCGGCCAAGCTCGTGCACGGGCACATCCGCAACCTCGCCAAGAAGGGCGTCGACCGCATCTTCATGCCCGTCCTCACCGCGGTGCGTTCGGAGAACACCGCCGCCACGAGCGAGTCGATGTGCGCGGTGGTCAAGGGGTACCCGCTCGTCATCCAGAACTCCGACAACCCGGCCGAGCGCTTCGGCATCCCGTTAGACAACCCGCTCTTCCACTGGCACAGCGACGCCGACTGCGACCGGCAGCTCCCGGCCTGGCTCGGCGAGACGTTCGGCATCGGCGAGGCCGAGGCCCGTCGCGCCATCGAGCTCGCCCGCGCCGCGATGGGGTCGTTCCGCTCCAAGCTCGTCGAGGCGGGCCGCAAGGTGCTCGACGAGGCCCGCGAGCAGGGAGGATACGCGGTGGTGCTCGCCTCGCGCCCGTACCACAACGACCCGCTCGTCAACCACGGCGTGCCCGGGATGTTCGCCTCGCAGGGAATCGCCGTCATGCCGCCCGACGCGCTGCCGGGCGTGAACGAGGTCGACCTCTCGAACAGCCGCATCGACATCGTGAACAACTTCCACGCGCGCGCCCTGGGGGCCGCCGTGCTGGCCGCGCAGAGCGACGAGCTCGAGTTCGTGCAGCTCGTGAGCTTCGGCTGCGGGCACGACGCCTACCTCTCCGACGAGATCGTCCGCATCATGCACGAGGTGGGCGGCAAGGCGCCGCTCGTGCTCAAGGTCGACGAGAGCGACGCGACGGGCCCGCTGCGCATGCGCGTCCGGTCGTTCGTCGAGACGGTGGCGATCCGCCGCAAGCGCGCCGCGGCGAACGGCGGCCGCGAGATCCGCCCGCTGCCCGACCCGTACCCGCAGAAGTTCACGCGCGCCGACCGCAAGCGCCGCGTGGTGCTCGTCCCCAACACATCGCACGCCTTCAGCCGGCTGCTCGCCGCCGTTTTCGCACGTCAGGGGCTCGAGACGGTGCCGCTGCCCATCGGGCGCGACGAGGCGATCCGCCTGGGCAAGAAGTACGTGCACAACGACATCTGCTTCCCCGCGCAGATCGTCATCGGCGAGGCGCTGGCCGAGCTCGAGTCGGGCCGCTATAAGGACTGCGAGGTCGCGGTCGCCATGGGCAAGTACGTGGGCGACTGCCGCCTGACCCACTACACGGCGCTGCTGCGCAAGGCGCTCGACGACTCAGGCCACGCCGACGTCCCCATCATCACGAACGACGACGTCGACGCCCACAACATCCAGCCCGGGTGGAAGATGAACCTCGGCAGCGCGGTCACGATCGCCATGGTGCTGCCCATGATCGACGCGCTCGAGGAGCTGCTGCGCAAGATGCGCCCCTACGAGCTGGTCCCCGGCTCGGCAAACGAGGCGTTCGAGCGCGCGCTCGACCAGGTGATGGAGGGCATCGAGCGTGCCGGCGTGCGCGGCGCGAAGGCCGGGTTCTCCCGCGCGATCGACATCATGCGCGAGGTGGCCTACGACCGGAGCCGTCCGCGCCCGCAGGTGCTCATCGTGGGCGAGTACCTGCTCAACTTCCACCCCGGCGCGAACCACGACATCGAGGCCTACCTCGAGCGCAACGGCCTCGAGGTGGTCGAGGCGCGCATGACCGACGTGATTCGCAAGACCTACTTCTACCAGGACGCGCAGGTCCGCGAGTTCGACGTGGCCAAGCCGCTGCCCGAGAAGGCCTGGTACCGCATCGCGAACAGGCTGTTCGACCTCGCGCACGACGTGACCGACCGCATCGCCGTCGCGCACCCGCTCTACCGCCCCGCCGCGCGCATGGACCAGATTGTGCGTGCGTCCGACCCCATCATCCACCACACCTTCGACGCGGGGGAGGGCGTGCTCATCCCGGCCGAGATCATCCACCATGCGGAGGAGGGCTGCCGCGCGTTCGTGATCCTGCAGCCGTTCGGGTGCCTGCCCAACCACGTGGTGGGCCGCGGCGTGGCCAAGCGCCTCAAGGCGATGTACCCCGACGCGCAGATCCTGCCGCTCGACTACGACCCCGACGTGAGCTTCGCGAACGTCGAGAACCGCCTGCAGATGCTGATCATGACGGCGACCGGGTGCGAGGCCGAGGCGGAGAAAACTGCCGAGGGGGAGGGAGCTGCCGAGCTCGAGATGGCGCCCGGGGCGGCGGCGTCCGAGACGAGCGGTCTGCCTGCGGGAATGTCCGACGACGCCCTCGCCGCCGAGCTCTCCGCGTGCGCCGCCACGCTCGCCGCCATCGCGCAGAAGGCCTCCGACCTCGCCGCTCGCGTCCGCGACAGCATCGGCGTCGCCTCCGCCTCCGACGTTCTCACGTCGCGCTACCCGAGCATCGCGGACAGGGGCGTCGCGACGCTGCACGGCCTCTGCGACCGGGCGAACGAGGTCCGCGAGCAGGCCGGACGCCTCGCTGAGGCGGCGAAGCTGGCGGCGTGCGACGGGGCAGACGGCTTCGCCACGGGTCTCGCCGACGGTCTGGCCGGCGGGCTTGCCGAGATAGCCTCGCACATTCGCGAGCTTGCCGACAGCGCCTACCTGCGCGCGTCCGAGCTCCTCGGCTCCGCCTCGCGGCGCATCGATGCCGCGATGGGCATGCTCGAGGGGAGCGGCCTCGACGAGGAGACGTTCGGGCGGATGAGGCGCGAGGCCCAGCTCGACGTGACGAAGGCGTCGATCGAGGTCGAGCGGATCCTCGCCCAGGCGAACTGCATCCTGGACGACGTCGAGGGCCGGCGCCGCACGCTGCATGAAAAGACGTCCCCCGCCCTGCCCGAAGCCGCCGCCGGCAAGGACCTCTCGGTCGAGCTCCGGAAGGACGCGGACGAGTACGTCGCCGGCGAGATTCCCCTCGAGGAGCTGATGCGCCGCGCGAGCAGCCGGGCGTGAGGCGATGAGCGCCGGGAGGGACGCATCGGATTCCCATACTGCAAGGAAAGTTGAGATCTGTCTTGGGTATGTCCTTGAGGAGCGAATCGCCCGGTAGCACTTGCCTTTGGCCTATTTCGATATTGTGCGTGGTACAATTGGGCCACGAATGATGACTTTTCGGGAGGTTGATATGGCGGTTTGCGTTCCCATTAGAGAGATGAAGAACACGGCGGCTTTCGATGACCTTGTTGCGAGGGAGGGCGAGGTCACTGTTACCCGCAACGGACGCACGTCGATTCATTGTCTCAGCGATGAGGCGATGGAGGCAATGCGCCTGGAACTCGCCAAGGGGAAGCTGCTGTCTAGAATCATGCTTGCCGAGGAGGAGCTGCGCGAGGGGCGGTATTCTGACTGCGCGACTTTCACCGAGGACATAAGGCGTAAGTATGGCCTTTAATTTGGTGATTTCGAGCGCTGCAAAGAATGAGTACGAAGCGATTGTCGCATATCTGGCGGAAACGGTTTGCAACCCGAAAGCGGCAGCGGAGTTCTGCGACGAATTCGACTTGCAACTCTCTCTGGTATGTGAGATGCCATATATGCGTTCCCTCTCACACCTTCCCGAGCTTGCCGCGTTGGGTTACCGTTCTGTGTGTGTCGGCAACTATGTAATTCTCTATAAAGTGATGGAAGACATGGTGTATGTAGCCCATATCTTCCATCAGAGACAGGACTACGCTCGGTTGGTATAGCCGGCCCCCGCTCGGCCCCGCTGTGTTTCGTCGGTCCTCGTCGCGCATGCCGTTATCTCTCCGAGCAGGTCCAGGCACTCGCCGCGGCTGTGAACGCCCAGCTTGGCGTATATCTTCTTCACGTGGGTGCGGACGGTGTTCTCTGACACGACCAGAGAATCCGCAATCTCCCTGAGAGTCCTCCCGCAGGCGAGCAGCAGCAAGACGTCGAACTCTCTTTCCGTCAAGCCGTATTGTTCGACAAGGATCGTGCTGCCCCGCAGTTCGTTCTCCGAGAAACTGACGAGCGTGCTTTTCTTCCCGATGCGGTTCGTGCCGGCTTCGGCAGTACCGGTCTCGCTGCCATTCTCCTGACTGGCTTCGCGTGTTTTGGACCCGAGGATGCCGAGGAGGGTCGAGAACGAGAAGAACGCCAGCAGAACGCAGATTGCAGCGACGAGCAGCCCTTGGGTGCTCTGACCAAACGTTCGAATCGTGGTGTATCCAATCGCATGACCGACTCCTACGATCGCGTACATCGCCGCAAACGAGAACCCGATTATCGACGTCGGGAGGCCCGCTCGTCGCGCGGTGTCGAAGCAGGCGGAATAGAGCATGATTGACGCGATGGCGTAGGGGACGTCCATGAGCACGACCGCGAAGGTGAAGACGACCCCGTTTGTCAGCGTTGCGGTCAGAAACGCCGCGATTGTCGTCATGGCCAGAACGGCAAAGAGGGTGTCGAGGTTGAGAGGGGCCTTCGTCCTCCGCGTTTTCGACATGGCCAGCAGGAGGAGACTGGCGAGGAAGAACCCGACCACCGCGAACGGGCTGCCCCAATACGCCCTCTCGAGGGCGTTCTGCGACGTTCCCCGCAAGACGGAAAAAGCGAGCTGGAACAGCCCCGTGTAAGCCAGGGGGAGTGCGATGCTCCTCAGCGCGGTGGCGGAGTCTCTCAGCGCGTCCGACTTTTGGCGTGCCTTTTGTCGTGTCTCTCGTCGTGCTGATTCTTCAGATGTCGTAATCGCAGGAGTTTCCGTACCGCAGGGACTCGGGGCGCAGTGCGACGCGGCGACTGCCGAACCAACGAGGAACAGGCAGGCGAGGACCCCGTTGCCGATCAGGTTCCCAAGAGGTTGCGCAACGAGCCGTGCCAAGGCCGAGTAGAGCGAGCCAGCGACAATGACGGAAAAGGTCTTCTCGTTCGTGTCGTTGATGAGCGACTCGCACCAGACGGCGGCGTTTAGACACAACGATGCGCCCAAGGGAAGCGAGGAGCACAGCGCCACGGTTCCGGACGACCCAAGGACTCCGCTCAGCGCAACCAGACCGAGTCCGGCAAGTCCTGCGAGAAGGGAAGCGAGGACCTTCGCGCGAAATGAGAGCGCGACTCCCCGACACGCGATGAACCCGCATATCACGAACCCGAGCGCGTAGCTGGTGGGGAAGAACAGGCTGGACGGTGTCCCCGCGTCGCCGTAGGGGCTTTCCATGAGTGAGAAGAAACAGAGGAACGCGGCGAAGCCGAAGGCCCGCATGTCGAGAAGAACGTCGCGCATCCCCATCCCCCCGTTCCCGTCTCTCACTTCCGCCTGTATTCTCAACTGCGCTTGTCGGCTCGTCCAAAAGGTTCCCTGAACACGGCCTGACCAGGCATTACGCGACAATCACCCGAATCAAGTGACGGCCGGCGGGCCCGTTCGGCAACAATTTGGCGCGCCATAGGGGCAGTAACCTAGCATTGAGGGGGTCACGGATGAACGAAGTAAAAGCAGAAACCGCCGAGAAAACCGATATCGACCGCCGCCGGTTCATCAAGGGAGGGGCCTTTATCGGCGGCTCCGCTCTGGTGGCGGGTGTCGCCGGACGCCTGACCGCCGGCAAAGAGGTTCCCGCCGCCTGGGCTTTGGAGGCCGAGGACACCGACCTCGACATCATCGAGACGCGGGAGGTCGACATCGTGGTCGTCGGCGCGGGCATGTCCGGTCTGGCTGCCGGTATGGAGGCGGGCGACAGGGGCCTTTCGTGCGTCGTGCTCGAAAAGTTGACGGAGCCCGGTGGGAACGGGCCGATCACTTCGGGGATTTTCGGCTACAAGAGCTCCTACCAGGAGCAGCAGGGGATTGACGTCGACCTGGGCTTCATCCTGTGCGAAGAGGGCAAGACGTTCGCCTATCTGAACGACGCCCTCGCCTTCCGGGACATGGCGCTTGCCTCGGCGGGCGACATCGAGTGGCTCGAGTCCCACGGGGTGGGTTTCAGCGGCGTGGTGGACGGCTACCTGGTCGGTTCTCACGCGCTGAGCACCCAGCACTGGTGGGCCAACGAGAGCGGGAGCTCCTATGTCGATGCGGCGGTCTCGGAGCTCGACCGGATGGGCGTTGAGCTGCTTCTCGAGACGCCTGCGGTGAAGCTTGTCCTCGAGGACGGCGCGGTCAAAGGCGTCGTCGCCAAGTCCGAGAACGGCTACGTCGAGTTCCGCGCGAAAGGGACGATTCTTGCCACCGGCGGCTGGCTCAACAACGTCGAGCAGATGGAGCGCCTCGGTTATGCGCAGGACACGCTCTGGGTCGACTGCCTTGACGGGCACGACGGCGACGGACTGCGCCTTGCGATGGAGGCTGGCGCCGTCGACCTCTCGGTGAGCGCTGGGTATGTGGGAAACGCCTGTCTCTCCGACCAGGGGTTCCCCGCGCCCACGGACGATCTCGTCATCAACGGCAAGACGCTTTGGGTCAACCAGAACGGGGAGCGGTTCGTCGACGAGTCGGTCGGCAGCCTGATCCCTGCCTACAGCAGCAACGCATTGTTCTCCCAAGGTGGCAAGGCGTTCGTGGTGTTCGACCAGACGCTCGCCGACCAGATTGGCCAGTCGATTATCGACGAGGTCATGGGTGCCAACAGCAAGCAGGACAAGTGGATCGAGGACACCGTCGACGCTCTCGCCGAGGATATGGGCGTTGACCCTGAGAGGCTGAAGGCCACGGTTACCCGCTACAACGAGCTCGCTGCCGCGGGTGTCGACACTGACTTCTGCAAGGCTGCGGACTGCATGACGGCAGTCGCCGAGGCGCCGTTCTATGCGGCAAGGCTTAACTACGACTACCTTTGCTCCGTCGGAGGCATTCACACTGACAGGAACATGCGGGTGATCGATCTCCTGCGCCGTCCGATCGAAGGGCTTTACGCAATCGGCGTCGACGGGTGCGAGCTGTACAAGGATACGTACACGATCAACATCCCTGCCTCATGCAACGGCAACAACGTCTACTCGGGACGTCAGGCGGTCCGGAGCATCTGTGGCGAAGGGATTGACATCGCGTAGCGTGGTTCGGTGACGGTCGGCCCGAGATTGAAGACGGAGGGGCCTCGCTGGGTGGCGGGCCCCTTCTGTTCAAAGCTTGCATGTCATTACCGACGATAATTTGACAGGTTCGAGAAACTGGCCGAAGGTGGACCTTTTAGGCTCGACAAAGATTCGTGCAGGTCGCTCGGCTGGTCGCGTCGCTGGAAGCTCTGCCTTCCGGTCGAGGAAGACGAGGTTAGGTCATGGGTGCTCTGAAGACGGGCGCCCCTACGACTGCTTGATCTTGTGAAGGACGGCGGCGGCCTTCTCGGAGGCTTCGACGAGGGCGGCGCGCTCCTCGGGTGCGATGGAGGCGAGGCGCTCCTCGAGACGGGCGATCGCGTCGACGCGGATGCGCTGGGCGAGCCGCGTGCCCTCCTCGGTCAGCACGGCCTCCACGCAGCGCAGCGAGTTCGCGCTGCGGCGCTTCTCGACGTACCCTTGCTCCGCCAGCGACGACACGGCGCGCGTGATGTGCTCCTTCGACACGGCGAGGTTCTGGGCGAGCTCGGTCATGGTCGCCGGGCCGTAGAAGGCGATGGCGAGGACGATGTCCACCTGAACCTTGGAGATGTCCCCGCGACCGTTGTGCACGGCGCGTCGGGCCAGGTAGTCGTAGGCGCCCATGGCGTCGAGCACCGCCTCCACGGGCGCGATGCGCTCGGAGCGGTCGGTGAGCCAGGGGGAGCCGCAGGTCTGGCCGGGCTCAGTCGCGTCGCCGTGCTCGTCCTCCGCCCGCTCGGCCTTCTCCGTCCGCTCGGCCTCTTCCGCCCGCTCGTCCCGCTCGATTTCCTCGATTCCCTCGACGTCCTTGGTGTCCTCGGTCTCCATGGTCCCTCCTCGCGCCGCGTGCCGTGCTCGCCGGCCTGTTTCGCACTGTAGCGCACCGGGTCGCGCGGATGTGTGCCGACGTTGTTTTGTCTATGGCTGTTCTGTGCATATCTTTGACTTTTATCAACCAATAGGGGATATCATACCAGCATTCAAAAAGTCAACCGACCCGGATGCGGTGCGACGGAAGAAACGTCGCGCTGGTCGCGCTGACTCGCCGTCGCAAAGGCTGGGTCGGGGTCCGGGAAAGGCTCGTCAAGGAAGTCTAGGAAGAGGGTTCTATGGGTCTAGGTATCACTAAAAACCAGATGAAGATGGTGGCGGTGCTGCTCACCGGCGCGTTCATCACCGTGCTCAACGCCACGCTGCTGACGCCGGCGCTGCCCACCATCATGTCCGACCTCAACGTCAGCTCCACCACCGTGCAGTGGCTGACCTCGGGGTACGCGCTCACCGAGGCGGTCGTCATCCCGCTCGCCGCGTACCTGATGGGGCGGTTCTCCACGCGTCGCCTGTTCATCGGCGGCATATCGATATTCTGCGTCGGCTCGATCGTGGCGGCGTGCGCCCCGGTGTTCCCGCTGCTGCTGCTCGGCCGCGTCATGCAGGCGAGCGCCACGGGCTTCGTCATGCCGATGGTGTTCAGCGTCATCCTGCTCGTCATCCCGCGCGAGCGCCGCGGCTCGGCCATGGGCATCATCGGCCTGATCATCGGCTTCGCGCCCACCATCGGCCCGTCGCTCTCCGGTGTGCTCGTTGACACCGTGGGCTGGCGCGCGATCTTCATCATCGTCGCGACGCTCGCGGCCATCGTGGTGCTGCTCGCCTGCAAGGAGCTCAAGCCCTTCGGCGAGTTCCGCCGCACCAAGTTCGACGCGCTCTCGGTGGTGCTCTCCACGTTCGGCCTCGTGGGCCTGCTCTACGGCATCTCGACGTTCAGCTCGGCCGCGAACCACCTGGTCCCCGCCGCGCTCATCGTCTGCGGCCTCGCGCTCATCGGCGCCTACGCCTACCGCCAGCTGCACCTGGAGGAGCCGATGCTGCGCGTCGACATCCTCAAGACGCCCCAGTACCGCACGGTCGTCATCATCATCGCGCTGTTCCAGGCTGCGCTCATCGGCATGGAGACCATCATGCCGCTCTATATCCAGGGCGTGCTCGGCTATTCGGCCACCGTCTCGGGCCTGACCCTGCTGCCCGGCGCCGTGATCGGCGCGTTCACCGGCCTGCTCGCCGGCCGCCTGTTCGACAAGTACGGCGTGCGTCGCCCGGTGCTCATCGGCGCGTGCGTGATCGTGTGCGGCCTGTGCGGGTTCGCGAGCTACAGCGTCGAGTCGCCGATCTACCTGGTGAGCGCGGTGTACGCCCTCATGGCGGTGGGCATCCAGTTCACGATGACCCCCGTCAACACGTGGGGCGTGAACTCGCTTCCGAATGAGGCAATCCAGCACGCGCAGTCGACCTCGAACACGATCAACCAGGTCGCGGGCTCGTTCGGCACGGCGCTGCTCGTCTCCGTGGCCGCTGCCGTCAGCTCCGCCGCGACCGACCTGACCGGCGTCGCTCAGACGTTCGCCGGCTACCACATGTCGTTCTGCACCACCGCGATCCTCGCCGGGTGCGCCGTGCTGCTGATCCTCGTGTTCGTGCGCGACGGCAAGAAGGCCAAGTCGAAGGCCGCCCAGCCCGTCGCCGCCGGCCAGGCAGCCGGCAGGACCTCGGGCGGCGCGCTCAGCGGTGCCGCTGCCGCCGGCGCCTCCGTCGCCGGTGCTTACGCGGGTGCCGCATCCGTCGCCGGCGACATCGACGAGCTCTCCGTCCATCCCTCGGCCGCCTTCATGCAGGCCGCCGACAAGGCGCTCAGCGGCTTCTCGCTCGCCGAGGTCATGAACCCCAACGCTGTCACCGTGCGTGACACCGCCACGATGCGCGAGGTCATCGCCCTGATCGCCATGACGAACACCACCGGTGTCTCGGTGGTTGACGCCGAGGGCAGGCTCGTGGGCTACGTGACCGACGGCGACGTCATCCGCTACCTCTCGCGCAAGGACATGCACGTGAGCAACCCCTCCGCCGGCGTGAGCATCGCGATCAAGGACGACGACGACATCGAGAAGCGCCTCGCCGACCTGGCCGACCTCAACGTCATGGAGCTCGCCACCAAGCGCGTCATCTCGGTCGACATCAACACGCCCATCGACGTGGCGTGCGGTCAGCTCGCCGGCCGCCGCATCAAGAAGATGCCCGTCACCCGCGACGGCAAGCTCGTGGGCGCCCTCTCCCGCCGCAACATCCTCAACACGATGATGAACGCGCTCGGCGACGGGGCGAACAAGCCGTCCGAGCAGCCCAGCGACAAGGGCGACAAGCAGGACTAACGCGCGAGTTCGAAGCGCGCGAGTGCAAGACGCGCGAACGCACGTGAGGGAAGGCCGTCCGGGCTGGGCTCGGGCGGCCTTCCTG
>CAYMHQ010000041.1:13849-17640 GCA_964390275.1 uncultured Coriobacteriaceae bacterium
CGCGCGAACGCACGTGAGGGAAGGCCGTCCGGGCTGGGCTCGGGCGGCCTTCCTGCGTTCGGGGGGATGGCCAAAATCGGCTCCCTGCATACCTTTCCGAAAACGCTGGCCAAAATCGGTCCTCTACATACCCTTTTATCCAAGTAGAGCCGAAGACGAATTACAAAAGGGCAGGTAGATGCGTCGTACGATCCAACCTTGCGAAATCCCGACAGCGAAAGTGACATGCAGGGGGCCGATTCTGTCCATCGATTTTGAAAGTGACATGCAGGGAGCCGATTTTGTCCACCGCTGGCCCCGCGCCAGGCTCCATGCTGACTTCACGCCGGCGACGGTGCTGGCTCTGCTGGCCCTGTGTCCCGGCCCGGATGGTAAGATGGCCCCCGAATCGAGGCGCGCCCGGGTGGGTCGGGCGTCCAACCGCGAGCCAAGGAGGCGTCCATGCGCACCAGCAAGCGAATCAGCAAGCGAACCAGCGGCGTTGCACTCGCCGGAACCCTGCTTCTCACCATGGGGCTCGTCCCCTGCGCGCTGGGGAGCACCCCGCTGCGTGACCTGGCCGAATCCTACGCGACGCAGGAGGCGACCGAGTCCGCCGCCGCGTCCGAGGGATCGTCCGCAGAAGAAGTCGCTTCCGGCGACGGCTCGTCCGGCACCATCGTGATCGGCGACGCCACCGAGGCAGCGTTCGGCCTCAAGACCTGCTACTCCCCCTTGGGCGTCCGGTTCCAGGTGGGCGCCGAGATGACCGCCTCCGTCCTGCAGGATACGCCCGAGGAGGGGGTCGTCTCGTTCTTGTCCGAGACCGGCTTCGTCACGGTCGACATCCTCGCCGACGGCGCGTCGCTGGCCCCGCTCTTCGACGAGCTCGCCGCCGACCCGACGGCATTCCTCAACGGCTCCATGGGCCTCGACGGCATCAGCGACGGCGCGGTCTCGTCCGTGATGTTCTACGAGGTCGACGGCGCCATGGCGGAGACGTGCTCGTTCACTTACCGGTTCCAGGGCGACGAGTACGAAGGAAGGTACACCATGCTGCGCGGCGACGCCGCCGGCGCGACCGTTCTCGCCGCGTGGCGCGCGGACGCGACCGAGGCCGACGTCTGGATGTTCGAGCAGGTCGGGCGCAGCCTCGCGCTCACGACGGACGGCGACGTGTTGCCGACCGAGCCCGCCGAACCCGCGACTGCGAGCGCGTCCGCAACCGCGACCCTCGAGCTCCCCTCGTGGAAGCTCGTCGTGAGCACCGACCCGTCCAGCTTCGTCTACACCACGGTCGAGAGCTGGGACGACGCGGCGAACGGCAAGGCGGTCATCGGCGTGCCCGTCACCTTCACGAACGTCTCCGACGAGTCTTCCAGCGTCTGGTGGGGCCTCACGATGTGCTTCTACGGTCCGAGCGGCCTGACGCAGACGCGCGGCGGGACCTCGCCGGCGGGGTATTTCTTCGACGACTCACCCGAGATGCTCGACGAGCTCGAGGCCGGCGAGACCGTGTCCGGCCACCTGTACTTCTACGACGGCGGCGACGGCGAGTACGCGGCCGAGTTCAACGCGTGGGACGAGAACTGGAACAACGTCCTGCAAGAGGTTGTCCTACAGGTCGCGAGGTAGGGGAGCGACTGGCGGAGTCAGCGGGTGGGGAAGAGGGTGCGAGCCAGGAAAGACACCGGGGCGTCTCGCGGTTGCGGGGTGCCCCGTTTGGTATTCGAGAGCAACCGCCGAGTCGCCCCCGGACCAATCTCGCTATCGCCCCTCCCCGGCCACGCCGGATTCCGAGCCGAGCTGGTCGCTCCGCCGAGCGAAAATCTCGGCGAGCTCGTCGTGCGAGTGAATGCCCAGCTTCACGTATATGCGGTGCGTGTGACTCTTCACGGTCTGAGGGGAGACGAACAGCCGCGCGCCTATCGTTGTTGACGACAGGCCCATGATGAGCATCGGGAGAACCTCCGCCTCGCGCGGGGTGAGTCCGGCGTCTCTCGCGATCGCCTGACAGACGTCGTCGAGGGCGAGTGCTGGGGCGGTGGTCGTCCCCATGCTGTTCGTCTGACCTGCGGCGCCTTCCTTCTCGCCGCCCCTAAGGCCGCGGCGCGGCGACTCCCCGCGCGTCTCGAACACGAACATGGCGCAGAGGATGAGCAGGTACAGTGCCGCGACCAGGGTGCCCGTTGCGCCCGACCCCAGGACTCTCCCGCACGCGCAGCCTGCGATGAACGCGAGCAGGAAGAGGGTTATCCCCAGGCGCGGCAGCTGCGCGGGCCGGGACATGTCACGCGACGTGAGCAGCGTCTCCGCCAGGAGCAGGCCGATGAACACGACCTGCGCGAGGCTCGAGACGAAGGAGAGGGGGACCAGCGACCCGTTCGTCGACCAGAGCGCCCACGCGAGGACGCTCAGCGCGCTGGAGAAGAACAGCAGATGTGAGAAGGTGCCCGAGAGGTCTGTGCTGCCTCCGCTTCCGCCGAGGTTGCCTGCGTTGACTCCGCTGTTTCGGGTCCTGCGGCGAACGATGAGGAACGCGGCCACGGCGCCGACGACCGTGCCCGTCAGGGAGGACGCCTCGATGCCCGATTCATCCGTCGCCGTTCCCTGCGTCCACCCAAAGCCGAGCGAGAGGGCGCAGACGCACCCCGCCGCCAGCGGCTGCCAGTCGCAGAACAGAGCCCTCAGCGTCGGGAGCAGGCCGCCCTCCAGGCTCAGCGCGGGATCGGGGTCGGGTACGGTCGAGCCCACGGTCCCCAGCCAGAGGAACGCCGAGGTGACGACGAGGGCGAGGCCCACGAGCGCCGTCCCGAACGCGGCAACGGGGAAGGCCGCCACGGCAACCGTGCAGACGCAGCAGCCGATGAGCAGGGCGAGAAGCGCCTGCACGACCATCTCGTGTACGGGCGTTCTCATCGCGGCCTGCGAGCCGACGCCGATCTGCAGCGTGGAGGACGCGCTCAGCAGCACCGTCACCGCCACGGGGACCCAGGGTTCGTAGAGGAGCGCGGCGAGTCCGGCGCCCAATGCTGCCAGAACGCCGGCGCACGCACACACCCTCGTTCTGGCGTCGCCGAGGCTGCTCCCCGGGTGCGTCAGCGAGAGGGCGAACCCCCCGACGCACATGACGAGGGCGGCGAGCATGGTCTGGACGAGCGGCGTGACCGCCAGGGCGTCCCCCGAGGCGAGCGCGGTGAGGGAGAGCGGCGAGAACAGCAGCATGAGCAGGTACGAGAGGGGCCCCGCGAGACCGACGACGGCCCAACGGCTGCTTGTCTCAACGAGTCGACCGCCCATGGCACCCCCTGAATGGAGCTTCCCTGAATGATGGCATCCCCTTGAATGGCAACGCCCCTCCCGGGGCGCCGGAGGCCATTGTACCGTATCGTCCCTGCGTCTGAGCCGCGTTTCAACCCCAGGGTTTACATCCGGAACGCAATTCAACACCTCGGTTTACAGCCCTGCGCGCCTCGCCGCCGTACGATTTTAAACCCCGACGGGCGGTGCAGGCGGGCGGGCCGACGGTTGCCTGGACCGGGCGGTTGCCGCTGCCCGACGCTGTCGCATAAGCCGTCGGGCACATCAGAGCACAGGATAATCGAGACAGGATACGGGAGGTTGCGACATGGAAGACATGACGC
This sequence comes from uncultured Coriobacteriaceae bacterium, assembly GCA_964390275.1. Taxonomy (GTDB): domain Bacteria; phylum Actinomycetota; class Coriobacteriia; order Coriobacteriales; family UMGS124; genus CAYMHQ01. The sequence continues at coordinate 17,473 of CAYMHQ010000041.1, forward strand.
GCAGAGGGTTTCTGGGCGCGGCCGCGGGTGCGGTGTGCGTGTCGGCGGGGGTCGTCGGGCTCGCGAGCGCGCAGGAGGCGGCCGCGGGCGGTCAGGGTGCGCAGGCGGCGGACGGCGCTGCGAACGGCGCCGCGGACGCGGACTCGGCATCGAGCTCGGCATCGGGTT
>CAYMHQ010000042.1:0-17637 GCA_964390275.1 uncultured Coriobacteriaceae bacterium
CGATCCCCGCGACCTCGACCTCGCCGGCCTCGACCACGTCGGTGACCTGGGCCGTTCTGCGCGCCCGGGCGCCCCTGTTTCTGCCGCGTCCCCCTGCACCCCGCCCTACCCCACGACTTCGAACTGTACGGCGGCCGGGGTGGGGGAGGCCTTCCCGTTCACGTTGATGCTGCGGCTTTCGAGCAGGTAGACGCCCGGACGGGTGGGCGTGTACGAGAAGCGCCACCGCACCCATCGGCCGCTCGTCGCGTCCTTCACGGGATAGTTCGTCCAGTGCTCGCCGCCGTCGAGGGTGAACTGCACCGACGCTATGGCGGTGTCGTAGTCGTGCGCGTACCCGCGGAACTCGATCGCCTCGCCCACGCGATGGACCTGCCGGGCTTCGGTCAACCCCGTCGCCGTCCCTGTCACCGCCCCTGTCGTTATCCCTGCCATCCCTGCCGTCATCCTCGTCGCCCCTTTACGCCGCCGTCTCCATGCCAACGTTGGGCCTGTTCACGTACTCGTACTCGGTCGTCTCGAGCTGCGGGGCGTCCGGGACCTCGTCGAGCGCCAGGAACTCCACCGAGGTCACGTCGCGCAGGAAGTACTTGCCCGCCGAGGAGTCGATCCAGAGCTGGTTCGAGCCGCCCACGCTTTGCGAGAGGTCCTCGTCGTTGAGGCTGTACGCGATGAGCGCCCCGTGCGTGATGAGGTAGGTGAGCGGCAGGGTCGACACGGTTCCGTCCGCCGCCGTGAAGCGCACAGCGTTGACCTCGGGGAGGATGCCCGCCCGTGCGGCGAGCTCCGCTATGCCGATGCCGCTCACCTTGGCGTTGACGATCGCGGCGCCGCCCGCGCCGTTGTTCGAGCACGCGCAGGTGATGACCGAGGTCCGTGTGCTCTCGGGGGAGAGCTCGGCGAGCGTTGCGGTGAACTCGGTCATGACGTCGCCGCCCACCGCGATCTCCCAGTTCCGCGTGTCCTCGACCTGCTTGTACGTCGAGCCGCACAGCGCCGCGGTCACCCTGCGGAAGACGCCGGCGATCTCCTCGTTCGTGCTCAGCTCGTCCTGCGTGTACGTGAAGTCGCCGGCGACCTCGTCGGCCTTGACCTGGACGAACGCCGACTCCCGGACTGCCTCGGCCTCGCTCTCGCCCGTCCCGCACGTCGCGCCCTCCACGGCCGTGGCCGCCTCCGCCACGTCTCCCTGCTGCGCGACGGCGGGGGCGATGAGCTGGGCCGCCGCCCCGGCGCCCACCGCGAGGACCGCCGCCGCCCCGACCAGAACCCTCTGCCCCATCTGACCCCTCTGCCCCATCTGGCTCATCTGGTCCTTCTGACTCGTCTTCTTCATGGCAATCCTCACTCCGTCTCGCTCACGGTCACGATCACGCTGCCCTCGGTCACGTTGACCGAGCCGTTCTCGTTGACGCCTCGCACCTTGATGATGTACGTGCCCGCGCTTTCCGGCGTCCAGGAGAAGTCGAACTGAACCCACTGCATGGGGTCGAAGCCTTCGGGGACGTCGACGCGCTGCCACGTCGTCCCCAGGTCGGTGGAGAACTCGATCGCGGCGAGCGGCGCCACCGATGTCGCGAGGGCGTACGCGTATCCGGTGAGCTCGACCGGCTCGCCCAGCGCGAAGTCGAGGCCGTCGTTCTGGAACCACGCCGCCGAGACGTAGTTGAGCTCGTCCCCGGGGATGGAGTCCGCGTAGGTCTCCACAAAGTCGAACGGGGTCTCGCCGACGTTGAAGTCGATGGTCTTCACGTACTTGGTCCAGAACGCGCCGCCCGTGCCCGGGGCCACGAGCAGCATCGGCCCGCCGAGGTCGTATGGGATGAGCTCGCCGTTGATCTCGAGCGCGATGAGGCCGTGGTCGTAGTAGTTGCTGAGGCGCTGCTGCAGGGCGCAGTTCTCCCACTCGTCCCAGCCGGTGAGATAGACCTGGTTCACGCCGTCCTCGAGGCCGCCGCACAGCTCGACCAGGTACTCGAGCGTCACCCCCGTGTAGACGGCGTTGTAGATGTTGTGGCCGGCGCTTCCCGCCACGACGCACTGGTTCGTCGCCGTTACCTCGGTCTGCGGCATGGCGGCCAGCTCCTGGTACGTGAACGTGCGCGGCTCCTTGACCCCGGTGATCGTGACGGTGTGCGTGAAGTCGTACATGTCGTCCTCGTCGTACATGCCGCTGTGGTTCACGGCGGTGAAGGCGTCGTTGAGGTCGGTGATGACGTCCTGGTGCAGGTTGACCGTGATGCCGCCCTGCTCCGATTCGCCCTGCTCGGCCCCTGCCTCGGTCCCCTCGTCCGCCTGGCTCACCGACTCGGTCGTCGGGGCCTGAACATCGGTCACAAAGCCCGTGCTGTGCCCGCGGTACTGCATGAACGCCTGGGTCACCGGGTTCGCGGAGACGTCGGGGTAGCCGCCGAGCCCGCCGTCGTACACGACCTCCTCCCAGAGCTTGAACTCCCATGTGCCCAGCTCGGTGAGCGAGGCGCTGTCGGTGATCACGTGGCAGCTCCAGCAGTTGCCCGAGAACGTGTCGGTGAACGTGTCGCTGCTGTAGTGAACCGTGTGGATGGCGTCCGCGAAGTAGTTGCCGTAGTCCGAGGTGTGCACGTGGTGGCAGGCGAGGCACCCGTCGAGGATCGTCGCGTTGTACGTGCTCGAGAACCCCACGCGCGTGACGGGGTGGTCGTACTCGATGCCGGCGTGCGCCGCGTCCATGACGTCGTTGAGGTCCGCGTGGCATGAGTTGCACCCGCGGTTCCCGGCGTTGAGGTAGTTGCTGTTCCACTCCGTGTCGGGGAAGAGCCCCGTGCTGTTCGCGGTGAACCCGATGCCGTCCTCCTCCCCGGAGGTCCCGTCGTCGTCCTCCGCTGCCGAGGCCGACGCCACGCCAATCGTCCCCAGCGTGCCCGCCGCGCCTGCGTCGCCCGAAGGCCCCGCCGTGCCGGTGGCGCCCGCGTTTCCAAGTGCGCCCGCGAGAGCGAGTGCGAACAGGGCGCTCCCGATTCCCGCCGCGCACACACCGCGCCTTGTCCCGATTCTGCCTTCCATCCTCGAACCCTCCTGTTCGACCTCGACCGTTGTGCCGTGCTGTGCCGCACTGTGCCGTGCTGCTGCCCAGCGTGCCCCAACGGGCGCGCACGTGCCCCGTCAAAGGCTCGGTAAGTTGGTCAAGCAGGCATCGTCAATTTTTAGGTAGAGGCGTCTACCTGGGATTTTGCATTCCCGACGTGAGAATGCCCCATCGCTCTCATTGAATTGTCCCGTAGAATGGCATACAGTGTGCGCCGTCCGGAACAGGGGAGGGCAGATGGGCGAGGCGATGGCGAAAGAGACCGCGGAAGGGTCCGCGAACGGGTTCGCGAACGGGTCTGCGAACGAGGCCGATGGCAGGGTCGGCGTGCGGCTGCCGTCGAGGTTCTGCCTCCTGCTCGCCCTGTGCGCGGGACTCTTCGTCGCGTGGTGGGAGTCGTTCCACGAGATTGCCTGCGGCGGCATTTCGATTCGCGCCGAGGTCCCGCTCCTGTACACCTACGCGAGCTGCTACGCGCATGCGATCGGGTGCCTCGCGGGGGCGTGCGCCGCGCTGTGGGTCCTGCACCGTCGCGGGCTGGGTCGCTGCCTCGCTCTCGTCGGCCGCCTGGTCCTGGCGATGGCGGGGCTCACACTCGTCTTCTTCGTCTGCCTCGGCTACGGGGGCTATCTGCCCGCGACCGCGGTCCAGGTCATCTTCAACGTGTGCGCCATGGCCGTCATCGTCCTCTGCGTGGGGCTTCTCGGGGGCCTCGCGCTGAGCGACGCGACATTTGTCATCTTTGCGTGCCTCATTCTGTTCGCGGTTGCGGACAACGTCGTGCTGCCCCTGATCATCTACCTCTTCGGCTCGCTCGTGGCCGTCCTTCCCGCCCTCGCGCTCCTGGCGGCGACCCTCTTTCTGCTCGCCCGGGAGCTGACGCGCATGCCCGAGTGGAAGGCGCTCATGTCCAAGGCCGCGCCGGCCGCCGCGGACGGCGCCCCCTCCGCCCCGCGGGTCCGTCTGCCGTGGCAGCCGCTGTTCCATGTCGCCGCCTACGGGCTGGTCTTCGGCGTGATGCACGTCGAGGCGAGCAGCCTCATCTCCGCGTTTCTCGACCGCGACCTTCCCTATGCCGCCGGTGCCGTGCTCGCCGCGGTCATCTTCTATGCCTGCTTCGCCAGGGTCGATTCGGGCAGCTTCGTCTGGCCCAAGATCCGCACGGTCGTCTTTCCCCTCGCCGCCGCGAGTTTCCTCCTGCTTCCCCTGCTCGGGTCGCTCGAGTCGTTCGCCCCCGTGGCCCTCGTCAACGCGGCGAACCTGTTCTACGACGCGGTCCTGGTCCTGGGCGTCCTCTATGTGGGGCGGGAGAGCGAGGTGGCGACCCCCGTCGCCTTCGTGGCGGCCGTGGCGGTCAAGATGACGTTCTTCTTCGTAGGGTGCGCGGTGTGCCACGCCCAGCTCGCTTTTGCAGGGGCCGACGCGCTCCGGACCCCGCTGGCCGCCCTAGCGGCGTTTGTCCTGCTCGTTGCCGCCACGCTCTGGGTGGGTGACGACTATCGTGCGCGGAGGCTCTGGGGGATGCGCATCGACCGCGGGCCGCGGCACACGCGCGACGTCGAGCTTCAGGCAAAGTGCAACTACCTGGCAAAACGCTACCATCTCACGCCTAAGGAGCGCGAGGTTGCCTTCCTGCTCGTCTCGGGCAAGCGGGTGAACCAGATCGCGGACGCGATGTTCGTGAGCGTGAGCACGACTCGGACGCACGTGCGCAACCTCTATGCCGCGCTCGACGTGCACTCCTTCGACGAACTTTTCGCGCTCGTGGGCTCCGTCGATCCCGTCGAGGCGTTCTCGACGGGCGCGTAGGCGCATCGCGGGCGAGGCGCGCTTCGGGCGGGTTTCCAGTGTCTTCCGGCGGCCCTCCTCAGTGGTGCCTACCTGCAGTTTTCGATGAGCTCCTCGAGCTCGGAGCGCGTGTGGACGCCTGTCTTTGTGTAGATGTGGGCCATGTGCGACTTCACGGTGTTGCGCGAGACGGTGAGCCGGTCTGCCGCCTGCTGCGCGTTGAGGCCCTCGGTGAGCAGGCCGAGGAGCACTCGCTCGCGCTCGGAGAGCCCGTAGCGCGCGCAGACCTCGTCGATGGCCGAGCGTGAGGCTGCTGTCGCGGATTCGCCGGCGGCTCTCTCGGGATTCGCCGCGGTTCCGGTCGTCGGGCGAGGGCCGGCATCCGCACGGTCGTCGCCGTTCGCCTCCGCCCGGTCTGCCGCGTTCATGCTGTCGAACACTGCCGAGCCGTCCACGGTGTGAGCGACCACCGGGATCGCGCCCGGTGCGCCCATGTCGTCGTCCATTCCCTCGGTGAAAGTCCCGTCGAAGCCGCCCTCCACTGCGCCGCGCGCGCCGGACACCCCCTGCGCCATAAGGTTGCTCGTCACGAGGACGCTCGTCACCAGGAGCGCGATGCACAGGGTCACGCTCAGGCGGAACGCAAGGCCGTCGGCGCCGCCCGCGTCGTAGGCTGCCTGGCCCGAGATCCACCCGGCGAAGAGGCCGAGCGCGAACATGGCGACGCCCACCGCGCAGTAAGGGGTCCATCCGGCGGCGGTCTCGAGTTCCCGGTCGCGGCGGCCGCGCGCACCGTCGGCGCTTGCGAGCATCGAGATCGACGCGAGAAGGGCGCACGTGCTCAGGAACACGAGGGTGTCCTGGAAGATCTCCCAGACCATGTCGTCGGGCCGGTCGTCGAGGAAGAGCAGCGGCACAAAGGCTACGCATGCGCAGGCGAACGGCGCCTGCAGCGAGATGGCGGGCATGCCGCTGCCGCGATGCCTGGACCGCTTGCCTATGAGGGCGCACAGCCAGCACGCGCCGAGCAGTACAAAGAACACGTTGCCAAAGTGCGACTCGCCGCTGTAGAGCACGCGCCCCACCGAGGTGTGGAAGCCGCAGGTGAACCCCATCACGATGAACGTGAACGCGAAGGGGAGCAGGCGGGTGAGGGTGAGCCGGCGGTCGCGCTCCGCACGCGTGGCCCCGTGCGACCCGCATGTCCCGGCGTCGTCCGCACCGCGGTCGTCGCGCCTTTCCCGGGGGAGGAGCCACACGCCCACGGTGGCGCTCGTCAGCATGAAGACGGCGCCGTCGGACACGCTCATGCGTGCCGCCATGAGGGCGAGCACCGTGGCGAGCGCGAGGACGCCGCACGCCACGCGAAGGATCCGCCTGCCGTCGAGGCACCCGGCGAGGAAGGAGAGCAGGCGGAACGACCTGCGTATCGCGCATGCGCCCACAACGCCGTATACCGCCCAGGCGACGTCGACTGCCGCGACGGGTACGCGTTCGCCGACGGGGGTGAGGATGAAGACGATCGCGACGAGGCTCACCGCGCTCGCGAAGACGCGCATCGCCGTGCGGCCGAAGTCGGGGGGCCGGCGGCCCGCGAGGTCGAGCGCGGCGAACGCCGCGAGCGTGAGCGCCGCCCCGCCGAGCATGCAGCTCTGGGAGACGTCTCCCATTGCGCGCTCCTGGCCCACGAAGAGGGCGGCAAGCATCCACGCCCACGCGAAGGCGGCGCCCACGAGCGCGGTCGCCATCTTGACCCCTTTCGGGATGGCTGCCCGCTGCGCGCAGTCCTGCGCCTCCATGAGGACGCGGGCGTCTACCTGGTGTACCACGAGATGTGAAGCGGGCATGGTGCGCGGATACCCTCCCAAGGTTGACCGTGCTGAAAAACCGCCGGCGCGAGTTGCGCCGGAGTATGAGATATATAACCCGACAAACATAGCAAAGTAGCTGGGCTTTTCAAGACGGGTCATACCGATTAACCCGAGGTTTTCATACCGCGCATAACCTCAGCCGGCTTTCAGTTCATCCGCCTCGGTATGTCGCTAACCCGCGGTCTCGAATCGTAGAATCCGCCACGAAACTTGCGGCCGAGACGCGGCGGCACCCAGCCGCCCCGCCGTCCCCGCACACAACGACCCGGGAGGTCTCATCATGCGCTTCGCCATCAACCGTCAGACCATCGTCGCCGCCTCCATGGCGGCAGTCCTGTCCTTCGGCTCCGTCGCCGGCATCGCCCTCGCCGCCGACAACAACAGCGGCAGCAACGGCGGCCAGGCCGCCGCTACCGCGACCGCGTCCGACTCCGCGTCCCTCTCCTGCACCCAGGGCGAGACCCGCACCGTCCTCGACATGAACGGCGACGAGGTCCAGATCCCCGTCGAGGTCAACAAGGTCGCTCCCGCCATCGGCGCCTTCGCTCAGGTGACCTGCATGCTCGACCCGACCCACGGCGAGGAGACCGTCGCCGGTATGACCTCGCAGCAGACCAAGGTCTTCAACATGGTCTTCCCCAACTGCAACAAGGACCAGAACGACTCCAGCAACGTCGAGCAGCTCATCGCCGCCGACGTCCAGGTCGCCTTCGGCCCGGCCGGCATGTACTCCGACGAGCAGCTCGAGCAGATGGCCGCCGCCAACATCGCCTACGTCGCCCTCGGCATCAAGAACGTCGAGGCCCTCAACCAGTCCATCCTGACCATCGGCCAGATCATGGGCGACGAGGAGTACGCGACCGCCCAGGCCTTCAGCGAGTACTACATGGGCTGGATCGAGAAGGCCACCGAGGCCACCAAGGACCTCGAGGAGAAGCCCACGGTCATGCAGCTGCGCGTCTCCGGCGGCCAGTACACCACCACCAACAGCTCCGACGTGTGCGAGTCCTACTTCACCGCCGCCGGCGCCGTGAACGTCGCCGCCGACTACGCGGGCGAGGCCAACGGCAACGCCCTCACCGTGAGCGCCGAGCAGATCCTCGAGTGGAACCCGCAGTACATCTTCGTGATGTACAACTCCGCAAAGGAAGAGATCATGGCCGACGAGGCCCTGGCCGAGGTCGACGCCGTCAAGAACGGCAACGTCATCGTCATCCCCTCGGGCTGCTACTACTGGAGCGTCCGCTCCGGCGAGGGCGCGCTCATGACCCCGTGGCTGGTCTCCGTCCTGCACCCCGAGCTCTTCCCCGACCTTGACATGACCCAGGAGGTCAAGGACTTCTACTCGAACTTCTACGGCTACGAGCTCACCGACGAGCTTGCCGAGGCCATCCTCGACGGCACCGCGAACGAGACCGAGGAGTAAGCGGCTCTCTCCGAGCGCTGGGTTTCGGCGCCGGGACCCTGCGGGCGCAGGCCTGCGAGTCCCGGCGCCTTCTGTATTCGCTGGGTCGTAGAGCCCGGAAAGGTGTCCGAATGGGCGAGGGAGCAATCGAGTCGAAGAAGGACGAGGGCGGCAAGGCGCAGAGGCCGAAGCCGGTCAAGTCCGCCAAGCCGAAGGCGTCCAAGCCCGGCGTCTCCGCGGAGGCGCGCCACATGGGCAGGGAGTTCGCCGTGGGCATCGGCCTCGGCGTGCTGCTCGTCTTCCTCATGCTGTGGTCGATGACCATCGGCGCCTACGACCTCACCATCCCCGACGCCCTGCAGGCGATCGGCGGCGCGCTCGGCCTCTGCGACCCGCCCGAGAACACCAAGGTCACGGCGGTGCTGCTCGTCATCCGTCTCCCGCGCGTCCTGCTCACGGCCATCGTGGGCGCGGCGCTCGCGGTCTCGGGCGCGGCCTACCAGGGGCTTTTCAAGAACCCGATGGTCGCCCCCGACATCCTGGGCGTTTCGAGCGGCGCTGGCACGGGCGCCGCGCTCGCGATCCTGCTCGGCTTCGGGTCGATCGGAGTGCAGGTCACCGCGTTCGCCTTCGGCCTGGGCGCGGTCCTCATCGTGCTCGCCATCGCCCGCGCGTTCGGGCGCAACGGCAACTCGCTCGTCATCATGATCCTCGCGGGCACCGTCATCTCCTCGGTGTTCTCGGCCATGACGTCGCTCGCGAAGTACGTGGCCGACACCGACGACAAGCTCCCGCAGATCACCTACTGGCTCATGGGCAGCTTCGCCCGCGCCGGCGCGATGCGCAACGTCGCCATCATGGGGGTCGTTCTGCTCGTCGCCGGCGGCATCATGATGGCCATGCGCTGGCGCATCAACGTGATGGCGTTCGGCGAGGAGGAGGCCCGCACGATGGGCGTGAACGTCCGCGCCACGCGCAACGTGCTCATCCTCTGCTCCACGATGCTGACCTCGGTCGCGGTGTGCCTGTGCGGCACCATCGGCTGGGTTGGCCTCATCATCCCTCACATCATGCGCCTCGCGACGGGCCCCAACTACAAGAGCCTCATCCCGCTCTCGATGCTCGGCGGCGCGTGCTTCATGGTGGTGGTCGACGACCTCGCACGAACGCTCGTGAGCGCCGAGCTGCCCGTGGGCATCCTCACGTCGCTCATCGGCGCCCCGCTCTTCATCTACATGCTGGTCCGCGGCCGTAAGGAGTGGCTGTAATGTCCGAGGCTGTCTCCATGGGCGGTGCGACCCCCATGACGTTCGAGGCGCACGACCTCGTCTGCGGCTACGGCGGCAAGCCCGTTGTGAGCGGCTTCACTGCCACCGTCTCCACCGGCGAGGTGTTCTGCCTGCTCGGCCCCAACGGCGTGGGCAAGACGACCCTTTTCAAGACGATGCTCGGCTTGCTCCCGCGCCTCGGCGGCAGGGTCGTGATCGACGGGCGCGACACGGCGCGCATGAGCTCGACGGAGCTGGCGCACCTCGTGGCCTACGTGCCGCAGAACCATGTGCCGCCGTTCGCGTTCACGGTGCGCGACGTCATCACGATGGGCGCCGTGGCCCAGCGCGGCATGTTCGGGTCCCCCACCGCGGCCGACCGCGAGCTCGCCGAGTCGATCCTCGAGGAGCTTGGCGTGTCGAGGCTGGCCGACCGCGTGTACACCGAGCTCTCCGGCGGTGAGCGCCAGATGGTCCTCATTGCGCGCGCCCTGGCCCAGAAGCCGCGCTTCCTCATGATGGACGAGCCCACGAGCGCCCTCGACTTCGGCAACCAGGTGCGCGTGCTGCGCTGCGTCCGCCATCTCGCCGACGAGGGCCTGGGCATCATCATGACCACCCACCAGCCCGAGCACCTCGCCCAGTGTCGCGCCCGCGGGACGCTCATCCTCAACGGCAGTCGCTTTGTGACCGGCGACGCCCGCGAGGTCCTCACGCCCGAGAACCTCGCCGAGGCCTATGACGTCGAGGTCGCCGTGGCTGACATGGAGTACAACGGTCGGACGCTTCTGGCCTGCCAGCCGATCGTGGAGTAGGGGAGCGCGGCGCGCTCGAGCAGGGTGCGGGCCTCTCGGTTCGGCAGGCGCAGACGCCGGGTGGCCGAGGGGTCGCGCGGTCTCTCGGCGTAGTCGGTCGTGACGCATCCGAGCAGATAGAGCTGGCTCCAGAGCGCCGCGGGGTTCCAGCCGACATCCTCGAGCGCGCTTCGCACGTCCAGCTGCGTCTCCACGCTGCCTCCGCTGGCGAGCGCCTGCAGCTGGACGCCGAACCGCTTTCCGGCCTGCTGGAGCAGGCGCGCCTCAAGGCTGTTGTCTCCGCTGGTGTCTGTGCCGCTGTCTCCCGAAGTTTCATTCTCGCCATCGCGTTTCTCGAGGAAGCGCAGAACGGAGGCGGGGTTGCAGACGTCCGTCTGCCCAAAATGCCAGCCGCCGCACCGATTGCGAATCTCACCGACGTGGCCGATCATGCCCGCATATGACGTCAGCGCCTCGACCTCGGCGTCCGTGAACCCGAACCCCTCGACGGGTGTCTCGAAGAAGCACTGGAGCATATCCAGCCCGAGGGATTTCCCAAAGCCGCGCGGACGGCAGAACAGCCTCGCCGAGCCGGGCGTGTAATCGAGCAGGTCGCGTATGAAGAGGGTCTTGTCGACGAAGACGCCTTTCTCGATTACGTTGGCGAAGTCGCTCGCCCCGGCAGGCAGCGCCTTATCGCTCGATTGTCCACGATGTGCGGGGAACCGGTCGCCAGCTTTGACCCGTAGCTCATGAGATCCTACAGACTTGGGTGTTTCGCTCAAAAGGTTCGAAGTATTATACATCGTTAGACGGATGCGTCACTCATCTTTCGCCAGATGTCGAAAGATGAGTGAATCCGTATCTTCTCCACCGCATCTACCTGCTCGTTTATCCCTCCTACCACCAGTGGTGTTAGACGCTCGCGACGGCGTTTAACCACGGCGGTGGCTTGCGGGCAAGCGCTTCCGCGCCGATTCTGAGGTGCGTCCTCCGGACACCCTTTCGATTCGATTTGATAGGAGTGCATTATGGAAATGACCCGCAGGAACTTCGTCGCGACCGCCGCGGCTGGGACCACCTTGGCCGCCGCCGCGACCACCGCTGTCGCCGGCACCGCCCTCGCCGAGGACGCCGCGCAGACCGCGCAGGACGTCCCCGCCTGGCTCGGCACGGCGCCCGAGATTGCCGATTCCGAGATCGCCTCGACCGTCGAGACCGGCCTCCTCATCGTCGGCGCGGGCAACGCCGGCATGTCCGCCGCCGCCACCGCCGCCGACCTCGGCCTCGACTTCATGATCTGCGAGAAGAACGAGGCCATCTGCGAGACCCGCTTCTGGTTCGGCGCCGTCGACAGCAAGCCCCAGCAGGACGCGGGCGTGGTGGTCGACAAGGGCAAGCTCCTCAACGAGCTCACCCGCTACGCCTCGGGCAAGTGCCGTCAGGACGTCTGGAACGTGTGGATCAACGAGTCGGGCGAGTTCATCGACTGGCTGAGCGACATGGCGGGCCAGTACCCCTCGGTCGACACCGTCGGCTTTGACCATCCCACCGGCGGCACCGACTTCTACACGCCCGAGATCGAGCACTCCTACGGCATGGCGATCGACCGTAACCAGCTTTTCTACGCGCACATCCAGGAGCTCGGCTACGACGTGACGTTCGGCTACGACCTCAAGAGGCTCGTCGTCGACGAGTCGGGCGCGGTGACGGGCGCCATCTTCGAGACCGACGAGGGTTACGTGCGGGTCAACGCCGAGAACACCCTGCTCACCACCGGGGGTTATGCGGCTAACCCCGAGATGGTCAAGGCGTGCAACCCGGTCGTCGACCTGTGCGTGACCGCCCCCGGCTACGTCCCCGGCAACAAGGGCGAGGGCATCAAGGCCGCGCTGTGGGCGGGTGCCGTCAAGGACCCCGAGGGCGCGCCGATGATCTTCGACCGCGGCGCCGTGTTCCCCGGTCAGGACGCCGGCTACGACGAGAACGACGCGTTCGCGAGCCAGCTGGGCGGCTTCTACCAGTTCGGCCTGGGCAGCCAGCCGTTCATGAAGGTCAACCGCCACGGGCGCCGCTTCGCCAACGAGTCCTGCCCGTACGACTTCATCTGCCAGGCCGCGAGCCGTCAGCCGGGCGGCGTGTGGTGCCAGGTCTTCGACGCCAACATGGCGCAGGACGTGGCCCGTTTCTCGACCGTGGGCTGCTCCAAGAGCGTCCAGAAGCAAGTCGCGGCCGAGCCCGACCCCTCCAAGTGCTTCGCGAACGAGATCGAGGGCGGTTTCCTCATGCAGGCCGACACCCTCGACGAGCTCGCCGACAAGCTCGGCTTCACGGGCGCCGACAAGGAGGCGTTCCTGGCGCAGGTCGACGAGTACAACGGCTACTACGACGCCCAGAAGGACGGCCAGTTCGGCAAGGAGGACTTCCGCCTCTCCGAGATTCGCACGGCGCCGTTCTTCGGCTGCTGGTTTGGTGGCACCCTGCTGACCACCATCGACGGCATCCAGATTGACGCCAACATGCGCGCCCTCGGCGCCGACTCCGAGCCCATCCCCGGCCTCTTCGCCGCCGGCGACTGCTCGGGCAGCCTCTTCTGCGGCAACTACCCCGAGTACCAGGTGGGCTGCGCCTGCGGCCGCTCCATCACCTTCGGCCGACACGCGGTCCGCTACATCGCGGGCGACCTGGCGTAAGGCGCCGTCCGGCAGGGTTAGGCGTGGTACAGGGTTAGGCGGGCTATCGTAAGGGCGGTGCCGCCCGTGGCAAAGGTTACTCGCGGTGCCGCTCGTCAAGGGGAAAGGACCATCATGGAACTCACGCGCAGGAATCTGTTCACACTTGGTGCCGCGGCGACGACGTGCGCCGTCGCGTCTGCCGGAGTCGCCCTCGCCGGTGAGGCGGGCGCAGGCTCCGGGCAGGAGGCGGGCCAGACGTCCGTGAATGCCTCGGGGACGGTGGCGAACGTCTCCGTCACGTTCGAGGAGTCCGTGAGCGAGAACGTTCTCGAGATTGAGAACACGCAGGCTGTGATCAACGAGATGCAGGGTGTCGTCTACAAGCAGGTCGCGACGCCCTTCGGTGTGACGACGCTCAAAATCGACATCCTCTCGCCGTTCGTCATGCCCGGGGATGCGTTGCCGCTCGTCGTTTTCATCAACGGCGGCGGGTTCACCGGGTCGGACCCCTCGAGCAACATAACGACCCGCATGGCGCTGGCGAAGGCGGGGTACGTCGTCGCGTCGCTCCAGCACCGCGTGGTCCCCAACGTCACCTTCCCCGCGCCGCTCGAGGACCTCAAGGCGGCGGTCCGATGGCTGCGCGCCAACGCTAGCACTTATGGTATAGACCCCGCGCGCGTCGCGGCGGTGGGCAACTCGTCGGGCGGGTATTTCGCCACAATGCTGGGTGTTACGAGCGAGACCGACGAGTTCGACACCGGCGACAACCTCGATCAGAGCTCCGCGGTGAGCGCCGTCATCGACCTGTACGGCGTTTCCGATCTGACGATCATCGCGACGGGACTTGGCGAGGATATCGAGGGCTCTCACTATTCGGCTGCGTCGTCGGAGGCCATGCTCGTCAACGGGACGGCTGGCGGGACCTCGAAGGGTGCCTCGGTGTTCGAGACCCCCGAAACAGCTGCCAAGGCGAGCCCGTTCACGTACATCACCGAGAACTCCCCGGCGTTCCTCATCCTGCACGGCGACCAAGACACGCTCGTGTCGCCCGTCGCCAGCATGGAGCTCTACAAGCGCCTCGTCGACGCGGGCGTCGAGGCCGAACGCTATGTGGTCGCCGGCGCCGCGCACGGCGACGTTCTCTTCGACCAGCCGGAGATTCACCAGCTCATGATCGACTTCCTCGACAAGCATCTCGGGAAGTAAGGGTCTACGGGCCGGCGGCGGGGGAGTGCTGTGAATCCCCCGCCGAGAGTTGTCTGCGCAACCGACTGCAGCGTGACTGACTGCGGGGCCGGTCCGGCGTCTGAGGAGGCGTCCGGGCCGGCCCCGTTTGCTGAAGGCTCCCCGCTTGCCGGGACGGCAGTCTACCGGGGCGCCCGTTGCCCGACGGCGCCAGCGGCCCCGACGTCGCCTACTGCTCGACGATGTCGATGAGCTGCTGCTGGGAGTGGACGCCGAGCTTGGCGTAGATGCTGCGTGTGTGCGCCTTTACGGTGTTGCGTGTGAGGCCGAGTCGCTCCTGGACCGACTGGCAGTTCCGTCCGGCGGCGAGCAGCCGGAAAATCTCCGTCTCGCGCGGCGTGAGGCGGAACTCCTCGGCGACGCTCGAGCACCGTGCCTCGAATGCCTCGGTCTCCGTGGGGTTGGCGTTCGGCTCGCGGACGGGCTCGACCGACGTGACGGCCTCGTCGAAGCTGAAGCGGTGCAGCGCCGCCGTGCAGAACACGAAGAAGACGATGAAGAACGCCGACGCCACGATGCTGCCCAAGTCTGAGTCGGTGGTGGGGATCGCGATGAACCACTCGAGCGCGAGCCACAGCAGGCTGTCGACGAACAGACCCGCGTTGAGCGCCACGCCTGCGAACGCGGCGACCGGCACGGCGGCGCGGGGGTTGCGGGCGGCGAGCTCGATGAGCGCATGGTACATGAAGAGAAGGAAGAGCCCGTTCGCCCCCACGAGCGCCCAGAGGCTCACGGCGTTCTCCCCCTGCCGCGCCGACCCGAGGAAGGGTCCGAGGCAGAACCCCACGGCGAGGAGGCCTGCTGCGAAGTGGTAGAGCCCGTCCGCGGTGAGGTGCGGGGCGTACCGGCGGCGCTCCCGTTCCGATGCGGTTCCCACGGCGTTCTTGTCGCCCGCGACCTCGACGCCGTCGCTTTCGCGGATGAAGCTACGCGAAAGGCCGAGTGCCGCCGCGGCGAGCTCGACAGGGAGCGTTGCGAGCTGGTAGGTGAGGAGTGACCCGTTCGTGGCGGCAGTCCCCGTGCCGGCATAGGCGAACCCTCCCGCGCAGGCGAAGAGGATTATGGCGACGAACAGAAGGTTCGTGAACGGAAGGAACGACCTCGGATGCGTAACGGCGAGGTCGAGCGCGGCTTCGGAGCTGGAGAACCGTTCAATCTCAGGGCGGGCGGAAGGCCACGAGAGCGCGATGGAGGCGGCCTGGGGGATTGCGATGGCGAAGGGGAGCGTCGCTGGGGCATAGACGCAGAGTGCGGCGAGGGCGCACGACGCGACGCAGCCTGCGGCGTAGCCGGCGCAGAGCATGCGCCCGCGCGCCGTGTCGGGCGCGACCGCCATCGCGGCGCCTGCTTGGGCGATCGCCCAGGTGGAGGCGGCGCATGAGGCGGTGAATCCCGCGACGCGCATGGCGGAGGTACTCGGTCCGAAGTCAGCGAAGAGCAGCCATGACCCGACGGTAGCCGCCGTCATGCCGATGACAGCGCACACCTTGGGGGCGAACGACTGGGGCCGGCGCTGTGCAAGGACGAGGAGGCCCAGGCAGACAGCACATCCGGTGAGGGCGGCTCCCGTGCGCAGGAGTCGCGATGCCGCATCCAGGAACTGAACGCAGATGACGTCGAGCGCCCACATGGATGTCATGGCCAGGGCGAACGCCCCTATGCAGCACATCCGCCGTCCCCTTGCTCCCATGTGCGCCACTTCCCATCCTGTTTCGCCTGTCGTTCGACACGCCCAACGACGCCTTCGCCCCGCGTGGTTCACTCGCGTGATTGTACCGCGCAGGCGGATTCGGTGCAGTCGAATCGCGCGCTACCCAGTTCGAGCCTCGGATGGCCAAAATCGGCTCCCTGCATGCCAGCTTGAAATCCGGTGGACAGAATCGGCTCTCTGCATGTCACTTTCGAGACCTGGATTTCGTAAGGTTGGTCTGCGCACGCGTTCTACCAGCGGGTTTGCAAAACCCCTTCGGCTTTACTCGAGTAAAAAAGTATGCAGAGGACCGATTTTGACCAGCGTTTTGGAAAAGGTATGCAGGGAGCCGATTTTGACCATGCGTCATCGTGCGCCCCCCATCGCCCCGATGACCATCCAACGCTTTTCCGTATGACCGTCCCCCTTTAACATACCATGTTGGTAGGTTATACTTTCCGCCGTCAGCTGATTGAGAACGCACGTCCTACTCATTGCCCCACCAATAGCCCCTCCCGTCCCCAAATCCCCAGCTCAGACAACCCATCCCCTCCGCTCGCCGTCAACCCGGCCAAGCGAAGCCGTGCCCGAAAGGAAGCCCCGCCATGTCCCAGTCCGCCCCCTCCGCCCCTGAGTCCGCCCCCGCCAGCGCCCCGAGGCGCGCCTATCGCTTCGAGACCCTGCAGATCCACGCCGGGCAGGAGAGCCCCGACCCCGCGACCGACGCTCGCGCGGTGCCCATCTACGCCACCACCTCGTACGTCTTCGCTGACTCGGCCACAGCTGCGGGGCGCTTCGCCCTCGCGGAGCCGGGCAACATCTACACGCGCCTCACCAACCCCACGACCTCGGTGTTCGAGGAGCGCGTCGCGGCGCTCGAGGGCGGCGTGGGGGCGCTCGGCGTCGCTACGGGGTCGGCGGCCATCACCATCGCGGTGCAGAACATCGCCACGGCGGGCGACCACGTCGTCGCCTCGACCAACCTCTACGGCGGCACGGTGAACCTCTTCGCCCATACGCTCGCCGAGCAGGGGCTCGCCACAAGCTTCGTCGGCCCGGACGACCTTGCCGCCGTCGAGGCCGCCATCAGGCCGAACACCAAGCTGCTCTACGCCGAGACGCTCGGCAACCCCAACTCCGATGTGCTCGATATCGAGGGCTGGGCCCAGATCGCCCACCGCCACGGCCTGCCGCTCGTGGTCGACGCCACGTTCTCGACGCCCTACCTGCTGCGCCCCATCGAGCACGGGGCCGACGTCGTGGTCCACTCGGCCACAAAGTTCATGGGCGGGCACGGCACCGTGATGGGCGGCGTCATCGTCGACTCGGGGAAGTTCGACTGGGCCGCGCACGCCGACCGGTTTCCCGGCCTCGCCAAGCCGAACCCCTCCTACCACGGCGTCGTCTTCACCGACGCGTGCGGACCGACGGCCTACGTCACCAAGGCCCGCGCCACGCTGCTGCGCGACCAGGGTGCCACGCTCTCCCCGTTCAACGCGTTCCTGCTGCTCCAGGGCCTGGAGACGCTCTCCCTGCGCGTCGAGCGCCACGTCGAGAACGCCCTCAGGGTGGTCGACTTCCTGCGCGGCCACCCGCAGGTCGAGCGCGTGAACCACCCCTCGCTCGCGACCGGCCGCGCCAAGGAGCTCTACGACCGCTACTATCCCAACGGCGCCGCGCCCATCTTCACGTTCGAGATCAAGGGCGACGCCGAGACGGCCAAGCGGTTCACCGAGAGCCTCGAGCTGTTCAGCCTGCTCGCCAACGTGGCTGACGTGAAGAGCCTGGTCATCCACCCCGCGTCGACCACGCACTCCCAGCTCACCGAGGA
>CAYMHQ010000043.1:0-6638 GCA_964390275.1 uncultured Coriobacteriaceae bacterium
AACTTCACCGCGACCTTCGTCGTCACCGACGGCTACCTGCAGATCGATCCTCGCGCCGTGACCGTCAACGTGGCCGGCAACAACCTGACCACCACCTACGACGGCACCGAGCAGGAGGTCACCGGCTGGAGCGTCGCCTCCTACGAGGTCGCCAAGGTCGAGGACCAGGCCACGCCTGACTTCGACACGTCGAGCATCAAGTTCGGCTCCGTCGCGGCCTTCGCGAAGGGCACCGACGCCGGGACCTACCCGATGGGCATCTCCGCCCAGGAGTTCTGGTGCGACGACGCCAACTTCACCGCCACCATCAACTGGACCGACGGCGTCCTGACCATCCAGCCCCGCGCCGTGACCGTCAACGTGGCCGGCGTCGACTGGACCATCTCCTACGACGGCGCCAAGCACATGGTCGCCGGCTGGGACGTCAAGTCCTACGAGGTCGCCCCGATCGAGGGCCAGGAGACCCCCGAGTTCGACAAGTCCACCGTCAAGCTCGGCGCGACCGTCGCCTACGCCGAGGGCACCGACGCGGGCACCTACCCGATGGGCCTCACCGAGCGGGACTTCTTCTGCGAGGACGAGAACTTCACCGCGACCTTCGTCGTCACCGACGGCTACCTGCAGATCGATCCTCGCGACGTCGCCGTGCGCGTCGAGGGCAACATCGTGGTCACCACCTACAACGGCAAGGAGCAGGTCGCCGAGGGCTGGGCTGTGACCGACGTCAAGATCGCCGAGGTCGAGGGGCAGGCCGCTCCCGAGGACTTTGACGCCGCCAGCGTCAAGAGCCACAGCCTCGTCGCCGTCGCGAAGGGCACCGATGCCGGGACCTACCCGATGGACCTCTCCTCCGACGAGTTCTACTACGAGGACCCGAACTACAACGTGACCTTCGTCGCCGTTGACGGCGGCCTCAAGATCAACCCGCTCGACGGCGTCGTCGTGACCATCAAGGGCAACACCGCCGAGTACCCGTACGACGGCAAGGCCCACAAGGTCGAGGGCTACACCGCGACGTACTCGAGCACGGTCTTCACCGACAAGGACTTCTACATGACCGGCACCGCGTCCGTGACCGCCACCGAGGCCGGCACCTACGCGATGGGCCTCAAGGCCGACCAGTTCTCCGTCGCCAGCAAGAACTTCTCCAACGTGAAGTTCGTCGTGACCGACGGCCAGCTGGTCATCACCGGCGAGTCCATCCCCAAGACGGGCGACGACACCAACACCGCGCTGCCCATGGCCGCCGGCGTCGCCGGTGCCTGCGCCGTCGCGGCCGCCGCTGTGATGCTCGTCCGCCGTCAGCGCGAGAACTAGGGCGCGCGGGGACGCGTGAGGCAAGGAACGGCCACCCGGCAGTCTCGGGAGACCGTATAGAGTGAAACGAGGGGCCCGCCGCCGAGAGATCTCGAGCGGCGGGCCCCTTTTGCATGCCGCAGGGTGACAATCGCCCCGTTAAGCGCCCCCTTAAGCGCGTACGAAATGTGTAATATCGGTAGAGTAGAAACGTTCGCCTTCCTCATCCGCGGAATAATTCGGGAAGGTTGATGCGTCTTTTACAGGATGCGATTAAGATTCATTAATAATATGTTTGTCGTGCTTACCGGCATATTTTTCTAGTAAGATAAAAGGACTGGGGTTTATCAACTGTGAAAAGTTGTGATGGTAGGTAGGCACAGGACCTGAAAGGACCACGTAGCAATGTATACAGCGCTTTCTGAGGCCGAGTTGCGCATAATGCACGTGATTTGGCGTGAGGGCAGCATCGGCGCGCGTCGCGTCGCACAGATTCTCCAGGAAGAGATCGCGTACAGCCCCACCACGACGTACACGCTCATCTCCCGCTGCATCCGCAAGGGTGCCGTCGAGCGCAAGGACCCCGGTTACATCTGCACGCCCATCGTCTCGCGCCAGCAGGTCGAGGACGACGAGGTCCAGAGCCTGATGGACCGTCTCTTTGACGGGTCTCCCGAGAAGATGATCGAGGCCATCCACCGCTGCCAGGAGGCCGCCGCGGCCGAGGCAGAGGCCGAGACCGAGGCCGAGGACGCCGAGTAGCCGCCACAGGCGCCCGCTCGGCGCCGAAGCGAAGCGAGCAACCTTGTCGCGCACCACACTCGCGAAGGGCCGACGCAGGGATCAAGCCTTGCGTCGGCCCTTCGTCTGTCTATGGGGTATAGGCGGATATCCGTCCGATCTCCGCCGGCCTCAGCCGTGCAACCCTTCACGTCGTGTGGGATAATCGTCGGCTGAAGGCCGGTCGCCGCAAGTCGCCCGGCGAGAGTCGGTCGTCAGGGAGGCGGCGCGTCGTGAACATCCAGATATTCGGCCTGGGCAAGTCGTTCGACACCAAGAAGGCCGAGCGCTTCTTCAAGGAGCGCGGCATCAAGTACCAGTACATCGACATGAAGGAGAAGGGGCTCAGCAAGGGCGAGCTCACGAGCGTGTGCCAGGCGGTGGGCGGCATCGACAAGCTCATCGACCAGGGTCACAAGGACCGGCAGCTCGTCGTGCTGCTGCAGTACCTCTCCGAGTCGGCGCGCTTCGACAAGGTGCTCGAGAACCAGCAGGTGCTCCTCGCGCCCATCGTGCGCAACGGGAAGCAAGCGACGGTGGGCTATCAGCCCGACGTGTGGAAGACCTGGCAGTAGGCCGGCGACCGCGCTGCTCGGGGAGGGCGTCCGTGGAGGCGGGCGCCGAGGCGGCAAGAGTCAGGGAAGAGGCAAGGGGCAAGAGGCATGGAGGGAGCTGGAGGCATGGTGGAGGCAATGGACGCGGAGGGCCGACGCGGAGACGGCGGACCGCTCAGGGTGACGGTGCGGCTCTCGGTGACCAACCCGTCGTTCGAGGGCGACTCAGCCTTTGGGCCGGGAATCGCCGAGCTCTGTCTCGGTGTGCGCGAGACCGGGTCGCTGTACGCGGCGGCGAAGCGGATGAAGATGGCCTATAGCAAGGCGTGGCGCGTCATGAAGAACACCGAGGAGATGCTCGGGACGCCCCTGCTCGAGCGCGACGGGGCGCGCGGCAGCTGCCTGACCCCGCAAGGGGCCGCGCTGCTCGACGCCTACCTTGAGGTCGATGCATGGGTGGGCGAACAGGCTCAGCGGCTGTTCGACGAGCGCATGGCGGGGGCGTTGTCCGAGCCGGGTCCGGAGGAGTCCCCGGAGGAAGGGACGCGATGAGCGAGTCGGCGACCGACGCGGACTCCGAAGCGGGCCTTGAGGTGGCCTCAGACGCCGCTTTGGAGGCGACCCGGCGTACTGGGAGGGACGTGCGCCTTCTCGCGGTCCTGCGCGATTTTGAGGCCGCGGCGGGGGAGTACCGTCGGCTGGCGGGGGAGGTCGCCGGGCTCGCGCCTGTTGCCGATGACGCGCGTCTCACCGCCGGCGAGCAGAAGGTCCTGGGAATCGTCTTCACCTCGTGCGTGCCGTACATCGAGCAGGGTGCGCAGGCGATCGAGGAGGCGGCCGGGCGTATGCGCGCGAAGGCGGGTGTCCCTGTCGGCGACGCGGAACGGCGGCCTGAGCGTGTCTCCCGTGGCTCCGCGAAGTCTGACCCTCAGCTAAAGCTTGAGGTTTCCTCAGAGCCGGCTTTCGACCGGGTCCCCGAGCCGGCCGACGACCTGCCCACCTGTGCGGCAGCGCGCCTCGAGGGCGCCGCGCGGGAGCTCTACGCATGGGTGCGTCGCCTGACCGACGATGCCGAGGCGCTGGGCGACCGGGAGCTCGCCGGGGACACCCACCCCTACGGCGACGTCGTGTACGGCATCTGCATCCCCTACCTGGTCCAGGCGTCCGACATCGCCCGCCGGCTTTCCGGTGGTTCCGCGCAGCCGGCCTGATCGCCCGCCCGCGCGTCCGGGCATGGGCTATCCTTTCCCTGTCAGAGCGCTCGCGAGGAAGGATGCAACGTGAATTTCACCGAATGGCTCGGGATCGAGTTTACCGAGGTAACGCCCAACCATATCGAGGCTGTGATGCCCATCCGGCCCGAGATTCTGCAGCCGTTCGGGTTCGTGCACGGCGGCGCGACGATCTCGCTGCTCGAAAGCGTGGCGAGCCTCGGCACCGAGAACATCGCCGACCTCAGCGTCGAGCGACCGTTTGGTATCGACGTCCACGTGAGGCACCGCAAGAGCGGGAAGGCCGGCCAGGTGCGCGGCGTCGCCGACCTCGCGCGCGTCGAGGGCAACAAGTACTTCTGGGACGTCGCCGCCTATGACGACGAGGGCGACGTCATGTCCGAGGGGACGGTCATGTGCAAGATCGTCTCGCTCGAACGCCTCGCCGAGAAGGCCCGCGAGATCGAGGCTAAGCACGCGGCCGAGCAGGGCGCCTAAGGCGGGGCCGCCTGCAGAGGGGCTGCCAGTAAAAAGGCCGGCTTTCGACGAGGAAAGCCGGCCTTTGTCGTTCAGGCTGGTGGTGATGGGGCGCGACTCCTACTGCTCGAGCAGATGCGAGTCGGTCGGCCAGTTGGCCGCCAGGTAGTGGTAGGCGTCGTTGGCCGCCTTGCTCGCGGCGGCGCGGTCCTGGGCGCGCTGGAGGGCGCGGGTGCGCACGATCTGCTTGCCGGCCTCGAGCTCGGCGCTGCGCTCGGCGCGGTGCTGCTTGGCGAGCGCGCGCTCCTCGGTGAGGGCGGTCTCGCGCGCGGGCTTGTCGAGTTCGGCGGCGCGGCGCAACTCCTCGCGCTCGATCTCGAGGCAGTCGAAGTAGAACTTGCGGATGTCGGCGAGGATCATCTCGCGGCGCTCGTTGAGCTTGCGGCCCTCCACGGCGCGAGCCTCGTTGCGCTCGTTGCGCTCCTCGCGCAGGGCGACCGTGAGGGCTGCGTCCTCGGCCTTCTCCCCGGCGCGCACCTCGCGGTCGGCGAGGCGCATCTTCCTGCGCTCCTCGGCCTTGGCGGCCTTGGCGGCGCGCCACGCCTTGCAGATCTCGTCCTTCTCGGCCTTGCGCTTGGCAGCGGCTGCCTGACGGGCTTCGCGGAGGGCCTTCGACTCGGCAGCCTGCTCCTCGCGGGCTTGCTGGCGCACCTGCTCCTCGACGGCCTTCAGCTCGGCCTCGCGGGCGCGCGCGGTCTCAAGCTCCTCGGGGGTGCCGCTGCGCTGGGCCTCCAGGCGCATGGCGGTGGCGAAGGCGTGCTCGCGCACGGCGGTGCGGATGGCCTCGCCGCGGGCGTCGGCGGCCTCGTTGCGCAGGGCGCGCTCGTGGTTCTCCCTGGCAAGGGTCTCGGGGCGCTGGGCGCGGCGCTCGTCGCGCTTCTGCCTGAGGACGGCCTTCGCGGCGCGGCGCTCCTTGGCCTCCACGTCGCCGGCCTCAAGCCACGCCTCGTGGCGGGCGGTCATTGCGTCGAGGCGCTTCGAGGCGGCGGCGCGCTTGGTCTCGTCCTCGCGGTCCTCGTCCTCGAGGCGCTCCATGCGCATCTCGGCGCGGCGCGCGTCCTCGAGCTCGCGGTACTTGGCGCGGGCCTCGCGCTGGGCGTCCCTCACGGTCTTCTTCGCCTCGGCGGTCTCGCTGTGCAGCTCGACCCAGCGGGCGCGACGCTCGGCGGAGGCCAGCTCGCGCTCGACGGACGCCTTCCAGGCGATCTCGCCGCGCGCGTCGTCGCGCTCGTTCTGCGCGTGCCGCTCGATGGCGAGCGCCTCGCGGTCCTTCGCGTCCTCGAGCGCGTACTGCTCGCGCTTCTCGGCCTTCATCTTGCGCAGGGCGGCTCGGCGCAGGGCCTTCTCGATGCCGCGCTCGCTCCGCCTGTCCAAGCCTCTGCTGTTAGGTACCGGGGTGGCGACGACCTCCTCGGTTTCCAGGGTGCTCAGCTGCACTGTATCGTCCATGCAACCCCTCTTCCGTCGGTCTCGGGTGTCGAAAGAATGAACCTACACACTATAGCGCTTGAAGCGCCGCGCGAAAGGGTTCGCGGCCATCGGTTCGGCGGTCGACGCGGACGGCAGCGCCCTGCGGAACCTCGAGCGTCTCGCTACGCTTTCTTTTCGAACTTCTCGCCGCACTTGGGGCAGGTGACCTTCACCTTGCCGGCGCCCTTGGGGACGCGCACGGTCTGGTGGCACTTGGGGCACTCGAAGTAGCGGTGCTCGCGGTCCTTCGCGCGGTTCGCGGCGGTCTGCCCGCGCTTGGCGGCGTCCTTGAACGGGCCGCCGATCTTGGCGAGCACCTCGGCGCGCTTGCGGGCGTACGACTCGTCCTCGCTGCGGCGCGCCGCAATGTTGGTCGAGAAGATGCGCCAGTACATGTAGACGAACGCCACGATGCCGAGCGTCACGAAGAAGGTCCTCACGCCCTCGCCCGTGACCACGCCGAGAATGAACAGGACGATGGCGAGGATGAGCACGTCGCGCGCGATGGTGTCGGGCCCGTTGCGGCGCGCCATGAACGCGTCGAACTTCTTCCGGCTCGATTCGGTCATGGAGTTGAGCTTGTCTTTGAAGTCTGAGGCCATCGGCGGATCCTTTCGAAACGTGTCCCCTTGGAGTGCGTTGAGTGCGTTGAGTGCGCGGAATGCGGAATGCGGCCCTCATTATCCCCCGTATCGTCCCCCGGTTCATGCCGTTCCCGCGTTTTCCCGAAGAACGGCGAAGAACTGCGAGAAACGTAGAAGAAAGCTGAAAGCGGCGGCCGTGCGCGGCG
>CAYMHQ010000043.1:6738-8105 GCA_964390275.1 uncultured Coriobacteriaceae bacterium
GCGGCGGCCGTGCGCGGCGACCGAGTGCGGCAGCCGCGCATGGAGGTCGAGGGCAAAGGCGGGCCCGCATACAAGGAGGGCGGGACGTCCGGGATGGGCGTCCCGCCCTCGGAGGCGGCGGAGTCTGTCCTACTTCGCGGCGAGGACCTCGTTCCAGGCCTCGTTGTAGACCGCCTCGGTCTCGTCGCCGAGCCAGTTGAACACCTCGCAGCGGTCGATGATCTCCTGCGTGGCGAACACGCCCGGGTCGTTCAGCACCTCGGGGTCGATGTCCTCCATGGCGGCCTTGTTGGGGGTCGCGTAGGTGATGTACTCGAAGTTCTTGAGCGCGATGTCGGGGCGGCAGAGGAAGTTGATCCACGCCTCGGCGTTCGCCTTGTTCTCGGCGTTCGCGGGGATGACCCAGCAGTCGAACCAGACGTTGGAGCCCTCGTCGGGCACCACGTAGGCGAGGTCGGGGTTCTGCTCCTTGCAGAACATGTACTCGCCCGAGTAGATCACGCCGAGCGCCGCCTCCCCGCCGATCATCTTGTCGCGCACCTGGTCGATGACGTAGGCCTGCACGAGCGGCTTCTGGTCGATGAGGAGGTCGCGCGCCTCGTGGACCTCGTCCGCCGAGGTGGTGTTGCAGGAGTAGCCGAGGTACTTGAGGGCCACCATGAAGGCGTCGCGGACCGACTTCTGCATGAGGATCTCGTCGGCGTACTTCTCGTCCCACAGGACGCCCCAGCTGGTGGGCGCCTCGTCGACCTTCGTCGTGTTGTAGAGGATGCCCACGGTGCCCCAGGTGTAGGGGACGGAGTGCTTGTGGCCGGGGTCGAACGCCTCGATCTTGTCGAGGTAGGTCTCGTCGATGTTGCTGAGGTTGGGGACGTTGTCGAAGTCGATCTCGGCGAGCAGGTTGTTGGCGATCATCTTCTGGATCATGTAATCGGAGGGGCACACGCAGTCGTAGACGGTCTGTCCCTGCTCGATGATGGGATACATGGCCTCGAGCGTCTCGAACGTGTCGTAGACGACGCGGATGCCGGTCTCCTCCTCGAACTGCGTGATCACCGACTCGTCGATGTACTCGCCGCAGTTGTAGACGTAGACGACACCGTTGTCGGTCTCGGTCTCGCTGGCCCCGCAACCGCCGAGGCCGAGCATGGCGGCGCCACCCAGGGCCCCGAGCGCGATTGCGCTGCGGCGGCTGAGGTTGGCGCCTAGGACGCTCTTGGCGGCTGCACCTGTTTCGGATACGTTGTTCATCGCGTGCCCCTTCCGTGCTGGTTGTCTGTGTCGCCCGCCGTCGAGCCTGCCGGCTCCGTCGGGCCCGTCGCATCGGTCGAAGGCGCCTCGGCCTTCGGGAATGCCTTTTCGCTCGC
>CAYMHQ010000043.1:8205-17606 GCA_964390275.1 uncultured Coriobacteriaceae bacterium
GCGGGCGGGGGAGCCCGTCTCGGCGGCCGCCGGTGCGAGGCTCGTCTTCGACCTCTTGCGCCACTTCTCCAGTCGCTTGGGGAGGAAGTTCTGCGCCATGAGGAACACGAGCACCACGACGAAGATGACGGTCGAGAGCGCGTACATGCTCGGCACGATGCCGCGCCTGACCTGCGTGTAGATGAGCGTGGAGAGCGTGTCGACGCCGCGGCCGCGCACGAAGTAGCTGATCACGAAGTCGTCGAGGCTCATCGTGAACGACAGCAGGAAGCCGGCGACGATGCCCGGCATGAGGTCGGGGAGCACCACCTTGAAGAACGCCTGCGCGGGGGAGGCGCCCAGGTCGAGCGCCGCCTCGTAGACGCCGCGGTTCGCCTTCTTGAGGCGGGGCATCACGCTCAGGATGACGTAGGGGATGCAGAACGCGACGTGCGAGACCAGGATGGTCCCGTAGCCGAGCGAGATCCCGAACGCGCCGAAGCAGATCATGAGCGACAGGCCGGTCACGATCTCGGCGTTGAGCATGGGGATGTTGTTGGCGGTGAGCCAGAACGTCCGCGAGCGCCGCGAGAGCGCGCCGATGCCGATGCAGGCGAGCACGCCGATGAGCGTCGCGAGCACCGACGAGATGAGCGCGATGCTGAGCGAGTTGTAGAGCGCCGTCATGATCTTGGAGCTCTGGAACATCTGGACGTACCAGTCGAACGTGAAGCCGCCCCACACGGCGCGCGACTTGGACTTGTTGAAGCTCAGCACCACGAGCGTGAGGATGGGCGCGTAGAGAAAGAGCAGGATGATCGCGAAGTACGACTTCTGCAGGATGCGCTTGAGGAGGCTCACAGCGTCCTCCCTTCGCCGTTCTTGTCGAACGCGTTCATGACCGCCATGCTCGCGAGGACGAACACCATGAGCACGATCGAGAGCCCGGCGCCCGTGCTCCAGTCGTAGCTCACGGTGAACTGCTGCTCGATGACGTTGCCGATGAGCATGACCTTGCCGCCGCCGAGGATGTCGGAGACGACGAACGTCGTGAGCGAGGGGACGAACACCATCGTGATGCCGCTGATGATGCCGGCGACGCTCTGGGGGATGATGACGCGCCCGAGCGTCTGCATGTAGTTCGCGCCGAGGTCGTACGCCGCGAAGATGACGCTGTCGTCGATCTTGCTGAGCGCGTTGTAGAGCGGCAGCACCATGAAGGGCAGGTAGTTGTAGACCATGCCGAGGACGATGGCCGCCGGCGTGTTGATGATCTCGAGCGCGGGCAGGCCGAGCGCCGAGAGGATTCCGTTGATGACGCCCTCCTTCTCGAGGAGGGACTGCCAGGCGATGGTCCTGAGCAGGAAGTTCATCCACATGGGCAGGACGAAGAGGAAGATGATGACGCCCGTGGAGCCGTTCTTCATCTTGCGGAGGATGAGCGCGAGCGGGTAGGCGAGCAGCAGGCAGATCGCCGTGCTCAGCAGCGAGAGCTCGAGCGACAGCCACAGCGACTCGGCGTAGATGGGCTTGGTGATCGCGAGTATGTTGTCGAGCGTGAAGTTGCCCGACTTGTCGACGAAGCCGCGCGCGAACATCATCGCGAGCGGGATGAAGGTGAAGAGGACCATCCAGACGACGAACGGCCCGGCGAGCAGCTTCTTGCCGAGCCCGCGCGCGATCGCCCTACTCATTGACCAACGCCTCTTCGTCGTCGGACGTGGGCTTGTGCATGACCTGGATGTTGAACGGTTTGACGCGGATGCCCACTTCCGTCCCCACGGGGCTCATCGCCGTGTTCTGGACGAGCCAGGTGAAGCCGCCTGCCTCCACCTCCATCTCCCAGAGTAGGCCCTTGAAGATGACGTGGCTCACCACGCCCTTGAGCGGGGAGTCCGCCGGGTCGACGAACTCGACGTCCTCGGGGCGGATGACGACGTCGACCGGCTTGTTCACGCCGAAGCCCGTGTCGACGCACTCGAAGCGCGTGCCGCACAGCTCGACGAGGCGGTCCTCGACCATGACGGCGTCGATGATGTTGCTGTCGCCGATGAAGCCGGCGACGAACGCGTTCTTGGGCTCGTTGTAGACCTGCTGCGGCGTGCCGATCTGCTGGATGCGACCCTGGTTCATGACGACCACGATGTCTGACATCGTGAGCGCCTCCTCCTGGTCGTGCGTGACGAAGATGAAGGAGATGCCCAGCTCGTTCTTGAGGCGGATGAGCTCGTACTGCATGTCCTGGCGCAGCTTGAGGTCGAGCGCGCTCAGGGGCTCGTCGAGGAGGAGCGCCTTGGGCTCGTTCACGATCGCGCGGGCGATGGCGATGCGCTGCTGCTGGCCGCCCGAGAGCGAGTCGGGCATGCGGTCGCCGTAACCCTTGAGGTCGACGAGGTCGAGCGCGTACTCGATCTTGTCCTTGATGTACTGCTTGCTTTTATGCTTGATCTTGAGGCCGAAGGCGATGTTCTCCGCGACGGTCATGTGCGTGAAGAGAGAGTACTTCTGGAACACCGTGTTGACCTGGCGTTTGTGCGATGGGAGCTCTGAGATGTCCTTGCCGCTGAAGAGGACCTTGCCGGCGTCCGCCTGCTCGAACCCTCCTATGATGCGCAGCGTCGTCGTCTTGCCGCAACCGCTCGGACCGAGGAGCGTGACGAACTCGTTTTCCCTGATGTATAGGTTGAAATCGTTGAGGACGACGGTCTCCCCGTAACTCTTGCTCACACCTACCAGGTCGATCAACGGAACTTCCAACTCTCACTCCTCTCGGCCGTGCTTAGTCCGGGGGACGGCAACGTTTCCTACGTACGGGCCGCGCAGGGGGCGCGGGACACAAACGGGCGGCTGCCGCCCCTTCGGCGGCGACCGCCCACATGTAGGGGGATATTGTAGAGTCACGCGGACGGGTTTAGGAGTGCGGCGGGAAAATTTCCTGTATGAAGCATGAAAAAGACGTGGAGAGGGTCGATGCCGCGCCTGCGACGAGATTCCGCCGCGCCGAGACCGAGCCGCGGGGTCCCGGCGCGCTACGCGTAGGCGACCTGGCCGGTGTCCTCGTCGGCGTAGGCGACCTCGATCGGGGAGCCCTCGACCTGCTGCCGCGCGACGGTCTCGAGCAGCGCGTCCATGGGGTTCGCGGACTCGCCGCCGGCCATGGGGACGCCCGTCTCGAGCGCCAGGGTCGCGTCGGGGCCGCACGGGGTGCCGTCCGAGGTCTCGACGGCGTCCGGGGCGGTGGCATCCGGGTCCGAGGGGGCGTCCGGAGCGGTGGGGACATCCGGGGTCACGACGACGTCCGTGGCGTCCGGGGCGACGGGGGTCGAGGCGTCGTCCACCGTCGCGGTCGGCTCAGCGGGACCTGCTTCGGGGACGGGAGCCTCCTCCTCGGCGGCGGTGGGTCCTTCGTTCGCGGGGTTGTCGACCGCGAGCCCGCCTTCCGCGGAGTCGTCTTCCGTCACCGCTACGCCCATCGTTACGGTCACGCCCGGCCCGCCGTCCTCCGTCGTCTCCGCCTGCGCGGAGAATGCCTGGAAGAGCGGGTATGCCAGCAGCGAGGCCGCGAGGAGCGGCGCCAGCAGGGCCTTGACGGTCCCGGCGGTCCTCGCGAGGGCGTGGTCGGTCGCGTGCGTTCTCGTTCTCATGGTCTTCCGTCCTTTCCTGTTGCTTGACTTAGGCTGTCTGACATGCTGTTTCGCCATTGACGTCGTGTCACGGTCGTTCGCGGCGGCGCGTCGTGAGGAGCGCGGCGGCGGACGCGGCGAGCACGGTGAGGGTCCCCGCCGCCCCGACGAACTCCGAGGGGTAGACGCCGTCGCGGCCGGTCTCGGGGATTGCGGGCACGGGCCACTCGACCGTCTGCGCCTCGTCGGCGAGGTCGGTGTGCGCGGCGATCTGGCGGCCGTCGCGGCTCAGCCACTCGACCGCGACGGCGGAGCGGCCCTTCATGTCGCTCGCGTCGAACGTGAACGAGACCTCGACCGAGCCCTCGGCCGAATCCGGCGTGAACGAGACCGACGTGGTCACGGGACTGCCCTCCGGGTCGCGGACGGGCATGCCGCTCTCCGGGTCGACGAGCGCCCCCAGGAGCCGGTAGCTCGCCCCCGGGGTCAGGCCGCGGTAGGTCACCGTGTCGACGACGGTGGCGGCGCTGGTCGCCGAGCCCCGGTGCGTGCCCGTGTCGCGGTCGACCGCCTCGGTCGAGATGTCGACGAGGGCGACGGTCTGGGCAGCGTCCCCCAGGTCGCGGTGGGAGGCGACCTCGACCCCGCCGGTGAGGAGGCTCTCGAAGACGACCGCCGAGGTGCCGGCGAGCCCGGTCGCGTCGAAGGACAGCTCCACGGTGACGGTCTCGGGCGACTCTGTCGCCGTGAACGAGGTCGTCGCGTAGACGACGCCGCCCGCCGTGCTGGTTATCGGCTCCCCGTTCGAGGCGTCGACAAGCGTCGTCGCCAGCACGTATTCCTCCCCGGCGCGCAGCCCTGCGAGCGAGACCTCGTCCGCGATGACGGTTGTCGCGCCGGCCTGCTCCTCGTGCGACCCGCTCGAGCCGCCCCGCGCCTCGGTCTCGATCGAGACGAACGTGAGCGTCTGGTCGGCGTCGGAGAGGTCGGCGTGCGAGGCGACCTCGAGGCCGTCACGGTACAGCCGCTCGTAGACGACCACGGGCGTCCCCACGAGGCCCGACGCGTCGATGGTGAAGGCGTTCTCAACGCTGCCCGCTGCTGCCTCGGGTGTGAACGCGAGCGCGGCGACCGGCTCCCCCTCGAAGAGCAGGCTCCCGCTGTCGCGGAGGGCGAGGTACGCCCTGAGCTCGTAGGCGACCCCGGGCGTGAGTCCTGAGTACGAGACCGCGTCCACCACCTCCACCCGGCTTGACGCCATGGCGATGTTGACGCCGCTCGCGACAGTCCGCACCGACGTGTCGAGCGCGATGGGCGCGTCCTCCACGGTGCCGAGGTCTATGGTCGCGCCGTTCTCGGCCACGGTCACCTCGAAGGAGACGAGGGCGTGCCCGTAGCTCGCGGCGGTGGGGAGCTCGTCGAAGCGGTACGTGTCATAGGGGAGTGCGCCGCGGTCGTCGTT
Source organism: uncultured Coriobacteriaceae bacterium (assembly GCA_964390275.1). Classification (GTDB taxonomy): domain Bacteria; phylum Actinomycetota; class Coriobacteriia; order Coriobacteriales; family UMGS124; genus CAYMHQ01. Next base: position 13,270 of record CAYMHQ010000043.1, read on the forward strand.
CGGCTCGAGCGCGCCCGTCGCGGAGCCCGAGAACCAGACGCCGTTCGCGCTTGAGAGGGCCGTCTCGTCGACCACCGCGCCCGTTGCCGCGTCGAGGGCGGCGTCGTTCGCGTTCGTGCCCTGCGTGTGCGGGGTGTGCGAGCTCGCGGTCGAGAACGCGCCCAGGTCGTCGGCCACGAGGACGTGCGCCTCGCCCGTGGTGACGCTCGTCACGAGGAAGGCGACGCCGGCCATGGGCTCGGCGGTCCCGGCCTCGACCTTGAGCCCCTGAACGTCCCCGCGCGCCACGAGGTTGAGGAACGTCGGGGTGGCGTAGGCCGGCCCCTCGTCGCCTTCTGCCGAGGTCGCGGCCGCAACGAGCACGATCTCCGTGTGGCCGTCGCCGGCTGTGTAGCCCTCGGGCGCCCCCGCCTCGGTCACGGCGTACGTCCCCAGGGGGAGCGCCGCGCGGCCCTCGGTGTCCCGGAAGAGCTCGTCGCCGGAGACCAGGCACTCGTCACCGTAGAGGGCGCGGCCGGTCTCGTCCGAGGCGAAGACCCAGCTGCGGGCGGGGGTCGCGGGCAGGTCGTCCGCGGTGTAGGCGCCCGGGTAGAACGAAACGGCGAACTTGGTCCCGCGCAGGGTCGCGGCACCCTGGGGGGAGAGGAGCGACTCGGCGTCTGCCTTCGCGGCGACGTCGGGCTCGGGAACCGTCTGGGGCGCGTCCGAGAACGCGACAGAGGCGGTCTCCTCCGCGACGACCGTCACCTCGACCACCGTGCCGTCGAGGACGTACCCGGGCGGTGCGGCCGTCTCGCGGACCCAGTACGTCCCCGCCTCGAGGCCCTCGACCGTGGCGGCGCCCGAGGCGTCGGTCACGAGCTCGGCCGCGAGCGAGGTGCAGGCGGAGTCGGAGTAGACCCCGTAGCGCGCGCCCTCGAGGCTGTAGCAGGTGTTTCCCTCGGTCAGCGAGGACAGCGACGATGTCTTGACCAGCGAGATTTCGCCCGTCGTGACGGGAGGGTCGTAGTGGTCCTGGGCGATCACGTACTGGGCGTAGTCCCACTCGCCGCAGTCGAGGTAGTAGCAGACGTAGTCGTCGGGGACCTCGTCGGCCCGCGCGAAGATCTGGCTCATGGTGGAACTGCCGTTGACGGTGGCGCCGCTCAGGTCGACGCCGAGGAAGGTCTGCGCCGCGTACGAGATGAACTCGCTGCCGGCGTTGTAGTAGACGTAGCCGAGGTTCTGCGTGGTCGCGTACGCAAGGATGAGGTGTGAGGCCGCGTAGTACTGCGCGGCGTGCATCGAGGAACCGTCGCTCCAGGCGGAGGGCCACATGGAGCGGTCGAACCCGGGGCCGCCGTAGCCGAACCACATCGCGGCGCGGATCTGCTTGGCCCAGCCCGGGTTGAACTCCTCGACAGATATAGTCCCGTAGAAGCCGGGGTCGGGCACCGTCGTCGTGGGGTCCACGCAGTAGGCGAACGAGACCTTCCCGTCGGTGTCGACGCAGGTGAAGATGGGTGTGTTGTAGTTGCCGTAGTAGACCCTGTTGCCCGTGGTCCACTCGAGCTTGATCTCGTCGGCCCCCGGGATCGTCGCGTGCGCGCTGGACGCGGCGCCGAGCATGCCCCAGGGGAGCGCGACGACGGCGGCGAGGAGCACCGCGAGCAGGGTGGCGAGCCTCGACGGCGTCCGCCCGTCCTTTGTTCGCGCCCGCCGTGATGCGGGCGTCGGCGCGGGGGCCGGGACGGTTACTGGGACTGGTGCCGGGATTGGTGCCGGGATTGGTGTCGAGACGGATGCCGAACGAGACGCGGACGCGCGTGCTGCTCCCATGGTGCTCCCCTTCCAGGCGGGTGCCAGACGGATGCGGGGCAGCATAGCGAGGTCCGCTCTAACAAAGGACCTACAAAAGACGCACACACGATTCGAGTCCGCGACGCCGGGAAGGAACCGCAGGCAGCGGCCCTGTCGGCTCCGGAAAAATCTCAAAATTCACGAAAGAAACACCGAACGCACGCTGTTTTGTTAGAGTGTGTTATTCAGAAGCGTGAGGAAAAACTGTGGTGTGCAAAAAGATGAATCCGGATAATCCACACATCAGGCGGATGTGGGTACAATTCCGAGCCTATTTGCCGGGTGTTTGAGGAGAGACGGACCTATGGCTGCCATGGCTGCTTCGCGCAACGCCGCTTGCAACATCATCACCGACTCGTGCTGCGACCTCCCCCAGGGGTACCTCGAGGAGAACGGGGTCGCCGTGCTGCACTTTTCCTATGTGGGCGCCCTGGGGCCCGAAGACGTCAGCCCCCGCCTCGACGACATGTTCGCCTCGTGGGGGCCGCACGAGTTCTACGGGGCGATGAGGGAGGGCGCGCAGCCCATGACGTCGCAGCCCTCGCAGGCCGAGTTCGAGTCGGTGTTCCGCGCGGCGGTCGAGTCGGGCGTGCCGAGCGTGTACCTGAGCCTCTCGAGTGGGATCTCGGGCTGCTACGAGGGCGCGCTCGCGGCGCTCGGGCGCCTTAAGGAGGAGCTCGGCGAGGACGTCCCCCTGCGGGTGGTCGACACCAAGGTGGGCTCGACGGGGCTCGCCCTGCTCATGGTCGAGGCGATTCGCCGGCGCGACGCGGGCTGCACCGCCGATGAGCTCGCCGCGTGGGCCGAGTCGGCGCACGACCGCATCAGCGTCTCGTTCATGGTTGACGACCTCAACGCGCTCAGCCGCGGCGGCCGCATTCCCGCGGGCGCGGCGGCGGTGGGCACGTTCCTCGACGTGAAGCCGCTGCTCTCGTTCGCCCCCGACGGGAAGCTCTCCATGATCGGCGTGGCGCGCGGCCGCAAGAAGGGCATGCGCAGGCTCGTCGACATCTTCGCCAAGTGCCACGCGGCGGGCGACTGCGGGGACGTCGTGACGCTCGGCAACGCCGACTGCCCCGACGACCTGCGGGTTCTCGAGGAGATGCTGCGCGCCGAGGCCGAGCGTCAGGGGACCTCGCCCGAGTTCGTGCAGACGAACATCGGCCCCACCATCGGCTGCCACGTGGGTCCCGGCATGATCTCGTGCGTGTTCTGGGGAGAGGCGCGCGGGTAGAGGCCGCCTCGTCTATTTATCGCGCGTCGAAGCCTTCCACAAACGAGAGAAGCTCCTGCTGGGAGTGCACGTCGAGCTTGGCGTAGATGCTCTGCTTGTGCGTCTTGATGGTGCCGTAGGAGATGCTCAGGTCCTCCTGGATGGTGATCGCGTTCTTGCCGCGCGCCAGCAGCTCGAGTATCTCGGCCTCGCGCGCGGTGAGCCCGTAGCGCTCCCGGATGCGCGCGCACTTGTCGCGGAAGACCTCGCGGGGGTCGTTCACGGCCACGCGGTCGACCACCTTGACGTCGGCCTCGGTGAACACAAAGAGGAACACCACGCACGTGACCACGAGCAGGCAGACGAGGGCGAGCTTGCCGGAGGCTTCCGACCAGAACGAGAGCGGCGCGCCGAGGAACGCGACGATCGCGAGCGCGTCGCCCAGGTACTGCGCGGCGAGGATGAGCGAGATGTGCTTGGCCGGCGAGCAGTCGAAGAGGTAGGTCGCGCGCACGAGCACCGTCCACACGCCCATCTGCGCCAGGAAGAACGCGAGCAGGCCCGCGGTGTAAGTCGCGAAGAACCACGCGGGGGCGCCGAGCGCCATGGCCAGCGCGAACATGAGGACGAGGAACAGCACGCGGTGGAACGTCACCATGACGAAGCCGCTACGCTTCGACAGGAGCTGGATCGCGAGGAATATGGCGACGACCGCCGTGGCCGCGATTGCGTAGGCCCAGGGGACGAGGCCGTGGACGATCAGCTCGGATATCAGGACGTCCTCGAACACCTTGAGGTTGTAGACCCACACGAACATGCCGGAGAAGTTCGCGACGAGCGCGAAGACGGCGGTCTTTGCCACGATGGCGGGCATGCGCGAGTCGGGCGCCTCGTCGAGAGCGGAGTCCGCTGTTGCGTCTGCGTCCCCGGCCTGGCGCAGGACCTGACGGAGCAGCGCGTACGACACCGCGAGGAAGAGGCAGGAGGCCAGTCGGGTCTCAACGCGGCTCTCGGTGAGGCTCGGCCCGTTGAAGAGGAACAGGAAGAGCGCCATGAGGGCGACGAACATCGCGACGATTGTCCCGAAGAAGAGATACCCGCCTACCTTGACGTCGTAGGTCGCGAAATGGTCGAACCATGCGAGAACGAGCATGAAGAAACCCGCGCCCGCGACGATCCCGTAGGGGACCGACTGCCACGGTGCGAGGCTGTCCCCGATGCCCATGAGCAGAGTGACCGCGATGAGCGCGACAAGGATGGCGAGACTCGCCCCGCGCGACCGCGA
>CAYMHQ010000044.1:0-17356 GCA_964390275.1 uncultured Coriobacteriaceae bacterium
TTCGCGCCGACCTCGAAGTGGTACTTCACGATGCCCAGGTCGACGTTGGCGAGGTGCCCGCCGAGCGAGACGGCGCGGACCTCGTTGGGCGCGCTCGTCTTGTACTCCATCACGAACTGCTGCTGGTGCATCGCGGTGGGCGCGAGGCGCGCGGCCTCCATCCCCGCCAGGAACCAGTCGGGCAGCGCCGAGGTGTCGAGCGGGTTGCACCCGTCGACCCGGCAGAGGCCCTCCACCGAGTTGCGGATCCGCTCGACGCCCTGGTTCTCGCCGTAGCCGATGACGATGATGCAGACGAGCCGCTCGGTGGGGCGCACCTTCACGACCTCCACGGTGTTGCGCCACGAGAAGCACATCCAGCAGGTGTTGAGCCCCATGCGCTGCGCCTCGAGCACGATGCGCTCGCCGTAGTAGCCGCAGTCCTCCTCGAGGTCGGCGTCGTCGGAGCCCACGAGCGCTATGAAGTTGCTGAGACCCGCGTAGCTCCCGTACTGGGCGTTGCAGCGCTTGAGGACGTCGGGCGCGTTGAGGACGAGCTGCATGTTGAGGCCGCTCTCCCAGTTCGCCTCGTTCACGAGCGTCTGAAGCTTCGCGAGGGTCTCGCCCTCGATCGGCCTGTCGGTGTACTGGCGCACCGAGTGGCGCGCCTTGATCGCTTCGAGCAAATCCATTGCCTTTACCCCCTACCTCCACGTAGGTTTCGAGCCGTAGGTTTCGTGCGCGTCCAGCGCAGCCGTCTAGCGCGGCGGCCTAGTGCAGCAGGCCAAAGCCCGTCTCGCGGGCGAACGCGGCGCCGGTCGCGAGCCAGTCGTAGATCTTCTGCACGCCGTCGTTCACAGCCGGGGTGAGCGGCTCCATAAAGCCCATCTGAGCAGGCTGGATGCCGAGGAAGACCACGCGGCCGCAGCACTTGTCCAGCTCCTCAAGCAGGAAGGTGATGGGCAGCGAGTGGGTCGTGATGAGGAAGTCCGTCGCCACGCAGTCGGCGTCGACCGGCTTGACCGTGCCGGGCTCCTCCCCCATGTCGGCGGCGTCGACGAGCACCAGCACGTCGGGCTCCATGCGGCGCACCACCGCGAGCTGGTCCTCGGGCATCTGGCCGCCGTCGACGACCTCCCACCCCTCGATGGGCTGGTCCTCCATGAGTTTGGCGAGCATGGGGCCCGCCGCGTCGTCACCTCGCAGGACGGCGCCAACCGTGAACACGACTTTCCCGCTCATAGCCTTCTCACCCTTCCCATGATGTATGCCGCATGGTCGCGCATCAGGGTCTCGAGCATCCCCGCGAACGCCGCGAGCCACTCGGCGTCCTCCGGGGCGATGCCGCTCCCCCGCCCGGCGGCCGGCTCGCCGGCCGCGCCGGACTCGCCGGCACCCCCGTCGAGCAAGCCTTTCACGGCGGGGTAGAGGTACCCCACGTGCGTCGCGTCGATCTGGATCTCGCCGTGGCGCATGATGCCCTCGAGCTTGTAGCGCGCGTCCCCCGGCCCGAGGAGCGCCACCGCCCGCTCGAAGTCGGCGAGCTGGAGGCGGAGGCGCTCCTCGAAACAGTCGATGACCCCGGTGTGGTGCCCCACCGCGAGCGTGTAGTACATCACGTCCTGCGACTCCTCGGGGATCGAGTTCTCGCAGTCGACGAACTTTCGCGTGAGCTGGTAGAACACCACCTGGGGCTCGGCCGCCCCGGCGTCGCGCGCCGAGACGGCCGAGTCTGCCCGGTAGCCGACCCCGTCGCGGGGGCCGGCGCCGGCCTTACTGGACATCGCCGCCCAAGGCGCCCTGCAGGATCTGGGCGGCCTTGTTCTCGCCCGCGGCGCCGCCGATGGGCGTGACCACGGACTTGAGCGAGTTCCTGAGCAGCTCGTTCTCCTTGTTCTGGTCGATGACCATCTCGCCGAGGCGCGTCCGGAGCCGCTTGTACACCTCGATGCGGCGCGGGTCGGTCTGCTCGGCGATGAGCTTGCCGATGCCGGCCATCACGTCGTCGGTGCTCTGCTCGATCGTCTCGAGGAACGTGTCGGCGAGGTCGTGACCCTGGCGGTACCCGGAGTAGGCGCGCGCCTCACGCTCGAGCGCGACGCGGACCTTGTAGGGGATGTCGTCGAAGCGCAGCGGTGCCTGCTCCCCCTCCTTCTCGACGTCGTCCTTGTGATGGAGCTTCTGGCCCAGGAGCCCCAGGGCGATGGCGAACCCGTAGATCGTCTGCGCCGGCGTGGGCGGGCAGCCGGGAATGTACACGTCGACGGGGATGATCTTGTCGGTGCCGCCCCACACGCAGTAGTTGTCGTGGAACACGCCGCCCGTGCACCCGCAGGCCCCGTAGCTCACCACGAGCTTGGGGTCGGGGGCGCCCTCGTAGGCGCGCAGCGCCGGCATGCGCATCGCGCGGGTCACGGCGCCGGTGTACACGAGGATGTCCGCGTGGCGCGGGCTCGGCGTGTTCTTGATGCTGAACCGCTCGGCGTCGAACACCGGGGTGATGGTCGCGAAGATCTCGATCTCGCAGCCGTTGCAGCCGCCGCAGTCGACGCGGTAGATGTACACGGAGCGCTTGATGTCGTTCAGCAGGGCGAGCTTGGCCTTCTGGACGCTCTCGTCGAGCGTGATCTTGTCCGGCTTGTACTGAAGCGCATCGGGCACAGGCCTGTCGATAATCATGCCTTGGCCTCCATCTTCTTCTTCTGGCCGCCGAGCGTCTCGTCGCGGCGCTTGGCGCGATATGCGTCAGCCTTCTGCTTGCACGCGGGGCACAGGCCGGTGATCGCGCGGGCGCGCTCGGGCTCCATGCCCGAGCCCTCCTGGGAGAGGATGCGCGCGGCGTAGTCGACCTCCTTCGCGGTCGCGTAGTACGACCCGCACTCCGAGCAGGCCTGGAGCCGGTAGGTCGCCGTCTCCTCGAGGTCGTTCTTGTCCATGACCGCCAGCTCGAACTCGCGCCCGAGCTTGAGGGCGTCGGTGGGGCAGACCTCCTCGCAGCGCCCGCAGAAGATGCAGCGCCCGAAGTTGATCGACCAGGTCTCGGTGCCGGCCTCCACGTCGACCACCATCTGGATGGCGTTGGGCGGGCACGCGACGGCGCACGCGGCGCAGCAGATGCAGGCCTCGGCGTCGTGCTCGGGCTTGCCGCGGTAGTTCTCGGCGAGGTGGAGCGGGGCGAACGGGTAGGATACGGTGGCGTTGCCTGTCTTGAGGATGCCTTTGATCGTCTTGAACATACGCTGTCCCACCTAATCCTTGAGCGGGCTGTGCCGGCGGTCGTAGCAATAGTCCTCGAGCTGCTTCTTCGTCAGCACCTTCTCGGTCTGCTTGTTCACGTCAACGATCGTGACGCGCTCCGTGCAAGAGTAGCACGGGTCGATGCTGCCCACGATGAGGGCGGCGTCGGAGATGGTGTTGCCGCGGAACATGTAGCGCAGCACGGGCCAGTTGCTGTACGTCGACGCCTTGGCGCGCCAGCGGTAGCACTTCTGGTTGTTGCCGATCATCGACCAGTGCACGTCCTCGCCTCGCGGCGCCTCGGTGTACCCCAGGCCGAAGAGGCCGGGCCGGTAGGTCCACTTCTCGTTGAGGACCGGGCCCTGGGGCAGGTCCATCTCGAGGAGCTCGCGGACGATGTTGAGGCTGTCGGTGAACTCGTCGATGCGAACGAGGGTGCGCGAGAGCACGTCGCAGCCGTCGTGCGTGATGGGCTTGTGCTTGTCGGCGACGAGCTTGTAGCCGTCGAACGGCGAGACCCAGCGCACGTCGCGGGCGAAGCCGCTGCCGCGGACCGTGGGGCCAACGGGGCTGTAGTCGCGGGCGATCTTCTTGTCGAGGACGCCCACGCCCTCGGTGCGCTTCATGAAGTTGGGCGTGGAGACGAGCTCGGCCACGAGGTCGCCGACCTCCTTGCCCAGCTGGTCGATGACCTTGAGCGTCTCGAGGCTCTGCTCGGCGAGGATGTCGCGGCGGACGCCGCCGATGAGGTTGAGGCCGTAGGTCTTGCGGCCGCCCGTGAGCATCTCGGCCAGGTCCATCGACTTCTCGCGGACACGGAAGAAGTGCTGGAAGCCGGTGTCGAAGCCCGAGTAGTGGCACACGAGGCCGAGGTTGAGCAGGTGCGAGTGCATGCGCTCGGTCTCGAGCAGGATGGCGCGGATGGCCTGGGCGCGCAGGGGCACGGCGATGTTCTGCGCGTGCTCGACCGACTCGGCGTAGGCGACCGAGTGCGCGTACCCGCAGATGCCGCAGATGCGCTCGGCCAGGAACGGGACCTGGTCGTAGGTCATGCGCGACTCGGCGCACTTCTCCATGCCGCGATGCACGTAGAAGAGGCGGTAGTCGGCGTCGACGATCTCCTCGCCCTCGACGAACAGGCGGAAGTGGCCGGGCTCGTCCGAGGTGATGTGGAGCGGGCCCATGGGGACGATGGTCGTCTCGCGGTCGCCGGTCTCGCGCAGGAACTCGTAGTTCTCGAGGTTCGTGGTGGGCTCGGGGCGGTAGCGGTAGTCCATCGAGTCCTTGCGCAGGGGGTAGAGCCCCTGGGGCCAGTCGTCGGGCAGGACCAGGTTGCGGTTGTCGATGATGCCCTCGGCGTGCAGGCCGAACATGTCCTGCACCTCGCGCTCGCTCCACACGGCCGCGGGGACCTTGGGCGACACGGCCTGGAACTCGCACGTGTCGCGCGGGACCTCGACGCGGACCATCACGAAGCCGGGGTCGTCCTCCTCCATGGAGAGGACGTAGTACAGGGCGTAGTGCCCGTTGAGCTGGCGCTCGTCGTTGCCCACCATCACGGGCATCCAGCCGCCGCGCTTGTAGTACAGATGTTCGATGACGTCGGGGGCGGAGTCGCCGGCGACGGTGATGACGACCTGGTTCTCGGCGACCCACTCGGCGCGTTCGACCGAACCCGGGAACAGCTCGCTCACCGCCTGCACGTGCGTCTCGCACACCCTGAGCTTCTTGCGTTTAGTAGCAGCCACAGCGCACACCTCCCTTTAATCCGACGTCTGCTGCGTCGCGGCGAACAGGTCTTGGTAGATCGGGGCCTCGTGGAGCACGCCCGCGTCGGTCTGCAGGACGACCGCGGTCGCGTTCTCCACGCCCATGAGGATCTGCTGGGGCATGGCCACGCCGAACCACAGGATGACGATGGCCATGAGGACCTCGGGCACGAGGGCGAGCATGGGGACGTCGCCCTTCTCCATGCCCTCGGGCGCCTGCCCAAAGACCGAGGTCGAGGCGGTCATAGCGAACGCGGCGACGACGACGGTCAGGGCGAGCGCGATCACGACGGCGACCCAGACGTTGCCCGAGAGGACGCCGGCGACGATCGCCATGAGCTCGGACACGAACATCGCGAAGGGCGGGAACGACGAGATGGCGAGCAGGCCGAAGCACATGAGCACGGCGGTCATGGGGGCGACCTGGATGATGCCGCGGATCTTCTTGAGGTCGCGCGTGCCGTACTTCATGAGGATGTTGCCCGACAGGCAGAACATGAGGGCCTTGGTGAAGCCGTGCACGATGCAGTGGAGCAGGGCCGCGGCCACGCCGAGGGCGCCGCCGAAGCCGAGGCACAGGGCCACGACGCCCACGTTCTCGCAGGAGCTGTACGCGAGCTTGCGCTTGAGGTCGTCCTGCGCGAACACGGCGAACGCCGCGACGACGACGGAGAGCACGCCGAGGACGAGCATGACGAGCTGCGGGAACGTCGCGCCGACCGCCTGCACCGCGAGGATGTAGAAGCGGATGATGATGAGCATCGCGCACTTGAGCAGCACGCCCGAGAGCAGCGCGGAGACGGGGCTCGGGGCCTCGGAGTGCGCGTCGGGCAGCCAGGTGTGCATGGGGAACAGGCCGGCCTTGGTGCCGAAGCCCACGGCCGCGAACACGAACGCGATCTGGATGAGCATGGCGTCGAACTGCTTGGCGTACGGCAGGATGCTCGTCCAGAAGACCGCCTGCGCGGGGTCGGCGAGGAGCGAGTTGGCGTCGGCGTACACGAGCACGGTGCCGTAGAGGCCGAAGGCGACGCCGGCGGTGCAGACGATGATGTACTTCCACGCGGCCTCGAGCGAGAGCTTGGTGTCGTAGGCGCCCACGAGGAACACGGTCGCCAGGGTGGTCGCCTCGATGGATGCCCACATCATGATGATGTTGTTCGAGAGCACCGCGAGGAGCATGGTGAAGATGAACAGGTCGAAGAACGCGTAGTAGCGCTTGACCTGGCCGGGGGCCATCTTGCCGGTCTCGGCGTCGTGGCGGATGTACGCGAGCGAGTAGATGCCCGTAAGCAGGCCCACCACGCCGATGAGCGCGACGAACACGGCGCCGAGCGCGTCGAGGTGGAACCACAGGCCCAGGGCCTCGACGGTCTCGCCCGTGGACATGACGTTCACCACGAGGCACAGCGCGGCGAGGCACACGACGCCGATGGCCAGGACGTGCACGGTCTCGTACGCGGACTGCGGCACCGCCTTGGAGGGGAGCACCGCGATGACCAGGCACGCGAGCAGCGGGGCGGCAAGAAGAACGATCATGAGTGTCGAGAGATCCATAACCATCCTCCTAACCCTTCAGTTCTTTGAGCTCGTCGGAATCGAGCGTCTGGTTGACCTTGTAGATGCGCAGCGCGACGATCGCCATGATGACCACGGCGAAGATGGCGTCGGTCGCCACGCCGACCTCGACGAGCTCGGGCGCCTGGGGCGCGAGCAGCGCGAGGGTGAGGTGCGAGCCGTTCTCCATGAGGCAGTAGCCAAAGACCTGCTTGAGGATGTTGCGCTGCGTGACGATGCAGGTGAGGCCGATGAAGAAGTGCGCGAGCGACACCGCGAGCGCCGGCTTGACCTCGGCGGACGTGGGAAGCTCGATGCCCTGCACGCACACGAAGCACAGCAGCAGCTCGACGGCGACGAGGATGACCGAGGTCATCGGGTTCACCGCGGCCTTGTACTCGTCGACCGGGGAGCCCATCTTCTTGTACGCGAAGAGGATGACGCCGGGGACGAACAGGACCTTGGTGAAGAACGCGGTCGCGGACCACGTGAACAGCTCGGTGGAGCCGGTGGTCATGGCGAGGGCGAGGAACGTCCCCACGAGCACGACCGACTGAGCCGCGTAGACGAACGCGGTGCTCCTGGGCGACTTCGTGAGCACGACCATGAGGCTCGTGACGATGAGAAGCGCGCCGAGGACGTTAACCAGCATGTATCCGGTCACGGTAACCCCCTAACCCAGCCACGCGGCCGCGATGAAGCTCGAGCAGACCGCCATGACGATGAGCACGACGAACACGACGACCATGGGCTTGGGGACGGGCTGGGCGTTCGCAACGACCTCGCTGGGCTCGCCCGGAAGCACGCTCCCCATCCACTTGAGGAACCATGCGAAGCACCCGACGGTCTCGATGAGGCCCACGATGACGATGGCCATGAGCAGCCAGCTGCCCTGCGCGAACTCGAAGCTGCCCGCGAAGATGGCGAACTTGCTGAAGAACCCGTTGAACGGCGGGCAGCCGGCGATGGCCAGGGCGGCGACGCCGAAGCCGATCGCGAGGATGGGCTGCTTCTTGAGGACGCCCTTGATCTGCGGCAGCATGCGGGTGCCCAGCGTGTAGCTGAACGCGCCGGCGACCAGGAAGAACAGCGTCTTGGCGAACGCGTGGTTGAACATGTGCATGACGCTGCCGTCAAAGGCGAGGCTGCTGCCGAAGACGTAGAACCCGAAGCCGAGGAAGATGTAGGACAGCTGCGAGATGGTCGAGAACGCGAGCAGGCGCTTCATGTCCTTCTGCGGGAGGTACATGAAGAAGCTGAAGAGCATCGTCACGATGGCGCCGATGACGATGACCCAGCCCACGGACTCGGGGATGACGCCGGCGCTCGCGAGGGCGCGGGCCACGATCGCGACGCCCACCTTGACCATCGAGGCGCCGTGCAGGTACGCGGACACGGGCGTGGGCGCCTCCATGGCGCTCGGCAGCCACATGTAGAACGGGATCTGGGCGGACTTGCCCCAGCCGGCGACGACGATGCAGACGAGCACGGCCGTCTTCCACGGGACGTCGAGCCCCGCGATGGCGTCGACCGCGAACGTGCCGGTCTGCAGGAAGACCATGGCGGCCGCGAAGTAGAGGCCGAGCGACGCGATGTGCGTGAGGATGAGCGCCTTGAGGGCGGCCTTCTGCGCCGTGGGCGTCGCGTAGTAGCCGATGAGCGCCCACGAGCACGCACCGGTGATCTCGAAGAACACGAGCTGGGTGACGAGGGTGTCGCTGTAGACGAGACCCGCCATGGCGCCCACGAACGCCGTGAAGAACGCGTAGAAGCGGCGGCGCGGCGCGTCGGGGTGCTCGCGGTTGCCCTCGTTCATGTACCCGACGGAGTAGATCGCGATGAGCAGGCCGATGCCCACGAAGCACGCGGCGAGCATGACGCTCATCTTGTCGAACACGAGGCCCAGCACCTGGGCTCCGCCGACCGACACCAGGTCGACCGACATCTCATCGGCGCCGGACGCACCGAGCATCACCCACACGGCGATGGCGAGGAGCGTCGAGACGCCCGCGGCCCCCACGCACAGCCACTTGGCGTAGCGCTGCGGGCACATGGCGATGACGAGGGCGACCACGAACGGTATGACGATGGCGCCCATGGCGAGGACGGGGATGCACGATCCCAGTACCAACATGGATATCTCCCCCCTCTCCTAGATTCCGAGCGCGCAGAACACGAAGGCGAACGCCGCGAACGCGACGATGGCCCAGGTCTGGCGGCCTACGAGCTTGTAACGGACACGGGACACGGCGTTCTCGAACACGGTGCACAGGAAGAACACCACGCCGACCTTCACGAACCAGATGACGAGGCCGAGGAGCAGCGCGCCCACGGTGAGCTCGGTGGCGGCGCCCCAGGGCAGGAAGATGGCGCAGAACCAGCTCACGACGACGATCTGCTTCATCGAGAGCGCCATCTTGGCCATGGCGAGCGACGGGCCGGAGTACTCGGAGAGCGGGCCCTCCTGGATCTCCTGCTCGGCCTCGGCGAGGTCGAACGGGAGCTTGCCGAGCTCGACGTAGCATGCCGCGAAGAACGCGACGCCGGCGAGCACGACGCCCACGGGGCTCGAGACGGACAGGGTCGCGACGGCGTCGCCGAGGGCGCCCACCGAGGTGGTGCCGGCGGCGATGGCGACCGTGAACAGCGCGAGCATCATGGCGGGCTCGACGAGCACGCCCACGATGAGCTCGCGGACGCCGCCGGCGCCGGCGTAGGCGCTGCCGGAGTCGATGGCCGAGAGCGAGAAGAAGAACCTCGGGAGCGCCATGAGGTAGATGATCAGGATGATGTCGCCCAGAGCCGGGACGGGGCTCAGGCGCGTGATCATGGGGATGCCCATGGCGAGCACGAGCATGCAGCCCATGAACAGCGGCGGCATCAGCCGGTGCACGAAGCTCGACTCCGCGGTGCGGACGTCCTGGCGCTTGAAGAGCTTCGCGATGTCGTAATAGTCCTGCCAGATGGACGGGCCCTTGCGCGTGTGCATCTTCGCGCGCATCCAACGGGAAACGCCGGAGAACAGCGGGGCGAGAAGCGCCAGCAGGAGGGCCTGAACGATCGCGACGACGATTTCCATATCCTTACCCCCCTACTTCAACAGTACGGCCAGGCAGAGGAAGCAGATGAGGGCCACGACGATGTACACGATGTACACCCTGAAGTTGCCCCCCTCGACCCTCTGCACCTGACGGCTGAGCCATTCGACGAACCTCGACACCGGGGCGACCAGACGGCGGTCGCCGACGCTCTGCGTCTTGTCCGTGGACTCCACGAGCTTGCCGAAGGAGTCGACGAACCCGTCCTTGGTCCCCACGATCGCGTCGCGCGCCGTGTAGAACGGGCTGAGGAACATCTTGACCTCGGCCGCGAACGTGGTGGCGACGACGGGCATCTCCGGGTCGGTCGCGTAGCCGCACGCCCACGGGTCGCGGTCGGCCGCGACGCCGCCGGTGGCGAACATGCTGCGCACGGCGATCGGGACGAGGATCGCGGCGAAGAGCAGGACGGCGAGCAGCGGGGTCGAGACGACGCTGCCGAGCGCCGGGTTCACGAGGTCGACGCCGCTGGTGACGACGATGGAGGACGCATTGAGCACGGTGCTCGCGATGCTCTCCATGACCGGGGCGACCCACGGCGCGCCGAGGCCGAGCAGCACGCACACGGCGGCGAGGAGGATCATGCCGGCCTTCATGGGGCCGGGGACCTCCTTGGCCTCGCGGGCGGCCTGGGAGCGCGGGGCGCCGAGGAACGTGACGCCGTACGCCTTGACGAAGCACATGACCGCGAGGGCGCCCGTGATGGCGAGCGACACGGCGGCGACCGCCGCGAACGCGCGGACCACGATGCCCGACTCCATGGCGACGCCGAAGAGCGACTGGTAGGTGAACCACTCGGACACGAAGCCGTTGAGCGGCGGGATGGCCGAGATGGCGAGGCTGCCGATGAGGAAGCAGATGGCGGTCACGGGCATGGCCTTCGACAGGCCGCCGAGGACCTCCATGTTGCGCGTCTTGCACGAGGTGAGGACCGAGCCGGCGCCGAGGAACAGCAGGCCCTTGAACATGGCGTGGTTCACCAGGTGGTAGAGGCCGGCCATGAGGCCGAGGCCCGCGATGACGGGCTGGCCGAGGGCCGCGCCCATGAAGCCGACGCCCACGCCGAGCAGGATGATGCCGATGTTCTCGACCGAGTGGTACGCGAGGAGCTTCTTGATGTCGTGCTCGGCCAGGGCGTACGCGACGCCGAGGACACTCGAGAGGGCGCCCGCCACGAGCACGACGATGCCCCACCACAGCTGGACGTCGCACGCGCCGAGCAGGTCGAAACCGACCTTCACGATGCCGAAGACGCCGATCTTGATCATGCCGCCGCTCATGAGCGCCGAGACGTTCGAGGGGGCCGCGGGGTGGGCCTGGGGCAGCCAGGAGTGGAACGGGAACATGCCCGCCTTGCAGCCGAAGCCGCAGAACGCGAGGATGAACACGACGGAGGCGAGCACGGGCGACAGGTTCGACGCGCGGAACGTCGCGAACTCGAAGCTGCCGGTCTGGCCGGCCATGATCAGGTACGAGATCATGATCATCATGAAGCCCACGTGCGCCATGACGAGGTAGAGGAAGCCGCCCTTCACGGACTGCTTGTTCTGCTCGACGATGACGAGGAAGTACGACGTGAGGCTCATGAGCTCGAAGAACACGAGGAACCAGAACGCGTTGTCGACCGTGAGCACCATGTTCATCGCGACGATGAACAGGTTCATGAAGAACCCGATGGCGCCGATGCCCTTGCCCTCGTACTCGTCGAAGTACGACATGCCGTACAGCCACGCGACGAACGCGAGCGCGTTGATCACGACGAGCATGAGGCCCGAGAGCGGGTTGATGAGGACCGAGAAGTTCGCGAAGGTGAACGGGGTCCCGTAGGAGACGAACTGTGCCGACTCGAAGATGCCGGTGAAGCCGGCGGCCACGGCGAGCGCGGCGGCGACGAGGCCGGCCAGGCAGCCGATGATCTTGGAGGCCTCCTGCGACCTGCCGAGAAGCAGCGCGGCGATCGCGCCCACGACCGACATGGCGCAGGACAGGAACAGCATGCTCATTTCTGCTCCTCCTTCTCCTCGTCGTCCTTCTCGAACATCACGAGGCTCTCGTCGACGGAGCGGACGCGCTTGGCGAGCGAATCGTCCTCGCCGTCCTCGCACTCGACGACCGTGAGCGCCTCGGTGATGCACGCGTCGACGCACTTGGGCTTGCCGTCGTAGGAGCACAGGTCGCACTTGACCGCGACGCTCGGCACGCCGATCTCCCACCTGAGGATGGGGTCGAGCGAGCCGGCGAACGTGGGCGTGCTGTACTCGATGCCCGCGACGCCGGCGCGTCCGGTGCCGCCCATATGGATGGCGCCGAACGGGCACGAGACCGCGCAGAGCTTGCAGCCCACGCAGTGCGCCTCGTCAACGCGGATGCACCCGTCGTCGTCGCGCCTGATGGCGTTGACCGGGCACACCCTGAGGCACGGGGCCGACTCGCAGTGGTGGCACGTCACGGACGCGACGACGTCGCGGCTCTCGTACAAGGCGAGCCTGGGCTCTTTCTGCAGCCCGGCGCGTCTATGGCCTTCGCTACAGGCCGCGCGGCACGTTCCGCATGCCACGCAGCGACTCGGCCTGATTGCGATAAACCGGTTCATTCATCCACCTTTCCTCCCTTTTCGTGTCCCCGGGGCGGGTCCCTCGCGGGACCCGCCCCCTTATACAAGCCAGGCCAAAAGCCCGGCCCCAGATCCCAGACCCCCGCGGCGCGCGGCCCTACGACCGGACCTCCGCCGCCTCCTGCTCGCCCGAGAGCTCCGAGAGGCGCGCCTTGAGCTGCATGTAGAGCTCCTCGGCGTGCTGCTCCGCCCAGACCTGGTCGTCGACCCGCTCGATCTGGATGGCGCAGAACTTGTCCTCGGGCGTGTGGGACCGCGTGTCGACATGGTGGATGGTGAGGTCGTTGCACTTGCCGATCCACCACTGGTACGTCATGTACGCGGTGCCCTTGTTGGCGCGGTCGTCCACAAAGGCGCGCGTGATGATCTTGCCGCGCCTCGAGTAGACCCACACCATGTCGTTGTTCCTGATGCCGCGCTCCACCGCGTCCTCGGGATGGATGTGGATGAAGCCCGGCTCCTCGGCGAGGTTCGAGAGCTGCTCGCAGTTGCCCGTCATCGAGCGGCAGGAGTAGTGGCCCACCTCGCGGACGGTGCACAGGACCATGGGGTACTCGTCGTCGGGCATCTCGGTGGGGTCCTGGTACTCGTGCGCGATGAGGTGCGCCTTGCCCTCGGGCGTGGTGAACTTTCCGCCGAGGAACAGGTCGGGCGTGCCGGGGTGGTCGAGCGTGGGGCACGGCCACTGGGCGTGGCCGACGCCGGCCATCTTCTCGTAGGTCGCGCCGTACGCCGCGGGCCACATGTTGCGGCACTCCTTGTCCCAGATCTCCTGCGTGTTCTCGTAGTGCATGTCGTAGCCCATGCGCTGCGCGACCTCGCTGATGATCTGCCAGTCGTGCTTGCACTCGCCCTTGGGCGGGACGGCCGCGGTGAAGCGCTGGAACGTGCGGTCGCACGCGCTGAAGACGCCCTCGTGCTCGCCCCAGCTCGTCGCGGGCAGGATGACGTCGGCGACGGAGCAGGTCTGCGTCATGAAGATGTCCTGGCAAACGAACAGGTCGAGCTTCTCGAACTGGTGCGCGAGGTGGAGCGTGTCGGGCTCCGTCTGCAGCGGGTCCTCGCCAAAGTTGTAGAACGCGTGGATCTTGCCGTCGTCGATGAGGTGCCCCACGTCGGACACCTTGTAGCCCACGTGGTCGGAGAGCTTCTCGACGGGGATGCCCCAGTTGTCGGCGAACTTCTGCTTGATCTCGGGGTTCGTGACGCTCTGGTAGCCCGGGAAGAAGTTCGGCAGGGCGCCCATGTCGCAGGCCCCCTGGACGTTGTTCTGGCCGCGGACCGGGGCGACGCCCGAGTTCGGCTTGCCGATCTGGTGCGTGATGCACGCGATCGCCGCGCACGTGTGGACGGCCTCGACGTTCTGGAGATGCTGGCACACGCCCATGCCCCAGCAGATGATCGAGGAGGGCTCGGCGGTGGCGTACATCCGCGCGGCCTCGCGCATCATCTTGGGGTCGACGCCCGTGATGTCCTGGGTGTTCTCGGGCGTGTACTTCTCGATGACCTTCCACCACTCGTCGAAGCCCAGGGTGTGCTCGCGGACGAACTCCTCGTCCATGAGGCCCTCGGTGACGATGGCGTTGGCGAACGCGTTGAGGAACGCGATATTGCTGCCGTTGCGAAGCGGCAGGTAGATGTCCGCGATTCGCGCGGTCTCGATGAAGCGGGGGTCGGCCACGATGATCTTTGCGCCCTTCTCCTTCGCCTTGACCACGCGCCTCGCGACGAGCGGGTGGCTCGTGTTGGGGTTGTAACCGAACAGGAACAGACAGCCGGCGTCCTCCATACCGGGAACGCCGCAACTCATGGAACCAGCTCCGAGGGTGTCAATCAGACCGACGACAGTTGGCCCGTGTCAAGTTCGGGCGCAGTTGTCGATGTTGTTCGTCCCCAGGCAGGCTCGCGCGAACCGCTGCATCGCGAGGTTCGCCTCGTTGCCGGCGCCGCGGGACGAGCCCGTGGTCATGATGGCGTCGGGACCGTACTTCTCCTTGACCTCGGTCAGCTTGCTCGCGACGAAGTCGAGCGCGGTGTCCCAGGAGACGCGCTTGAGCGGCGCGCCCTTGCTCTCGCGCATCATGGGGTGCAGGATGCGCGGGGTCAGGATCTTCGTGTCGTTGATGAAGTCGTACCCGAACCAGCCCTTGAGGCAAAGGAAGCCCTCGTTCGTGAGGCCGTTCAGGGGCTCGGCGCCAACGACCAGACCGTTCTCCACCAGCAGGTTGAACTTGCATCCCGTACCGCAGTACGGGCAGACGACCATGTGTCTCTCCACCTCGGTCTCCTCTCTGTGCCACCCGCGGCGTCACGCCCCTCGGCGCCGCCGCGTCAAGCCGCCCGTCAGCAGACGAGCGAGTCGGCGTCGTCCTTCTGACGGCCCGACCTGCGGGCGTCGATCTCGTCCTGGTCGATCACGCGCAGCGCGAGCGAGGTGCACGCCTCCACGCACGCGGGTCCGTTCTCGCGGTCGTAGCACCGGTCGCACTTGATGACCGCCGCATTGGGCGCGGCGCCCACCGACAGGTTGCCGAGCTTGAGCGTGTCGTAGCGCTGCACGACGTTCACCGCGCCGTACGGGCACGCGACGACGCAGCTGCGGCAGCCGATGCAGCGCTCCATGCGCACGGCGACGCGGTCGCCGTCGGTGTAGAGCGCGCCCACCGGGCAGGCCGCGGCGCACGGCGCGTTCTCACAGTGGTGGCACACGATGGGCGCCGTGCGGTCGCCCGCGCGCACCACGTTGAGACGCGCGACGGGCACGTCGCCCGGGGCGTAGTGCTTCACGAGGCACGCCGCCATGCACGCCTTGCACCCCACGCACTTGCGCGGATCGGCAATGACAAATTTGTTACCCATTTAACCCCCCTCGTCCTTCGGTACCAGCTTTCACGTGCAAGTCCGGGCGTTCTCCGAGCAATCCCGGACTTTTCCGGGCAGGCGCCCGGGCCGAACACGATTAAAGACGGCGCGCACCGGGCGCCGCCGTCAAGAGATGGGGCACCGCCCAGGCGCGGGCGCGCGTCCCGGAACAGGGCGCCGCCCAGATGCGGGCGCGCCCCGAAAGCGGGCGCCGCCTACTGCCCCTGCGGCTTGCCCTGAACGCCCCCGATGAAGATGCGCTTGAACTCGTTGAGCGCCTGCTCCTTCTCGAGGAAGAGGTCGGCGTCGAGCAGCACGGCGGGCGCGTTGCCGTTCACGTTCACGTAGACGGGCTCGCCGGTGGTCTTGGCGAGCTTGATCGCCGTCATGGGGTCGTTCTTCAAGTCTTCGAGCGTGCAGATCTGAGCCATTGATTGCTCCTCCTGTTCCCGTGGCGCGCGTGGCGCGTCCACCCGACGAACGGGAGCGGCGGTCAGGCGGGAAGGTGTTGGGAGCCTGGCCGCCGCCCTGATAAACGGGCGCCGAGTAAACCCGCCTATCGCAGCAAAGGGCGCCCCTGCGGGGCGCGCCTCCTATGCGCTCTTCGCCTCGCGCTTGTGGTAGGCGAACCAGTAGCCCAGGCCAACGAGGACGCCGCCCACGATGTTGCCGAGCGTCGCCAGGCCGAGGTTGTAGAAGATGCCGCCCATGTTGAGCGCGTCGACGTTCGCGAGCGCCGCGCCAAAGCCCGCGCTCTTGCACGCGAGCCCCATGAAAAGGAAGAACATGTTGGCGACGCAGTGCTCGAAGCCCATCGCGACGAACGCGGCGATGGGGAGCAGGATGCCGATGACCTTGTCGGCCACGCTGCGGGCCGCGAAGCCGATCCAGACGGCCAGGCACACGAAGATGTTGCACATGATGCCCTTGAAGAAGAGCGTCGTGGCGTCGAGGGTGACCTTGCCGAGCGCGACGCTCACGAACACGTCGCCCACCGCGCCGCCGTTCATGGCCTGCAGCTTGGAGAGGAAGATGAACAGGACGACGAGGAGGGCGCCGCAGAGGTTGCCGCACCACACGATGACCCAGTTCTTGAGGAGCCCGCCCGCGGTGATCTTCTTGCTCATGAGGCCGCACACCATGAGCGAGTTGCCGGTGAACAGCTCGGCGCCGCAGCACAGCACGAGCACGAGGCCGAGGCAGAAGCACAGGCCGCCGAGGCAGCGCTGAGCGGCGAACGGGAGCGTCGTGTCGCCCAGCAGCAGGCAGAAGAACGCCGCGCCGAAGCCGATGAAGGCGCCCGCGAACATCGCGAGCACGAAGCACCTGCCCGGGTTGAGCCCGGCCTTGGTGACCGCGGCCCCCTCGGCCTTCGCCTCCACCTGGGCGGGGGCGTACGCATTGCTCGCCAACGCATCGATTTGTTTCTGATCCAGTTCGACCATGGCTCTCCCTTTCCCCTTTCCGCACCCCGCCGCGTCCCTCACCCCGCCACCCACCCGGCGGCGCCAGCGTCCCCCCCAGACGCTCCGGCACGGTGCGACGCGACACAAGGCACCGTTAAATCCCGAACTGCGAAACGCTTTGTTTTTGGGGATGGGGTAGGCCGCTCCGCAGTCCGGGATGGGCAGGCACTTGCGCCTGCATACCCGCATAGTGTGGCGCTCAAGACAGCCGCTGTGAAGGACGAATTTTGAAGCCAGGCGGGACACAGCGCCGATTCCGGTCGATTTTGATATCACTTTCAACGTCACGAACGTGATACATCAGATGAATGCGAGCTGGGCTTTTGTCACCGTTTCGCGAAAGTACCTCCTCAGTTCACACCTTCTGCGCATTCAATCCGCGTTCAGGAAAGAGTTTTCGCGGGACATGAGCGGGTTAGGCGCGGGATGCGGATGGGACGGCGCCGGGGATGCGGCGGGACAACGGCGAGGCGGCAACGGAACGCGGCGGGGCGACGGCGATTGAGGCGGAGGCGCGGCGGGGAGACGGGAAATCGGCTATCATGCGGGGGTCGAAAACAGCGCGACGGAAGGGTGAGCCGATGGCGGACGGCGGGTTATTCCAAGAGTTCTACCGAGTGGTGCGCCTCATACCCCGCGGGAGGGTCGCGAGCTACGGCCAGGTCGCCCTGCTCGCGGGACATCCTCGATCGGCGCGGTTCGTGGGGTTCGCCCTCCATGCCAACCCCGAGCCCGGCGTGATCCCCTGCCACCGCGTCGTGTTCAAGGACGGCC
>CAYMHQ010000045.1:0-6534 GCA_964390275.1 uncultured Coriobacteriaceae bacterium
CGGTTGTATCAAGTGATACTATCATGATTGTATCAAAGTGCGGAGTGATACAATCTGTCGGCGTGCCCATCGAGAAGGCCGACGGCTGGCTCAAGGACGTCCTCAACAAATGCAAGCTCATCGAGCCGGACTACATGCCCGTCACAGAGGTAACGGAGTACGCGGGCAAGGTCTTCATCGTCCTGTGGTGTCCCGGCGGCAGCGCCCGACCGTATTCGTCGCCAAAAACGATGGGAGGCAAGTCGGAGCGCGTCCGCTGGGTCCGCCGCCTCGCCTCGACGGTGCAGCCCACCCCCGACGAGGAACGCGACCTCTACACGCTCGCCAACAACGTGCCATTCGACGACCGTCCCAACCATGCGGCCCAGCTCTCCGACCTCAACATCATGCTCATCAAGTCGTATCTGCACGAGGTGGGCAGCAGCCTGTACGACCGGGCGGACGACATGGACTTCGCCGAGCTATGCCAGGACATGCATATCGCCGCGGGTCCCGCCGAATATGTGAGACCGCTCAACGTGGGCCTCATGTTCTTTAGCCCGTCGCCCGAGAAGTGGTTCCCCTACGCGCAGATCGACGTGGTGGAGTTCCCCGACGGCGAGGGCGGCGACCGCCTGATCGAGCACACGTTCAAAGGCCCGCTGCACAACCAGCTGCAGGACGCCATGCGGTACCTGACGAACAACGTGGTGGCCGAGGAGGTCGTCAAGAGCGACGACGGGTCGCCGAGCGAGCGCAGCTACAACTATCCGCCTGACGCCCTCAAAGAGGCGCTGGCCAACGCGGTCTACCACAAGGGCTACGATCAGCGCGAACCCGTCGAGGTCAGAGTGCTGCCAGACAGAATCGAGATTCTCAGCCACCCCGGCGCCGACCGCTCCATCACGCTCGAGGGCCTCAAGAACTACCGCATGGCCTGCCGGCGGTACCGGAACCGGCGCGTGGGCGAGTTTCTGAAGGAGCTCGGGCTCACCGAGGGCCGCAACACCGGCGTTCACAGGATGCTGAGGGCGATGCGCGAGAACGGCTCCCCCGACCCCGTCTTCGAGACCGACGAAGACCGCCTCTACTTCATGGTGACCCTGCCCAAGAGGCCCTCGGCGGAGGCGCGGAACCGGAAGCCGGCGTCCGGAACACACTCCGAGATGACGGGCCAGCGCCGAGAGGCGATTCTGGCGTATCTCGCGGAAAACCCGGGCGCGTCGAGGACCGAGGTGGCGCAGACTCTGGGCATCGCGAGCGCGACCCTGGCCCGCGACATCAACGCGCTCAAGGCCGAGGGCAGGCTCGAGCGCGACGGACGGTTCGGCGCATGGCGCGTGCGGTAACGAGGGGCGCAAGAACGCCCGCCTCCCTCGCCCGCGTCGACGTAGGAGTTGTAGTTCGCGACGGTCTCGGCGAGCACGGCCGGGTCCATCTTGACGTCCTCGTAGTACTTGTTGACGATCGGGTTCGCGCTATCAAGCACGCGTCGCGGACCATCGGGATCGCGCGCCGCAGCAAAATCGACCCGCACAAATTCGAATAACAGCATCCCAACAACGCATAGCCGCCTTTTGACCTCGAATGAGCATCTCTCATTCGAGGGGGAACACGCCGCGCGAAGCTCCCGCACAATAAATCTGCGACCCGCACGGAACGGCAGCGCGAAACGGCAGCGCAATCACGCCCGTTCGCGCCGCGGGAAGCAACCCGTTTCGGCACGACAATCCCCCGCACGAAAGGAATCCGCTCATGCAACAGGAATCCGCAATGCAACAGGAAACCACCCTCTCCCGTCGCACGTTCGTGGCCGCCGCCGGGGCCACGGCGGTCGCCCTCGCGACCTCGGCGCCCGCCGCACCCGCCCGGGCCGACGAAACCGCCTACACCTGCGACCTTGTTGTTGTGGGCGCCGGCATGGCCGGCATCTCCGCCTGCCTTGAGGCCGTCGACCAGGGTCTGAGCGTCGTCCTCGTCGAGGCTGCCTCCATGCTCGGCGGCACGCTGTTCGGCACCGAGGGCATGTTCGGCCTGGGGTCCCAGATCCATATCGACCAGAGCACCGAGCTGCCCACGAAGCTCGAGCTGGTCAACGAGGAGCTCGCGTTCTCGAACTACCGCACCGATCCGCTTCTGTGGGGCGACGTGTTCGACGCCGCCGGGGACGACGTCGACTGGCTCATGGGCAAAGGGGCCATCGTCGAGCGCGTCGACAACTACCTGGGGCAGAGCGCGTACGACACGTTCCACTGGTGGGAGGGTGGGAACGGCGCCACCACCGCCATGGCCCTCGGCGAGACCGTGACCGCCGGCGG
Source organism: uncultured Coriobacteriaceae bacterium (assembly GCA_964390275.1). Taxonomy (GTDB): domain Bacteria; phylum Actinomycetota; class Coriobacteriia; order Coriobacteriales; family UMGS124; genus CAYMHQ01. The sequence continues at coordinate 2,298 of CAYMHQ010000045.1, forward strand.
CGTCACCGTGCTGCTCTCCACCACCGCCACCGCTCTCAAGGTCGCCGACGGCCGCGTCTGCGGGGTCACCGCCCAGGCGGAGGACGGCTCCACCGTCGAGATTGCGGCCAAGGCCGTCGTGCTCGCATGCGGCGGCATGGCCAACAACCTGGAGCTTCTCGGCGAGAAAGCGGGGATGGACCTCTCCACGAGCGTCTCGCTTTTCCCCGGCTGCAACGTGGGCGACGGCCAGCGCCTCGCCCTCGCCGCGGGCGCCAAGGAGACCCCGGTCTGCATGATGAACGTCTTCACCGTGAAGGGCTACACCGCCACCGACCCCATCTCGGTGGGCGCCACGCTGCAGCCCACGGCCCTCATCGTGAACGGCGACGGCGACCGCTTCATGCAGGAGGACCTGCAGATCACGAAGTTCTTCGCGCTGGTCTCGAACTCGTGGAGCGCGCAGGATGACGTGTTCTGCGTATTCGACGCCGCCTTCGCCGGGCGCATGGAGACCGAGGGCTGCATCTGCGGCGTGGCCGCCGTGCACGCCGGCGACCTGCTCGAAGGCTTCGCGGCCCAGCTCGACGAGGCCGCGGCGACCGAGGACCCCGACGTCTTCAAGGCCGACACCGTCGAGGAGCTGGCCGAGGCCGCGGGCATCGACCCCGCACGCCTGACAGCGACCGTCGCGCGCTACAACAGCCTCGTAGCCGCCGGCGCCGACGAGGACTTCGGCAAGGACCCGCAGTATCTCACCGCGACCGTCGAGCAGGGGCCGTTCTACGCCGTGCGCCCCTCGTACGCCGTCTTCGCGTCGATCGGCGGCGTGGCGGTCGACCGTTCCATGCGCGTCGTCGACGAGGTGGGGGCGCCCATCGCGGGCCTTTACAGCGCCGGCACCACGTCGTGCGGCCTGTACAAGGAGACGTACTGCTACGCGGTCTCGGGCGGCATGAACGCGTACTGCTGCTACTCGGGCCGCACCGCGGCGCGCACCGCGGCGGCCGAGCTGGCCGAGCTGGCCGAATAGCGCGCGACCGCACCGTTCACATCTACCGAGAGGAGCTTCCATGAGCACGAACGACATGACCCGCAGGACCTTCACCGCAGCGACCGCCGCCGCCATCGGCGCCAGCGCGCTGGGAGCGAACGCCGCCGGCGCCCTGGCCGACGCCGCGAAGACGCCCATGAACCCCGGCACCTACACCGCCGAGGCCAAGGGCTTCGGCGGCTATCTGACCGTCGAGACCGACCTCACCCAGGACGCGATCGCCGCCGTGCGCATCGTCGAGACCAGGGCGCAGGACTCCGAGCTCGTCAACCCCATAGGCGAGAGCATGTTCGGCTTCGACTACCACTGGTGGGTGCGCACCGAGTGCGGCCAGATGGTCGAGTCCGTCGCTGAGCGCCTGCCCCAGCGCATCGTCGACGCGCAGAGCGTCGGGGTCGACGCCGTCTGCGGCGCCACGTTCACCAGCAACGCGCTGATCACGGCCGTACGCAGCTGCATCGAGCAGGCCGGCGGCAACGTCGACGACTTCTCCGCCGCTCCGGCCAGTTCCGAAGAGGCCGTCGACCTGGGCGCCTTCGACGTCATCGTCGTGGGCGGCGGCTCCTCGGGCACCGTGGCCGCCTCGCGCGCCGCGGAGCTCGGCGCGAAGGTCCTGCTCGTCGAGAAGTCCGGCCGCGTCGGCGGCGCCGGCGGCGTGTCCGACGGCCCCTGCGCGCTGGGCGCCAAGGTGCAGCTCGAGGACGGCTGGGCGAACGACGTCGACGCGTACTGCGAGTCCGTCAACGAGATCAGCCACTACTGCGTGAACGGCGTTCTCGTGAGGGACTTCATCGACCGCTCCGGCCACACCGCGGACTGGATGGCCGAGCGCGGCGGCTTCGAGTGGCAGCCCGCCGGCGAGCTCTACCGCATGAGCGACCCCGAGTTCGGCGACTGTCTCGTGGGCTACGCCGAGAGCTCGGTGCTCGGCACGATGGTGGGCAAGGCCTTCAAGCAGCTCGTCTCCTACGTGGACACCGTGCAGCTTGAAACCGAGCTCACCGAGGTCACGACCGACGCCGAGGGCGCCGTGGCGGGCATCGTGGCCAAGCGCTGGGACGGCGCGACCGTGACCGCCTCCGCCCCCGCCGTGGTGCTGTGCTGCGGAGGCTTTGGCGGCGACACGCAGAAGCTCGTCGAGTACACCAAGTACCCGTTCCTCGTGTTCGGCATGATGCAGAACAAGGGCACGACCATCGACGTGTGCAAGCAGCTCGGCGCCCAGCTCGAGCACGTGCACGGCGGCGTCGAGGTGCACTACGGCGACGTCCTCGGCGAGATCGGCGACGAGTTCAACGAGGTTGAGAAGAACGCGCTGTACTCCATGTCGATGTGCCCCATGTTCGTGCACGTGAACCGCCTTGGCATGCGCTACCAGGACGAGAACAACGTGAACGCGAACCTCATCAAGGGCCGCGGCTGCGACACCTACCAGGGCAACGTGAACTACGTGATCGTGAGCAAGGCCCAGATGGACGCCCTCGCGGAAGGCGGTCTGCAGGGTCTGGGCTGGAACACCACGCCGGCCGTGCACTTCTACCACTACCAGATCCCCTGCGACTACAGGCTCGAGAACATCGAGGGCATCCTTGAGAGCGCCGTGTCGAACGGGTTCGCCTACAAGGGCGCGACGATCGAGGAGCTCGGCGACGCCCTCGGGTTCAGCCGGGACACGTTCGGCGAGTCCATCGCCCGCTACAACGCCGCATGCGAGGCCGGCGCCGACGACCTCTTTGGCAAGGACCCCGCGTACCTCTTCCCCATGGGCGAGGAGGGGCCGTTCTACGCGTTCGAGGTCGCCATCCGCCCGTACAACACCTTCGGCGGACCGCGCGTCGACACGCACTTCCGCGTGCTCGACACCGACAACAAGGTGATTCCCGGCCTCTACAGCGCCGGCGTCGACACCATGGGCAACATCGTCGACGGCATCTTCTACACGAAGCGCTTCGGCATCTCGCTGGGCTGGTGCTTCAACTCGGGATACGCGGCCGGCGAATACGCCTACACCGATCAGCAGGTCGCTGAGTAGGGCAATCGGCCTGCCGATCGGCGGTCGAGAATAGAGCCGGCGCACGAAGCCGGATGCGGGCCTCGGGGGCCTCGGGAGCAGCCAGGGGCACCCGAGGCCCCCGTGCATAAAACTCCAAAATGTCGAGGAGGCGGCGGACGAGGGGGCGCGGCAGGCGTCTATAATGGGGTTCCAGTCAGGCTGCTTTGGCCCAGCGCGCGCGGCGCGCACGCCCGCAGCCAGAGCGGTCGGGCCAACCTGGGAGGACTCCATGTACGATTACCTGGCAGAATTCGCGGTTCTCGTCTCAGAGGGCACCTTCACGAAGGCCGCCGCGCGGCTCAACTTCTCGCAGTCGGTGCTGAGCCGCCACATCAGCGCGCTCGAGGCCGAGCTGGGCTGCACGCTCATCAACCGCACCACGCACGGCTTCGAGCTCACCGAGGCCGGCACCCTCGTCCTACGCCGCGCACGCGACCTCCTCGAGATCGGCGCGGACATCCGCTTCGCCCTCGACAAGCTCGAGCACCGGCCCACGACGCTCTCCGTGTGCGGCGTCCTCGCAAACACCTGCCTTCTCGCGCAGATCAACCAGGCGGCGCGCGAGCTGGGCTTCGAGGTGTCCGTGCTCGACGTCGCGCACGACCTCGACCTCCCCGCGTCGCTCGGCACCGCCGACGTCCTCTTCACCTTCCTGGCCGACCCGCGTCTATCGCAGGAGGACGGCACCTACGCCCACCGGGTGGTTCATGAGGGGCAGCTCCTCATCGCCGTGGGACCTGACAACCCGCTCGCGGCCCGCGCGGCGCTCACCGCGCGCGAGCTCGAGGATCTCGAGATCTGGCGTCCCGAGGGCGAGTACCTGAGCGGCTACATCGCCTGGGAGGAGTTCCGGCGCGTCTGCTGCGACGCCGGCTTTTACCCCAAGTCGCGCACGGCGGTGTGGGAGGGCCCCAACAGCATGTACGCGCTCGACCTGTATAAGCTGGTCTCGCCCATTGTGCCCGGCACCCCGCTCGAGACCTACGCCCGCGAGTGCGGCTGCGCCCTGGTGCCCGTCGAGGGGATGAGATTCCCCGTCGTGGTGGGTGTCTACCGGACGGACAACCCGCGCGCCGCACGTCTCGTGGAGCACATGGCACAGACGGGCGAGGCGGAGTAGGCGGCTACTGAGCCGCGCGGTGGATCGCCTG
>CAYMHQ010000045.1:6634-16779 GCA_964390275.1 uncultured Coriobacteriaceae bacterium
GCACAGACGGGCGAGGCGGAGTAGGCGGCTACTGAGCCGCGCGGTGGATCGCCTGAGCTCGACGGAGACGCTACGATTCACGGGCGGTTCCTGGAGATGTGAGGAGAAGGCAGTCGTTCTGAAGGCGAGATGGCGGGCAAAACGGCCCGCTAGAAGGGGCTTATATCAACCTTCTAACTGGTTGCATCAAAGAACCGTGACCGGTGACCTCGAAGTTCGTCTCGCCGCTTGCACTGGCACCGGCTCCGTGCGCGGGCGCCTTCCTATATCAGATGCGCCATGTACAGCGGAACGTATATGCGGTCGCCGTCCACTGCGAGAGGCTTGGGGTGCACAACGAACTGCGTTCCGACGCGTTTGCCGTACTTTGCCTTGAATTTGTCGAGCGAGACGGTACCGTAGCGCGCCGTTGATTTGACTTCGATCGGGGAGACGCGGGGTTTCATCGCGGCATCGGGAAAAGGCCGGACCGTCAGGAAGTCGATCTCCATGCGGTTGCGCGCGTCTTCGCGGTCATAGCGCGAGTGGAACAGCAGCTCGTCGCCCTTCGCGCGAAGCGTCTGTGCCACGACGTTTTCCACAAGCATTCCCTCGTTCAGGCCGATTTTCCCAAGCAGCACGTCACGGTACGCTTCCTTCGAAAGGCCCGCGGGAAAGGCGTGCGACACCAGCAGACCGGTATCGGCCATATAGCACTTCACCGATTCGTCATTGCGCGTCATACGAAGGTCGATATCCGGATCCGTGACGTCGTAGCACGGGTTGACAATGCGCGCATCATCAAGCCAGAAGAAGGCGGATTCGTAGGACCTTCTCCGAGCGTCTTCGTCAAGCGAGTTGAGAGCGTACTTCTTCTCGTGCTTCGACAGCTGACCCGGTATCTGGTCGAAAACCTGGACGACCTTGTGTTCGTACCCCTTCGCGAAGCGCGTTATATCGTGGCGGTAGAGACTGATAATCTCGCGTTTCTTCTTGTCCACTGCCGCAAGGTCTCGTTCGGCGACGTATGCGTCAACCGCGGCAGGCATTCCGCCCACCAGCATGTATTCACGGAACAGGCGGAGCGCTTTACGATGTATGTCGTCAGGAACCGGCGTTCGCTTTGCATAGAACGCACGCAACAGCTCGCAGAGGGGCTCCTCGCCCATCGCCTGAAGGAACTCCTCAAAGTCGAGCGGCGCAAGCTCGAACGGGACCTCTTCGGACGGAATGACAATGTCAGCGACGTTCTCCCTGATCGAAATAAGCGAGCCCGTCTCGATATAGTCGAACCGCCCGTCCTCAACCAGGTATTTCACCATTCCGCGTGCGAAGGGGAACCTTTGAACTTCGTCGAACACGACAAGGGTCTCTCGATTATGCAACGTGACGCCGTACCGGGCGGAAAGGTAGAGAAACAGCGAGTCGAGGTCCTCGGACATGTCTTGGAAATACCCTTTGACCTCTCTCGACGCTTTGGCAAAGTCGATGAAGAGGGTGGACCGGTAAGCTTGACGCCCAAACTCTTTCACCAATGTTGTTTTTCCGACACGGCGCGCCCCTTCGATAAGCAGTGCGGTCGAACCTTGGGATGCCTGTTTCCATTCGAAGAGCCTGTGCATCGCTTTACGTGAAATCACGGGTATCTACCTCGTTTTTTATCCATGCAACATGTTTTTGAAAGGCATTAAATTGCACGTAGCACGAGTATAGCCTATCCCATATTTTGCACGTAGCACGAGTATGGAGTCCCCTCAATTTGCACGTAGCACGAGTAACTGGGCAGCGCGGAGGGGCCGCCGGCATCGACTCGCCGACGGCCCCTCCCATTCGCACGCTATGTCAGCCTTACAGCCCGGCCTTCGCCATCGCGTTGCCGAGGGCCTCCACAAAGGCGGCGCTCGTCACGGACGCGCCGGCCACGGCGTCCACGTCGGCCGACTGGGCCTCGAGGGCCTCGGCGATGAGGGTGGGCAGCGCCGCGCCGCCGATGGTGGGCGTCTCGTTGTGCTTGATCACGTCGACGGACGCGAGCTGGCCGCCCGAGACGGTGATCTGGACCTGGAGCTCGCCGCCCTGGCCGTTGGGCGAGGAGCCGACGAAGTTGCCGTCCTTCACGCCCTCGCTCGCGACGCCCTGCTGGACGGTCTCCTCCTTCTCCGCGGGAGGCTCGCCGTAGACGGCCATCTCGGTGGTCACCGCGTTGCCCACCGACTTCGAGCCGGGGGCGCCGGGGCCCTGGGTCTCCGCCGCCGCGCTGCGACCGGCGATGTAGCCCGTGGTGATCACGCGGCCGAGGCCGTGGGCGCGGGAGCCGGCGCTCGACTCGCCCGCCGCGTAGAGGCCCTCGATGGGCTCGCCGTAGACGTCGAGCACCTGCATGCAGTTGTTCACGCGCAGGCCGCTCATGGTGTCGTGCAGGTTGGGGGTCGCCCAGGCCGCGTAGAACGGGCCGGTCTCGATCTTGTTCACGAGGTGGTCGACGGTGCCCCACTCGGGGTCCTCGCCCGCGTCGACGTAGGAGTTGTAGTTCGCGACGGTCTCGGCGAGCACGGCCGGGTCCATCTTGACGTCCTCGTAGTACTTGTTGACGATCTTGGAGGCCAGCTCCTCGATGGTGTCGGCCTTGAAGCAGTAGCCGTTCTCGTAGTCGACGGTGCCCTGCTCGAGCTCGCCCCAGTCGTGGGCCTCGCAGGTGGCCTGGTCAAAGATCGCCCAGAGCGGGCCGGCCAGACGACGGGCGTCGCCGTCAACCTCGGGATCGTCCACCACGACGCTCGAGAACGCGTCATCGAAGTAGGTGTAGGACTTGTCGACGAACTTGCCCATGCAGCCGATGTCGATGTTGCCGCAGCGCTTACCCTGCATGTTCACCAGAATCATGCTGTCGTAGTCGACCGGCACGCCGTTGGCCACGACGAGCGGCCACACCTTGCTCTCGGGAGAGAAGCCCGAGCCGTACCCGTAGCGGCAGCCCACGCGCTTCGCCATCGCCATCGCGGTGCCACCGTGCTCGAAGTAGTTGCCCATGGCGCCCAGGCACGCGCCCACCGCCATGGCCGCCATCTCGCCGGAGCCGTCCTGGTCGGAGAAGGGCATGCCGCCGAGACCGTCGAACTCGGGCCCGAGGCGCGGGTCGAACGCGGTGCGCAGGGTGAGGTTGCCGGTGGAGCCGCCGGTGCAGACGATGACCGCCCTGTTCGCCTTGACGTAGACCTGCTCGTCGGTGCAGTCGATGTCGCCGTCGTGCATGAGGTGGTCGAGCGGCTCGGACTCGCCGGGCATGATGTGCGGGTTGTAGGTCGCCATGACGCCGAGGACGCGGCCCTCGTTGACGTTGGCGCGGATGATCTTGTCCATGTGGTAGTTCATGAGGAACTGGCCGCCGGTCTGGCGCAGGGTGCGCTCGAGCGGGCGGGTGAGGCCGATGCCCGACTCGTTCTTGCCGCGGTAGGAGACCCAGTTCTCGGTGGTGGCGTCGGCGAAGGTGACGCGGGGGACGTGGTCGCAGTTGACGGCGCCCTCGGGGGCGTCGGCGTCGAAGGTCGAGGGGCCGTCGAGGAACTGGGGCGCGCCGGGCTGGACGAGGACGCCCTTGGCGCGGATGAAGTCGTACGCCTCGACCATGTTGTCGGCGATGGCGCGGATGATGGCGCGGTCGTTCTTGCGAGAGGGCACGACGCCGCCGTAGGTGTAGTCGAGATAGTAGAGGTCGGCGGAGTCCTCGATGCCGTTCTCCTTCTGGATGTCGGTGCCGGCGCCGGACTGGAGCCAGCCCTCGCAGACGGCCGCGTGGCCGCCGCAGTCCCAGTTGGCCTCGACGACGATGACGCTCGCGCCGTCCTCCATGGCCTTGAGCGCGGCGGGGAGGCCCGAGCCGCCCGACCCGATGACGACGACGTCGGCCTCGTACTTCCAGTCGATCCCGTCGGCGACGGTGGCGCTGGCGGAGTCGGCCAGGGCGGTCGCCGTGGTGGCGGCGGTGGCTGCCGCGCCCGTCATGGCGGCGCCGGCAATGAACGACCTGCGTGAAACCTGCTGCATTGCGTTTCCTCCTTGATGGTATGTAGGAACGTGATTCGGAACAGGGTGGAACACGATGGAACGGAGGGACTCTCGAACCGCGAGCCGGGCGGTTCGACGCAATGGCAGACGCGGGGACGCGTCGTGATGCATGCGGTGCTGCGCGCTCGCCGTGGGCCCGGGGCGCCGCGCAGCCCTGCCGCGCCTGCCTTGCGTTGTGCTAGAATCTAGCCGCTCCAAGGGCGCGCAGTCTTCACAAGGCGCTTGTGGTCTTTGGCTCTGTGAGGTGCGGCGCGAGCTTGTGAGGTGTTCACAAACGATTTGTGATTGACCGTTTGACCTGCGGAAATACAAGCGGCGTCCGTACAGGGCGCCTTTTTGGTTGCATCGGCCCCCAAACGCGGAGGCGCGTCGGGAGGGACCGCCGTCAGGAGGGACCGCCCAGCCGGCGCGTCGGCCCGGACGGCGAGCCCGTCGGAACGGCGAGCGCGCACGGGCGCGGGGGCGAAAGGGGACGCACGCACATGGCAAGAACGTCTCGCGTTATCACCGTCGCCGCGTCGCTGCTCACCATGGTGGCGTGGGCCTTCCTTTGGACGTACCTGCGCACGAGCCTCCACGCGCCGCTCTTCTCCTCCTTCGCGGCGTTCGACCCCACGCTCGCCTACATCGCCCTCGTCGCGCTCGTGTTCGTCATCGCGACCTGCGCCGCCGCGCTGCAGGGAAAGGTCGCGGGCGTCTTTGACAACCCGTTCGTCGCGCTCGGCGCGGGCGCCGCGGGAACATGCGCCATGGCCCTGCTCGCGGGTCCCCTGTGCGACGACGCGGCCGGCAGCACGCCGTGGGGACCGCTCCTCGCGAACTGCTGCCTGCTCGTGGTGGCGCTCGCCTTCTGCGCGCTCTTCTTCGGCTGGGTGCAGGAGTCGCTGCGCCAGACGTACTCCCTCGGCGTCGACGTGGAAAGCGTGCTGCTCATCGTGGCAGCCGTCGCGAGCTTCGCCATCGCGTTCGAGGTTACCGACGACGCCCCGCGCATGGCGACCGTGGGCACCGCGGGCTACACCGTGATGGGCGCCTGCCTCTTCTGCGTGCGGCTCATCGCACGGAAGCTGGAGGGGGCGGGGGCCGAGGGGGTCGCGGGATCGGCCGAGTTCGCGTGCGTCGAGGGGGCGGGGGCCGAGGCCGGGGGCGCGGGCGGCAGGTCGGCGGCGTCGCGCCGGCGGGCACGGCAGCAGGTAGCGCTGCTCGCAGTCGCCGGGGCGGTCGTCTCCCTCATGAGCTATGCGCACTACTTCGGCATGGACGACCAGACGGTGCGCTGCGGGCAGGTTTCGGACATCCTGCTCTTCGTCGCGCTCGGGCTTTTTGTCGCCTTCATGCTCTACGTCAACCGCAACAGCCTGCGCCGCACGCGCGCGACCCTGCCCGTGGTGCTGTGCCTGGTGGCGGTCGTCTTTGTGGTGCTGCTCGTGGCGATGTTCGTCTTCATGTCGTCCAACGTGTTCGCGTACGGGTCGTCGCGCTTCGTGCGGAGGCTGTCGCTGGTCATCGCGGGGATTTCGACGCTCATCGTGGTCTACCGCTACGGGCTCGCCCCCGTGCGGACGTTCACCATCGCGTTCCTGGGGCCGGCGCTCGTGATGAAGCCGGTGCAGGTGGCGCTCCTCGCCTGGGCGCCCGCGGTGGCCGAGGGGCTCGGCAACGGCATCCTCACCTCGGCGGCGATCGCACTGGGCCTGTGCCTCACGATGTTCCTCGTGGTGTTCTGCCTCGCGAACTTCAACGACCAGCTCGCCCGCGCGTTGCTCGCAGGGTCGGGGTCGCGCGGGGATGCGGGCGCGGCAGACGGGGCGAGTGCCGCGGGACTGGCGGGCAACGCGGGTCTGGCGGGCGATGCTACCTCGGACGCGGAATCCCGGGAGGAAGCGCGGCGGGCGGCGTGCGAGGCGGTCCGCAAGGCGCACGGGCTCACGAGCCGCGAGACCGACATCCTCTTCCACTTCTCCGGCGGCGCCACGGCCCAAGCCACGGCCGACGCGCTCACCATCTCGACGAACACGGTAAACACCCACGCCATGAGCCTCTACCGCAAGCTCGACGTCCACACCAAGCAGGAGCTCATCGACCTCGTGCGGGGGCGGATGAGGGGGTAGCCGAGGGTGAGGGCACGCCGGCGGTGCGAGACCCGCTGACGCTGGCGTGTAGTCCGAGGTAGCAGTCCGGGGTCCATATCGTCTGACCCGAATCCGCTGCGAATCGCGCGCGGTCGGGTTCGCGCTATCGGGGGAGCGCCCCGCAGTTGGCTGCCTGCACCGCACGGCGGATCGCCTGAGCCGCACTCTCGACCAACCCCGGCTCGAGTCCGTCGTACTGCATGACGAAGCGCGCCCAGCCGTCGGGACCTCCGGAGGCGCCGCCGCCCTCCCCCATCGCGTACGACGAGAGCGGTGCCAGGCGAACGCCCAGCTTGAGGGCCTCGCGAGCGATTGCGAGTTCGGCCTCGGCGACCGCGGACTCGGCGGAAGGCTCGGTGGCGGGCTCGGGGGCAGCGGGCGCGACGACAGGCTCGGCGGTGGACTCCACGCGCAGCGCGAGCACGAAATGCAGGCCCGAATCGGCCTCCTCGATCGCGACGTCTCCCTTGGGGAACGCGGACTCGAGCGCCCGGACGAGCGCGTCGCGCACGTCGCGGGACTCCTTGCGATAGCGGTTGAGGTGGCGCTCGTAGTCGCCCGACTCGAGGAGGCGCGCGAGCGCAATCTGGTCAACGGAGCTCACGGTGCCCGCGAACAGGCCGAACAGCGCAGACGGGTCGAGGTTGGCGGCATGCCGGAGCCGCTCGATCAGGTGGTGCGGGACCACGGCGAAGGCGATGCGCAGGGCGGCGCTCAGACTCTTCGAGAAGGTGCTGAGGTAGATGACGCGGCCCTCGGCGTCGATGCTCTGGAGCGAGGGGATGGGACGGCCGGCGAAGCGAAACTCCCAGTCGTAGTCGTCCTCCACGATGAGGCGGCCGGGGCGGCGCGACGCCCATCCGAGCAGCTCGTAGCGCCTGGACACGCTCGTCACACGGCCGGTGGGGAACTGGTGCGACGGCATCACGTGGGCGACCGTCGCCTCGGTGCGGCCGAGCGCGGCGACGTCCATCCCCTCGACGTCGAGCGGGACGGGGACTACGGGGACGCCGAGCATCCGATACGTCTCGTACAAGCGCGGGTAGCCGGGGTCCTCGAGCGCGATGCGCACGGGGACGGACTCGGGCGCGACACCGGCCGCGAGCAGCGGAATCATGCCGTAGAGAATCTGGGAGCCGGCGCCCACCACGATGCAGTCGGGGTCAACGTCCATGCCGCGCGACGTACGCAGATAGGCGGCGATGACGCGTCGGAGGCGGACCGACCCCTGCGGCGGCTGCGAGGAGAAGAGCGTCTTCTCGTCCTCCTGTGAGAGCGCCGCGCGGAGAGCCTTCCCCCAGAGGCGCGCGGCCGAGGAGCCCGAGCGCAGCGACGGGCGCGTGAAGTCGGCGAAGCACGCGGGGGCCGAGCTGGCGGCAGAAGCCGAAGAGCCGGCGGAATTGGGGCGTTGAGCTGCGACAACGGCGGAGTCGGCGGGCGTCGTCGCAGCATGCACCCGGGCAGCGCTCCGCGCGTTCCGCGGAAGCTCGGAAACATAGAAGCCGCGCTTGGGGAGCGAATAGGCGTACCCTTCTGCGACAAGCTGGCGGTAGGCGCCCTCGACCGTGATGACGCTCACGCCGAGGTGCTCGGCAAGCCGACGCTTGGAGGGCAGGCGGTCGTTGGGGTCGAGGGTGCCCGAGAGGATGTCGTCCCGGATGCAGCGGTACAGGTGCTCGTAAAGCCCCAGCTCACCGCGCGAATCCATGTCGTAGCTCAGCATCGGGTGGCCTCCCGCTCCCGTCAATCGCCGCCAGTCGTCGCCGATCATCACCATGACGCCTCTTCGGATTCTGACTATAGCGCTTCAGGTGTTCTGGCCTTGTACTGGCCTTGTCATTATTACATGAAATGGATATTTCACCAAGGCCACACTCGGCCTAGGATGTCGGACTTGCAAAACCGGGGCGCCCGCTCGGCAAGCTCGCTCGGTAAACCAGCTCGGCAGACCGGCTCGGCAGACCGGCTCGGACACCCCTCGGACACGACATCGAAAGGACCGGCCCCATGGCAGCCTCCCCCACTTTCTCTTCCTCCCCCAGCTCAACTACTTCCCCTGACCCGGCCTCCCGCATCGAGCTCAACCGCGGACTCGCGCAGATGCTCAAAGGCGGCGTCATCATGGACGTCACCACGCCCGACCAGGCGCGCATCGCGGAGGAGGCCGGCGCGTGCGCGGTCATGGCGCTCGAACGGATCCCCGCCGACATCCGCGCGGCCGGCGGCGTCTCGCGCATGAGCGACCCCGCGATGATCAAGGGGATCCAGCAGGCGGTGAGCATCCCCGTCATGGCGAAGGTGCGCATCGGGCATTTCGTCGAGGCGCAGGTGCTGCAGGCCATCGACATCGACTACATCGACGAGAGCGAGGTCCTCTCCCCCGCCGACAACGTCTTCCACATCGACAAGGCCGCGTTCGCCGTGCCGTTCGTGTGCGGCGCGCGCGACCTGGGCGAGGCGCTGCGTCGGATCGCCGAGGGCGCGAGCATGATCCGCACCAAGGGCGAGCCGGGGACGGGCGACGTGGTACAGGCGGTCAGCCACATGCGCCTCATCAACTCGCAGATTCGCCACGTCGCCTCGCTGCGCCCCGACGAGCTCTTTGAGGAGGCCAAGCGGCTCGAGGTGCCCGTTGACCTGGTGCGATACGTCCACGAGCACGGCAAGCTCCCCGTAGTCAACTTCGCGGCGGGCGGCATCGCGACCCCGGCCGACGCGGCGCTCATGATGCAGCTGGGGGCCGAGGGCGTCTTTGTGGGCAGCGGCATCTTCGCCTCGGGCAACCCCGCCAAGCGCGCGCGAGCCATCGTGGGGGCCGTGACCAGCTACAACGACCCCGACGCCGTCGCGCGGCTCTCGGAAAACCTGGGCGAGGCGATGGTGGGCATCAACAAGGACGAAATCGCGCTGCTCATGGCGGAAAGGGGCAGGTAGATGGCGGGCGAGAGCGATGCGGAAGGCAAGGTTGAGGCGGCGGGTGCGACCCGGGCGGGCGTGACCGTCGGGGTGCTCGCGCTCCAAGGGGCGTTCGCCGAGCACGAGGCGCGACTCCGGCAGCTGGGCGCGCGAATCGTGGAGCTGAGGGACGCGAGCAACCTGGCGGGCGCGTGCGCGGCGGGCGAGTCGGGCGGGGCGCCGGCGTTCGACCGGCTGGTCCTACCGGGCGGGGAGAGCACCGTCCAGCGGAAGCTCCTCGCTGAGCGCGGGATGCTCGAGCCGCTCAGTCGCCTGATCGCCGGTGGGATGCCCGTGCTCGCCACGTGCGCGGGACTCATTTTGCTCGCCGAGGAGGTCGAGGGCGGCTTGCCGTGCTTCGGGACCCTGCCCGCCCGCGTGGTGCGCAACGCCTACGGACGCCAGCTCGGAAGTTTCCGCACTTCAGGGGCCGTGGGGTCGTGGGGCGACAGCCTGCCGATGACGTTCATCCGCGCCCCGTACATCGCCGAGGTGGGGCCCGGGGTCGAGGTGTTATCGCAGGTAGACGGGCGGATTGTTGGCGTGCGATACGGCAACCAGATTGGGCTCGCGTTCCACCCCGAACTCGACGGGGACACGACTATTCACGAGCGGTTCCTGGAGATGTGAGCGGCAAGAGGGACAGCTCGCGAGCGAGATGGCGGGCAAAACGGCCGACAGAGCGAGATTTGTATCAATCTTCTAACGAGTCGCATCAATGTTCGAACCAGTTACATCAAACGTTGAACCGGTTACATCAATTCTCGAAAGGAGAGGCCTCGAATTTCATTTCGGGGCCAATTGCTGTACGAAAATCGGAGAAGTCGGTGCCAGAGGCCGTATGCATCAATGATGCATACGGCATTTCAAGGGACGCGAGGGAAAAGGCATCGATGAAACCCCAGTTCGCTACGTCTGTGGTGATATTTCGATAACCGCGAAACCGTGACCGAGGGCTTCGAAGTTCGTCTCGCGGCTTGCACTGGCACCGACTTCTCGAAAAAACGTACAGCA
>CAYMHQ010000046.1:0-1373 GCA_964390275.1 uncultured Coriobacteriaceae bacterium
CGCGCGGCGGCGCGAACATCGTGCGACGAGTACAAATCGCCCGGGGACAGCGGAGGCGGCGACGCAAACGGGTATCATGTGGCCCGCGCACAGCCCCGCGCGCCCGAACCCGCGCGGCGGCAAGCCCGCCATACCCGCCGGAACCCAAGGAGAGACCCGTCATGCCCGCCCTCATAGCCCATTACCTGTTCGGCGAAGAAGCCCTCAACCGCGGGGGCGACGCCCGCATAGACGCCGTCCAGACGGGATCGGAGCCCGCGCGCAGGGCGTTCCTCCTCGGCTGCCAGGGACCCGACCCGTTCTTCTTCTGCTTCACCTCGGTGCGCCGGTCGGCCGCGCATCTGGGCGGGGAGATGCACCGCCGCCGTGTTGGCGAGGCGTTCGACCTGCTGCGCTCGGGCGTCGACGAGCTCGGCCCGGAGGCGCGCCCCGCCGGCGAGGCGTTCGCGCTCGGCCTGGTGGCCCACTACGTGCTCGACCGGACGGCGCACCCCTTTGTGTACGCCCAGGAGTTCGAGCTGTGCGGGCGCGGCGGCGAGGCGGGCGATGGGGCCGAGGATGACGATGCTGAGAGCGGCGCGGCCGGCGGCGCGATGACGGCAGACTGGCGCGACGGACTCGCGGACGCGCGCTCGGAGGTGCACGCCGTGATCGAGAGCGAGATCGACTGCGGCATGCTCGCCCACTACCGCGGGTGCTCGGTCGCGCAGTTCCCGCCGGTCGGCGTGCTTGAGAAACCCGAGGGCGGGCTGCTGCCCGCGGGGACCCTCATGGCGAAGGTGGGGAGGACCCTGTTCGGCCTCGACGTGCGCCCGGACGACTACGAGGGCGCCGTCGACGACATGCGCCTCTGCTACAGCCTCATCGAACCCCACGGGTCGCCGCGCTCGCGCCGCATCGCGAACCTCGAGCGGGCCGTGCGGCACCATTCGCTGCTCGAGTCGCTCGCCCACCGCGCCGACCGGCCCGAGGCGGACGCCCGGTCGATGAACGAGGCGCGCGCCGCCTGGACGAACCCCTTCACCGGGGCCGTCTCGCGCGAGTCGTTCCCCGACCTGTTCGAGCGGGCGCTCGGCGACTACCCGCGCGCCGTCGCGGCGTTCCTCGGCGACGGGCCGTTCGACGCCTTCGCGCGGTCGCTCGACTACTCGGGCAGGCCGAGCGGCGCGGACAGGTAGGACGAACGGGCAGGTTGCCGGCCGAGAATCGCAACACCCGCCCCCGGCGCTTCCCCCCGGTGGAACGCAAAACGGCCGCCGTCAGCCAGTCGGTTGACGGCGGCCGTCTCCTATTCGAACTCAGTTCGGGCTCGGGCCCTGCGCTGCTTGCGCTGCCTATGCCGCTCGGGCTACTTCGTCTTGACGGCGGCGTTG
>CAYMHQ010000046.1:1473-16438 GCA_964390275.1 uncultured Coriobacteriaceae bacterium
GCGCTGCTTGCGCTGCCTATGCCGCTCGGGCTACTTCGTCTTGACGGCGGCGTTGCGGCAGGCGACGAGCCAGTCGGCCACGGCGGCGACGCCCTCGCCGGTGCGGGCGGAGGTGACAAAGACCTGCAGGTCGGGGTTGAGGGCGTGGGCCTGCTTGTCGAGCGCCTCGAGGTCGAAGTCGGGGTTGAGCGGCAGGTAGTCGCACTTGGTCACGATGAGGGCGTTGGTCACCGCGAACATCGGCGGATACTTATAGACCTTGTCGTAGCCCTCGGGCACCGAGAGCAGCATGACGCGGGTGTGGGCTCCGGTGTCGAAGTCGGCGGGGCACACGAGGTTGCCGATGTTCTCCAGCACCACGACGTCGAAGTGCAGGTCGCCGAAGGCCGCGAAGGACCGCTCGACCATGCCCATCTCGACGTGGCAGACGCCGCGCGTGTTGAGCTCGACGCTCGGGACGCCGGCCTCCTTGATCTTCTGAGCGTCGACGTCGCTCTCGAGGTCGGCCTCGATGACGCCCACCGAGAGCCCGCGCTCGCGCAGCTCCTTGAGGAGCGCGAGGATGAGCGTCGTCTTGCCGGCGCCCGGGGACGCCATCACGTCGAGGAAGAACGTCCCCTCGGCGGCCTTCGCGCGCCTGAAGTCGTCGGCCTGCTGGGTGTTCTTCCACAGGATGTTCTGCTTGACCTCGAGAACCCTCGTCTCGTCCATACGGGTCTTCCTCCCTTGTCTCGAACCGGTCTCCCCTGCCGGGAAGGCCCGCGGCGCGCTGGATGGGGCGCGCCTCCCTGTCTGTCCTCTTTGCCGAGCCCGGCAATTCTAGCACGACCGCCCGGCACTTCCCGGTGCGCGGCGGGCGCGGCGGCGCGTTCGTGTGGGCACAGGTATCGCGCAACGGGCCGGCGATGTCAGTAACCCAAATGCGCTATTACGGGTCAACGGCGGCAAAAACGCCATCCCCCATTCGGACGGTATCGGCAATTCGCGGGCAAATCCGCCCGTCGGCGTGCGAATCACAGATTCCCCAACTCGCGCGGGTTCACATTTCGGGCAAGGAAGAGTACCATCACCCCCGACGCGTCCCGAAAGAGGTCGGAACGTCGTCTCCTATAGGCTAAGAGAAGGGCTTGATTTTGAAACCTCGACCGCACAGTACGTGCTAGCCCTTCGCTCCGCTCCCGTCAGATGGGACCGCGAGGGGTGTCATCTGACCGCATGGCCCTGTTCCCCAGAAAGCTCGTCATAGCGCGCCGCACGAAAGCGACTCCCGAGGCAGTCATGATGCCGAGGCAGAGCCGGGCGCAGCGAGGACCCGCGGGGACGGCCTGACACGAAATGGGAGTGGCATGCCTTATCTGTCTCAAGTTCTCGGCACGCAGGTTTACGACGCCTCCGGCGAGAAGATCGGCTCGGTGAGCGACCTGGGGGCCGCCGTGGGCGAGGTCTTCCCCCGCATCACGGCGCTCGCCTTCAAGGGCCCCGCCAAGGTCCCCTTCATGATCTCGTGGCGCAAGTACGTCAAGTCGTACGACGACGACCGCATCGTGCTCAACGTCGACGCCGCCGAGGTCCGGTTCTCCTACCTGCAGCCCAACGAGCTGCTCCTTCAGCGCGACCTCATGAACAAGCAGATCGTCGACACGCAGGGCATGAAGGTCGTCCGCGTGAACGACCTCAAGCTCTCGCAGACCGGCGACGACCAGCTCCGCCTCCTCGGCGCCGAGGTCGGCGTGCGCGGCATCCTGCGCGGCATCCACCCCGGCCTCGAGAAGATGGTCTGCGCGAGCGCGAAGGCCCTGGGCAACCCCATCCCCGAGCGCATCATCGCGTGGAGCTACATGGACCTGCTCGACCGCGACCTCTCGCAGGTCAAGCTCTCGGTCACGCACAAGTCGCTCGAGGACATGCACCCCGCCGACATCGCGGACATCATCGAGCAGCTCGACCCCAAGCTGCGCGCTCAGGTGTTCAGCCAGCTCGACACCGCGAACGCGGCGCAGGCGATGTCGGAGCTCGAGGACGAGTTCCAGGCCGACGTCATCGACGAGATGCCCGAGCGCCAGGCGTCCGCGATGATCGCACAGATGGACCCCGACGACGCGGCCGACATCATCGGCGCCCTCTCCTACGAGAAGGCCGAGAAGCTCCTCAACCTCATGGGCGTCAAGGAGGGCAAGGCGATCCGCCAGCTCCTCGGCTACCCGCGCGACACGGCGGGCGGCATCATGACGTCGGAGCTCGTGGCGCTGCCCGACACCTCGACCGTGGGGGACGCCAAGCGGCGCATCGAGAAGCTCGACGACAGCTTCGAGAGCATCTTCTATGTATATACCGTCGACGAGAACAGCCACCTGAACGGCATCGTCTCGATGCGCGACCTGCTCATAAGCGAGGACGCGCAGAAGCTCGCCGACATCGCGTTCTCCGACCGGATCATCACCGTCTCGCCCGAGGACGACCAGGAGACCGTCGCCGACGAGATGAACAAGTACTCGCTGGTGAGCATACCCGTCGTGGACGAGGACGGGAAGCTGCTCGGCATCGTCACGGTCGACGACGCGCTCCACGTCATGGAGGACGAGCACGAGCGCAACCTCGCGCTCGCGAGCGGCACGCGCGGGGAGAGCGGCGACAAGACGGGCAAGCTCGCGTGGTTCCTGCGCCGCGAGCTGTGGTTCGGGGCGTGGGTCGTGATCGGGGCGGTGCTCTGCCACCTGCTGCCCGCGGCGATGGAGCTCGTGGTGCTCGCGTTCCTGCCGATCGTGCTGCTCGTGGCCGACGACATGGCGGTGTTCGCCTCGAGCTACCTCGTCGACGACAACCCGCCCTCGCTCGCGGGCCTCATCGTGCGCAACGTCTTCACCGGCGTCGTGATGGGCGCGCTCGGCTGGCTGCTCGTGAGCTGCGCCGTGTGGACGGGCTCGGTGCCCGCCGGGTTCGACCACGACCTCACGATCGCGACGCTCTCGGCCGCCATGGTGACGGTCGCCCTGCTCGTCGCACTCACCTCGCCGTACACCAAGCTCATCGAGAAGCTGCTCGACGAGGACAAGCCCACGCCCGGGACCGGGGCCGCGGTGGCCTGCATGGTGGCCGGGTCCGCCGTCTTTGTGGGTCTCACGTTCGCCTTCGCCGCCGCCATGGGCGCGCTCTAGGGCGCCGGAGCGACCGACGGACCGACGTCTGGAGACGACAGCATGAAGCAGAACACGAACGCCGACCTCGCGAAGCCCACGCCCGGGCGCGAGGCGGCAGGCACGGCGAAGGGCGGGCCCGCGGGCGGCGCTTGCGGCGCGGGCAGCAAGGGGAACGCGGGCGGCGCGGGCGGCGCGGGCAAGCCTGCGGGCGGCGACGAGGCCGGACGCGGGACCGAGCACAAGCCGAAGCCGCGCTGGCTCCTCTACCTCGGGGCGATCGGCCCGGGCATGGTGGCCGCGATGGCGGGCAACGACGCCGGCGGCATCGCGACCTACTCGAGCGTGGGCGCGCTCTACGGCTACAAGATGCTGTGGATGATCCCCGTCATGACGTTCCTGCTGGTGGTGGTGCAGGAATCCGCCGCGCGCATGGGCCTCGTGACGCGCAAGGGGTTCTCGTCGCTCATCCGCGAGCGCTTTGGCATCCGCCTCACCGCCCTCGCCATGCTCGCGCTGCTCGTGTCGAACATCGCGGTCACGCTCTCCGAGTTCGCGGGCATCGCGAGCGGCATGGAGCTCTTTGGCATCCCGTCGTTCGTCTCGGTCCCGCTCTCGGGCCTCGTCGTGTGGCTCCTGTGCACGAGCGGCAGCTACAAGCGTGTGGAGAAGGTCCTGCTCGCCGTCTCGTGCGTGTTCCTCACGTACGTGGTCGCGGCGTTCCTCGCCGGGCCCGACTGGGGCGAGGCGCTGGTGGGCACCGTCGTCCCCAACCTCTCGGGCGACGCGCAGTTCTACTCGCTCCTCATCGCGACCATCGGCGCGACCATCGCCCCGTGGATGATCTTCCTCGCGCAGAACAACGTGGTCGACTGCGGAGACGACGTCGAAAGCCTGCCGTTCCGGCGCGCCGACGCCTGCGCGGGCGCCATCGTCGCGTGCGCGATCGCGTGGTTCATCATCGTGACGACGGGCACGGTCCTCTACCCCAACGGCATCGCGATCGAGTCTGCCGAGGACGCCGCCCGCGCCCTCGCGCCCATCGCGGGACCCTATGCGGAGAAGCTGTTCGCGGCCGGCCTGGTCGCGGCCTCGTTCCTCGCCGCGTGCGTGCTGCCGGGCGTCACCTCGAGCGCGGTCTGCGAGGCGTTCGGGTGGGAGCGCGGCGCCGACCGCAGCTGGAGCGAGGCGCCCGCGTACCGAGGCATCATCACCGGCATCATCGTCCTGAGCTGCCTCTTTGTGCTCACGCCAAACATCAACCTCTTTGGGGTCATGACGGCGTCGCAGATCATCAGCGGCATCCTGCTGCCCGTGTTGCTCGTGTTCCTCGTGATCATCATCAACGACAAGCGCACCATGGGCGCCTACGTCAACTCGAAGCTGTGGAACGTCCTGACCTGGGCGACCATCGTGATGACCGTGGCGCTCACAATCACGATGTTCGTCATGCAGGCGCTCGGGCTGTAGAGGGCGGCAAGGCAGAGCCGGCGAGCAGGGCTGGAGGGACGGGCGCCGCCCGAACCCTCAGCCTCAGCCTTAGCCTTAGAGGTAGTTGGCGGCGTCGGGGATGACGGCCCATTCGGGGCGCGTGACGTAGCCGGAGTAGACCCACTCGGGGAAGGTCGGGTCGGCCGCAAGCAGCTCGTTCATCGTCACAAGCTGGTAGCCGTACGCCTGGAACGTCTCGATGATGCCCGGGAGCGCCGCGACGCCCTGGCTGCGGTCGCCGCCGCCGTCGTGCATGAGGATGACGGCGCCGTTGTAGTTCTCGCCGTTGATGTTGTTCGTGCAGTTGGCGATGATCTGGTCGGAGCCGGGCAGCGTCCAGTCCTCCGAGTCGACCGACCAGTACGCGGAGTACGCGATGTCGCCGCCGGACGCGAGGTACTGCACGAAGCCCTTGCCGCGCAGCTCGCCGAACGGCGGGCGCATGACCTCGGTCGCCACCCCGGTCGCGTTCGCGATGAGCTCGAACGTGTGGCTGATCTCCCAGTTGCGCGTGTCGAGGTCCATCGAGGTCAGACCGGGGTCGTTGTGGCTGTACGTATGGCTCGCAAGCTGGTGACCCTCCGCGACGACGCGCTGCATGATCGCAAGGCCCTCGTCGCCCGTACCCTCGATGTTCGTACCGATGTTGAAGAAGGTCGCCTTGGCGCCGTACGCTGCGAGGATGTCGAGAATCTGCGGGGTGTAGGTGGTGCTGGGGCCGTCGTCGAACGTGAGCGCGACGAGCATGCGACCGTCGGCGGGGTTGATGCCGCTCGTGGAGATGATGAGGTCCTGCGCCTCGGTGGTGACGCCGCGGTCGATGACCTTGCCCGAGACCGTGCCCGTCTCAACGGTCGAGACGCCGTTGCGCCCCCACTGGGACACATAGCCCACGGTGACGAGGTAGAGGTAGTCGTCGGGGTACTGAAGGCCGCAGGGGTACTCGGTCGTCTGAACGGTGACATCCTCGGTGACGTCGCTCCCGTTCGCGAACTCGAGCACGTCGTTCTCCTGCAGCCTGTAGGAGTCGACGTCGACCGCCTCGCCGTTGACGGTGAGCGTGTAGGGGCTGCCACCGCCCTGGACGAGCACCTCGGGGGTCTCGCCCTCCGCGCAGATGGAGACGAGGTTGCCCGCCTTGGGGGACGCGTACCCGCGGCTCACGATCTCCTGCGCGGACGAGCCGATGGGCGCCTCGCGCGGCTCGCCGTTGACCGTGCACGCGACGGCGCGATGCGTGTACCAGCCG
This sequence comes from uncultured Coriobacteriaceae bacterium, assembly GCA_964390275.1. Classification (GTDB taxonomy): domain Bacteria; phylum Actinomycetota; class Coriobacteriia; order Coriobacteriales; family UMGS124; genus CAYMHQ01. The sequence goes on from CAYMHQ010000046.1 coordinate 7,348, forward strand.
ATACCGGCAGCGCCGACGAGAACGGCTGCCGCCGCACCCGCAAGGCCGAGGAACACGCGGCGCGAGACAGACTTGGGCTTCCCCGAATTGCCACCCTGGCCACCGGAGAACCCCGCATAGGCGCCGGCGTTCATGCCGATGTTCACGCCGTTCATCGCGGGGTTGGGATGATGATGGTTGTGCGACTCGTACACGTCGGTGGGGTACCCGTTCATCCCCGTGGCGCCGTAGTAGCCGCCGTTCGACGAGGTCGCGGCGCCGGTACCTGCCGCCGCACCCTGCCCTGCGCGGGACGACTCGTATGTGCGGCCCGCCCCCACGGGATACGCGGTCGGCTGCTGCGCACGACCGGAGACATTCGAACGCTGACCGTAGGCGGACTGCTGGCTCGCGTAAGCTGACTGACCGTAGGCAGGCTGCTGGTTGTAGGACTGCTGCTGGCCGTAGGCCGACTGGCTGTAGGCGGACTGCTGGCCGTTGCCGTAGGCACTCTGCCCGTAGGGGCTCTGACGCTGCTGGCGGTTGTACGACGAGCGACCGCTGTAGGGGCTGGCGTCGTAGGGGCTCGAATCGGAGGCGTACCCGTCGTCGTAGTCGTAATACTGGCCGCTCTGGCCGCTGCTCGGGCTTTCGCTGTAATCGTAACGCCCAGACTCGTCGTTGCGATCCGAATACCCGTTACGCCTTGCCATTGCAACGCCTCCCTGCTTCTACAACCCAACAATCCGTGCCATACCCGGCATACTATAGACGGTTTGCGCGACATTGCCGGACCGTTGACGACAGGGCGACGATTAATCCATTGACCGTCCGGGGCGAAGGCAGTCGGCAGGCGGCGGACAACCTGAACGACAGGCGACAAATGGGCGACAGATGGACAGAAATACAACTTTCCTTGCAGCTGGGATGACCGATGGGCAAAAGTTCAATTTTCCTTGCAGAAAACTCGCCTACCGTTTCGATAGGGATATCGATGCGAACACATCTACCTGGGGTTTTATCGAAGGCTACAATTGGGCCCTTCCAAAAGTGCAAGGAAACTTGAAGTTTTGCCCAACGGCGGAGCCTTCTGCAAGGAAAGTTGCGATTTTGGCCAAGGACCGACGGCCGAGCGAGCAACCGCCATCGGCTCTTGCGAAGCTCGTTCGCAACCGTACGAAAACCGCCCGGGACGCCGTGTGTTCGACATCCCGGGCGGACGAAGATTGTGTGCGGAAACAAGGTAGTCTGGCAGCACGCGGAGGGTTCGGTCGTCCCTCGACGACCGGCGGATGGCCCCGGAGGCCGTTAGCCCTTGCGCGCCTTGTCGTACTCCTTCTTGAAGTTGGAGAACATCGAGCCGGCCGCCTTCATGTGGTCGCCCATGGCGGCGCCGATCGACTTGGTCTCGTCCTCCTTCGGCTTCGCGGCGGTCTTCGCAGCCGAGGACGACTTCGTAGATGCGGAAGACTTTGCGGCAGGCTTAGCGGACGCAGATGCGGAAGTCTTCGCGCTGGGCTTCGCGGTCGCGGACGACTTCGCAGCCTGGGCGGCCTTCGCCGGCTGGGCGGCCTTGGCGCGCTTGGCCTCGGCCTCCTCCTTCGCCTTCTTGGCCGCGGCGCGCTCCTCGGCGCCGCTCTCCTCGCGGTAGCTGTCGACCGCACCGGTCACCGAGCGCTTCACGCGACCGATGGCCTTGCCGATGCCCACGGTGCCCTTGTCAACCGCTTTACCTGCGGCTTTGCCGGCGGCGGCGACGCCTTCCTTCGCCTCGTTGCCGATCTTGGCCGTCATCTCGCCCGCCTTGCCGGCGAGGCCGCCCGTGGGGAGCAGCGACGCCGCCTCGGGCTTGACGATGAGGATGCCCTTCTTGTAGCCGATCATGAGGTCGGCGGGAATCTCGACGAAGCCGACGAGGCCGCGCGCCACGCCGCCGTCGTCGAGGAAAAGCGAGTTGAGATCGCCCGTGCGTTCATCGAACGAGATGTCATCCACGTGGCCGAGGCTGGCGCCGTCGGTCGTCTTGACCTCGATGCCCTCCCACAGGATGCAGGAGTCCCAGTCGACGCCGAGCCGCTTGATGGCGCGCTCGTCCCACGAGGCGCCGCCCATGGCGGGCACGATGAAGCCGTCCTGCACGTCCATGGCGTCGAGGGCGAGGAAGCGCTCCGGACGCTTGAACATCCAGAGCAGGTCGGGGCGGCGGACGATGAAACCCACGACCCTGAGGCCGTCGGGCGAGAACACCGTCTTGAAGATCTTGCCGATCTTCCTGCGGAAACGCGGCGTTCCGTCTTTGGAGGTCTCCTTGCCCTCGCGGGCGGGATGGCGAACCTGAACGCCCCTGACCTCCTTGGTGGTGAGCATGGCGCGCCCCTTCCTTTCGCGACCGCGGCGACGCGGCCCTCGCAACTCGTCGAACGACACATGAAAAAGCCCGTGGGCCGTCGGTCATCTCGCCGGCCCACGATGCGGTCAAACGCTGAACTTGCTTGGACGTGCCTGTGGAACGCCTCCCGGCGCGCCGCCGTTAGAACCCGCAGCCGCAGCCGCACGAACCGCCGGCGGGCTCGGAGGCAGGCTTGGACTCGGACTCCGCGTCGGCCTTCGCCTCGGCCACGGGCTCCGCGGCGGGCGCGGGCTCGGCTTCGGCGGCGGACTCGTTCGCCAGCCTCTCCGCGCACGCGGCGGCGTCGGCCATGGTGTCGACGAGCGAGGAGCGGATCTGGTCCATGCGGGCGCGCGCCTGGTCGACCTTGTCGCGCAGCTCGTCGGTCTTCTCGCCGAACTCGCTCGTCACGAACGTCGCCCTGCCCATCGCCTCGCAGGCGCTCTTCTGGTACGCGTCGACCACGGCGCCCCACGCCTTGTTGGCCTCCTGGGCCACCATGTCGCGGGTCTCGGCCCCAGCGCGGGGCGCGGAGAGGACGCCGGCGACAAAGCCGGTCGCCGCCCCGAGAACTGCGCCGACGACGAACTTGATCAAGCCTTTTGAGCTAGCCATGAGCTCTCCTAACCTCATCCGGTCCCCATCCGGTCTTTGCGCGATTATACCCACGACTTTCAGGAAGCCGCGGCGCCCACAATATCTCGGCAACTGCGGCAACTGCGCTGCGCATCGGCGCGGGACGCCTGCCCGCGCGGCCTGCGTGGCCTACGCGGGGTTCGGGAGGTTCCTCGCGAGCTCGAGCAGCCCGGCAGCGGTGTGGTCGACGTCGGGGGCAGAGCCCTCCCCGCCCGAGAAGGCCCACTCCATGATCCACGCGGCGCTCGAGAGGGCGCCCGCCGTAAGGACGTCGTTCGGGCACGAGAGGGTGATCTCCCAGGTGCGGTCGGCGTCGGGGCCGACCTGGACCGTGTTGCCCGCGCTGATGTCCTCGATGCCGAGGCGCGTCATGATCTCGACCGTCACATGCTCAAGCAGGTGCGCGAGAGCCGTGTCGCCCATCGAGTCGCGGAACGTGTCGCCCTGCTCGCAGACGCAGGCATGGTCGACGATGCCGGGCATCAGCTGGAACACCCTGTTCGTCCCCTCCAGGTCCTCGGAGGTCCTGACCGGGGCGTCGTTCGCCAGGCGCACGACGGCGGTGAGGGTTTTGGGGCCGACCGTCACTTTCTGGATGTCGAAAAGACTCATGGGGCACTGACCTTTCATGTGTATGCCGATGCGACGCGGCGCGGCCGAGACGGGTCCGCGGGATGTCGCGGCGCATGCGGCACCTTGGTTTCGATAGCGCTCATGGTACCGCAAAACAGCGCCGGCGGAGCGGTCCGCGCGGGACCCGCGGGGCTGTTCCCGGAATCAACTCAGCCCGGCAGCGCTCGGGCTAGTCCCGGTCGCGCCCCTTCTTCTCAGGCTCGCCGTCCTCGGCCTCCTCGGCCTGGGCGACGGGGTCGGGCGCGGTCACGTGGACGCTCTCGATGCGGCGGCCGTCCATCGCGGTCACCTTGAAGGTCCAGCCGTCGCGCGTGAGGGAGTCGCCCTCCTCGGGCAGCTGGTCGAGGGCGTCCATGAGCCAGCCGGCGACGGTCTCGTAGTCGCCCGAGTCCTCGATGGGCCACCCGAGCTCGATGGCGTCGCTCACCGAGAACATGCCGTCGACCTCCCACTCGCGGTCGCTCACCAGCTTGAGCTCGTCCTCGTCGTCGTCGAACTCGTCGGAGATCTCGCCCACGATCTCCTCCACGATGTCCTCCACGGTCACGACGCCCGCCGTGCCGCCGTACTCGTCGACGACGATCGCCATCTGGATGCCGCCGTTCTTCATCTGCTCGAGCAGCGGGAGCAGGTCCTTGGTGTCGGGCACGAACAGCGCCTCGCGCACAAAGCCGCCCACCGGGGACGCGCCCTCGTCGCCGAGCGCCGGCGCGATGAGGTCCTTCACGTTGACGATGCCCACGACCTCGTCCATGTCCTCGTGGTAGACCGGCAGGCGCGAGTAGCCGGTCTCGCGCATGAGGTCGAGCGTCTCGCGCACGGTCGCGGTGTCCTCGACGCCGGTCACGTCGACGCGCGGGACCATGACCTCGCGCACCACGGTGTCGCCCAGGTCGAAGACGTCGTGAATCATGCGCTTCTCGTCGTCGGACAGGTCCTCCTGCTCGGCGACCATGTACTTGATCTCCTCCTCGGACACCTGGTCCTCGTCGGCGTTCTTGATGTGGAGGACCTTGGAGATGAGGTCAGCCGAGGCGGAGGTGAGCCACACGAGGGGCTTGGTGATCTTCTGGAACACGATGAGGGCGCCCGCCACGCCCTTCGCGATGCGCTCGGGGTTGCCGAGGGCGATGCGCTTGGGGACGAGCTCGCCGATCACGATGCTCACATAGGCGACCACGAGCGTGATGAGGATGGGCGAGAGGGCGGGGGCGATGGCGCTGAGCCAGCCGATGCCGAACGACATCATCCACTGGGCGAAGGGGTCGGACAGGTTGGTCGACGCCACGGCGGACGAGAAGAAGCCCACGAGCGTGATGGCGACCTGGATGGTGGCGAGGAACGAGCCCGAGTCGCTCGCGAGGTCGGCGGCGATCTTCGCCTTGCGGTCCCCCTCCTCCGCGTCATGGTCGAGCAACGCCTTCCGGACGCTGACCATCGCCATCTCGGACATCGAGAAGTAGCCGTTGGCAAGGATCAGGACGAACGAGAGAAGGATACTTAGACCTACGCCCATATAAGTTAGCAAACCCCCATCGAGACACGCCGGCCGTGTGGCCGACTCTATATAAAGACGCCGGGGAGCCGGGCGCCGCGGAGGCGCCGGACAGGCCCGGCGGACGAACCTAGAACACGAACAGCAGCACCGCCAGGAAGTGGCACACGCTGCCGCCGAGCACGAACAGATGCCACACCATGTGCGCGAACGGCACCTTTTTGAGCAGGTAGAACGCCACGCCCGCCGTGTAGGACAGACCGCCGGCGATGAGCAGCCACAGGCCGCCGGCCGGCAGGAGCGTCACGAGGAGCGGGAGCTTGATCACGATGAACCAGCCCATGGCGAGGTACACGGCGGCGCTCAGCCACTTGGGCTGCCGCTCGCGCGCGAACGCCTCGATGAGGATGCCCGCGAGCGCGACGACCCACACCGCGACGCAGATGGGAATCCCGCCGTGGTCGACCATCGTGACCAGCATGAACGGGGCGTACGTGCCCGCGATGAGCAGGTAGATGGCCGAGTGGTCGAAGATGCGCAGGACCGCCTTGGCGCGCGCCGGCTGGATGGCGTGGTAGAGCGTCGAGAACAGGTACTCGAGGATGAGGCCGATACCGAACATGATGGCCGCGCACATCCTGAGCCCGCCGCCGGAGCGCGCGGCGAACACGATGAGCAGGACGAGCGCCGCAATCGACAGCAGCGCGCCCACGCCGTGCGAGACCGCGTTGCCGATCTCCTCGCCGGTCGAGTACTGGCGGCCGCGCCGTTTGATGCGCTCGAACCGCTCGAGCCTTCCCGCGGGGCGCCCTCCCCCGTCGATTTCAAAGCCGCTCCCCGCAGCCGACACCCGGGCCGTCTCTGCCATAGGTCCGCCCCCTGTTGCGATCGTGGTCGTGGACGATACCCCTCCCCCGGTAACACATGTGTGCAACTATACCCGAGAAGCCGCATGCGGCGCATCGCGGCGCCGGCCGCGGGGCGTCATCGTCAGGGAACAAACAAAAGCGGCCCGGCGGGGTCCTCCCCTCGCCGGGCCGCCGGCATGTTCAATCGCCCTCTACGCCGGGTGGGCGGCGAACCACGCCTCGATGTCGGCGACCGCCGCGTCGAGGGCGGAGGGGATGTCGAGGCCCGTGGTGTCGACGCGCACGTCGGCCCAGCGCTCGTAGAGGGAGCAGCGCTCGTCGTAGAGGTCGCGGAAGGTGTAGCCCTCGGGCATCACCACGCCGCGGGCCACCACATCGCCCACGCGGCGCGCGACCTCGTCGAACGGCGCGTACAGGTAGACCACGGGGCCGGTCTTCCGGAGATTCTCCATGGCGGGGGCGCTGTAGACCGCGCTGCCGCCGGTCGCGATGACGCAGCGGGACGGCTTGACCGCGCTGCAGACGGCCGACTCCATGGCGAGCAGGGCGTCGTTGCCCTGGGCCGCGATGAGCTCGGCGAGGGTGCCGTCGTTCTCCACCTGGATCGTGATGTCGGTGTCCGTGAAGTTGTAGCGGAGGCGCTTCGCGAGGAGGACCCCCAGCGTCGACTTGCCCACGGCGGGCATCCCCACGAGCACGATGTTACGTTTGTCGACAGGCATGTCCCGTCCTCCTTGGGTCGGACTTCGTTGGGTCGGTGCGTCGCGCCCGTCGGGGCGACTCCCCCGGTGCCCGGCGCGCTCGCCGTTCTCGCAGCTAGAGCGCCCGCCGCGCCTCAATCGCCCTGCCCAGGGTCACCTCGTCGGCATACTCGAGGTCGCCGCCCACGGGCAGGCCGCTCGCGAGGCGCGTCACCTCGATGCCGAGCGGCTTGATGAGGCGGGCGAGGTAGGAGGCGGTCGTCTCCCCCTCGATGTCGGGGTTCGTGGCCAGCACGACCTCGGCGATCGGCTCGGACCCCAGGCGCTCCATGAGCTCGCGGATGTGGAGCTGCGCGGGCCCGACGCGGTCCATGGGGCTGATCACGCCGCCGAGCACGTGGTAGAGCCCCCGGTAGACGCCCGTGCGCTCGATGGCGCTCACGTCGCGCGGCTCTGCCACCACGGCGATGCGGGTGGGATCGCGGCGGTCGTCGGCGCAGATCGAGCAGACGTCCCCCGTGGCGTAGTTGAAGCACCGCGGGCAGAAGTGGACGGTCTGCTTCACGTCGAGCAGCGCGTCGGCGAGGCGGCGGACCGAGGCGACGTCGGACTGCAGCACGAAATAGGCGATGCGCTGGGCGGACTTGGGGCCGATGCCCGGAAGCCTGCCCAGCTCGTCGACGAGGTTGGCGAAGGATTCGTCGGCCACGGCGGGTCCGGTCCGTTCCTAGAACAGGCCGGGGATGTTGAAGCCGCCGGTCACGGCGCCCATGCGCTGGCTCGCGACCTCGGAGGCGTTGGCGTTGGCCTCGTTGACGGCGGCGACGATCATGTCCTGGAGCAGCTCGACGTCCTCGGGGTCGAGGGCCTGGGGGTCGATGACGATGGCCTTGAGCATGCCGTCGCCGGTCACGGTGGCCTTCACCATGCCGCCGCCCGCGGTGGCCTCGACCTCGACGTCCTTGAGGCCGTCCTGCACGTCGGCGAGCTGCTGCTGCATCTTCTTGGCCTGCTTGAGCATCTTCTGCATATCCATGCGAGTCATCCTTCCGTACGCGTTCGACCGCCGGCGCCCGCCCGCTCGCGCTCGTCGCGACCCGGGGGCATGCACCGTGCGCCGGCGCCCGTGCGCCGCCGTTTTTGCATCCGACCACTTTACCGGACCGCGCGCCCGGCGACCACCGCGACGGGGAAGAATGCGGCGTATCTCTGAAACGTGCGTTTTTGGCGCTCTCGACGCGCGGGGGCCGGGCGGGGGCGGCGATGGCGGACAATACCCTCCCACCAGCCTTTCCTCGGCCTTTCCCGGCGGTCCCCGGCCTTCGCCATTGCCGCGCCGGGCGCGCAAAGGAGCGTCCCATGAACCTCGCCCAGGCACTCGAACACGCAAACGCGCTCTTCCTTCCGGGGTTCGTGAGCGACGACGCGACGCTGGTGGCCGAGCGGCAAAAGAACGAGGAGGCCATCGGCATCCTCCACGACGCCTGGCTCGAGGCGCCCGCCGGCAGGGAGCCGTTCTCGTTCGACCTCGTACGCGAGCTCGCCGACCGCAACCGCATGACCTGCGACGAGTACGGCATCGAGCGCCTCCGCGACGCGCGCGGCGGCAACCTCGCGCACAAGCTCACCGACTCCGACCTGGTTCGCGGGGTGGCGGCGCTGCAGCACCGCTCGGCGGCAGAGGTGGCACGCACGGCCGGCGCCGACCTCAAGGACCTCGGCATCGCCTACCTCGACGCCCCCGTCTCGGGCACGATCGCGGGCATCGACATCGAGACGACCGACCGCTCCCCCGACCGCGGCTACATCATCAACGTGGGCCTCATGTTCATGGACCTCACGCCCGACGCGACGGCCGACGGGGGCTACGTCGCCTACTGCGGCATCCCCGACATGTACGCCGAGAAGGGCGTGCCGCTCGCGGACATCCACAAGATCACGTGGGACGACCTCGCGGGCAAGAAGCCGTTTCGCGAGAACGCCGAGCTCCAGCGCGCCATCCTCGCCGCGCTCACGACCTACCCCTACATGGCCCACAACGCCGCATTCGAGGACTCCTGGTTCATGCTGCACCTCAACGGCTACGCCGAGGCGCGCAAGGCGGGGCGCATCGTCCCCATCGACACGCGCGACATCTGCCGGCGGCTCGACCCCGAGGTGAAGATCCTCCCCCACGAGGCCCGTCCGAGCGCCCTCGAGAGCTGGGCCAAGCGGCGCGGCGTGCTGCAGCAGGACGAGAAGGAGCGCCACCTGGGCCTCGACGACGTGTCGCTCATGTTCCGCACCGTGCAGGCGGAGTTCAAAGAGAGGAATATGTTCTAGCCCGCGCGCTACTCCATCTCGTACGGCTTGATCTCGCTAAACGTGAACGTGGTGCCGAGCTTCATGC
>CAYMHQ010000047.1:0-2368 GCA_964390275.1 uncultured Coriobacteriaceae bacterium
CTACCAGGGTTTTCTGGACTCCGTTGACCTGGCGGCCATGACCCCGCACGAGCGCGCTGTCTTCGAGGGTCGGTCGCTGATCGGGGAAAGGGAGCTCCCGTGCTCGCTGACCCGCCTCTGCGAGCTCGTCCACCGCGGGGTCGGCAAACGCCCCATCATCCTGCTCGACGACTACGACGTCCCCATGCGCCAGGCTTGGCTGCACGGGTACTGGGACGAGATGGCGGGCGTCCTGCGCAACTTCTATATCAACACGTTCAAGGCGAACTCCTACCTGAGGCGTGCCGTGCTGACCGGTGTGACATGCCTGACCCGCGACCCGGCGTTCGGCGACCTGAACAACCTTGCCATCGTCACGGCCGACACGAACCAGTACGGGGAATGGTTCGGCCTCACCGATTCCGAGGTCCGCGAGACCCTCCGACCGACGGACCTCGGCGGCGAGGGCCGGCAGCTTGCCAAGGCGTGGTACGGCGGCTTCTCGTTCGGCAGGGCGTCGGACATCTACAGCCCGCCGTCGATCCTCAACTACCGCACGTGGTACACGGCGCGCTCGTACCGCGGCTGGACTCCCGACGACGCGCTGCTGGTCGAGATCCTGCAGAGATGCGACGCTTATGACCGCGAGGAGCGGCTGGGCGACATCGGGATGCTCCTGCGGGGCGGGACGGTTGCCAAGATGATCGACGCCCGGGTCGCGCTCAGCGGGGTCGTGCGGAACCCTGACGCGTTCTGGTCCTTCCTTTTCGCGAGCGGATACGTGCGCAGAGTGTCGCCGGGGACGCGGGGGTACGGCAAGCCGGACGAGCTCGCCGTCACCAACCTCGAGATGCGCGAGGCGCTTGCCTCCGTGGTGGGCAGGGTGTAGCGGGGAGGTGCGGCACGGGGCTGACGGGCAACCTCCTTGGCGGCGAATCCGCTCCGCCTGCTCTGCTCCCTCTGCCTCCACTTCCTCCGCCTCTTCGATGGACGAATAAGGGATGTTTCCCCTCCCGGGGCGATTCGACCGAATGGTCACACGTCGTTCATACGCTGCGGAGTAACATGGTTCCTCACGACTCCGCGGCGCGCTCCGACCGGTCTGTGCGGGCGCCAGTCGGCCGGAAGCGGCGAACGGAAGCGGCGAACGGAAGCAACGTAAGGAAGCGACATTTCATGAAACGGCATTACGAGAAAGTCATCTGCGCCTGCTGCTTCCTCATCCTGTTCGTCAACATCGGCCTCCCGAGCACGTCGTTCTCGGTGTTCCAGCCTTACATCGTCTCCGTCCCGGGTGTGGGCGACACCGGCGGCTCGATCGTCCTCGCGGTGCGGACGGGCACGAGCCTGCTCAGCATGCTGTTCGTGAACGCCTACTACCAAAAGCTGAACACGCGGCGCGGGGCCTTTGTGGCGTCTCTGCTCGTCGCGCTCGGGTTCATCCTGTTCTCGCAGGCAGGGAGCCTGGGCGGGTTCTGTCTCGCCGCCGTCTTCACGGGGATGGGGTACGGGCTGGGCGGCATGGTCGCGACGACAACCATCATCAGCCGCTGGTACAACGGGCATGTGGGAAGGGCCGTGGGCATCGCGGCGGTCGGCAGCGGCGTGGCGGGGATGGCGATCCCGGCGATCATGGCTGCCGTCATCGAGACCAGCTCGCTTTCCGTCGCGTTCGCCGTGGACGCGGGAATCGCGCTGGTCATCGGCTCGATCACGTTCCTCTTCATGCGCAACACGCCCGAGGAGATGGGCCTCGAGCCGTTCGAGGGTAAGCCGGTCGACCCCGCCAAGCAGCGCGCCGTCGTCCACCTCGAGGAGCCGCTGCCGAGGCGCCTGTACGCGCTCATGCTGGTCGCGATGGTCATGCTCGGCAGTGTCTCGATCGACGCGATGGGATACTTCAGCGTCCTGCTCGTCTCGGAGGGAATCGACCGCATCTTCGCCGCCGCGCTCATCTCGCTCATCGGCGCGTGCCTCACGCTGTCCAAGGCGGCGAGCGGCGTGATGTTCGACAAGATGGGAACGCGCAACGCCTCGATGGTCTTCTTTGGCCTGCTCATCGTGGGTCTGGGGCTCACCGTCGTCGCGGCGTTGGGCTGCAACTCCGCGGTCGCCACGCTCGCCGCGGTGCTGCTGGGGCTCGGCGTGACGCTGGGCACCGTGGGCATCAGCGTGTGGTCGCTCGAGCTCTCGACCGCCGAGGAGCGTGCCCGGACGGTCCGCGGCTTCCAGATGGGGTACACGCTGGGCGGGTTCATCTTCAACATCGTCCCGGGCGTGCTCAAGGACCTGACCGGGACCTACATCACCGCGTACGTCATCCTCTTCGCGTTCGGCGTCGCGTGCGCGGTCATCGTGATTTCGGTGTACAACCGGTACGTGCGGCCGG
>CAYMHQ010000047.1:2468-7320 GCA_964390275.1 uncultured Coriobacteriaceae bacterium
CAGCCGGCGAAGACGTCGTCCCAGGTCGCCTCGAAGTCGCCGGTGAACCATGGATCGGCCACGTCGCGCGCGCTCGCGAGGTCGCAGCCCTGCACGAACTCCATGAGCTTGTGCACCCGGTGGTCGGGGTCGTTGCGGAAGGCGCGCATGAGGTGGCTCACGTTCTCGTCGTCCATCACCACGAAGAGGTCCCAGCTTTTGTACTCCTCGCGCTTCACGCGGCGGGCCGTCTTGCCCACGCACGAGATGCCGTGCGCTGCGAGCACGCGCCGGGTGCCGGGGTGCACGGGGTTGCCAATCTCGTCGTCGGTCGTGGCTGCCGAGGCGATGCGGAACTCGTTCGCGCGGCCCGCCTTCATCGTGAGGTCGCGCATGACGAACTCGGCCATGGGCGAGCGGCAGATGTTGCCGTGGCAGACAAAGAGCAGTCGGATGGGTTTGTCCAGCGTGTCCATGGCGGTTTACCTCGTGTTTCGTGCGTCGGAGTCAGCGGCGGGGTGTCGGGGCGGAGCGGAGTCGGAGCGGGGCGGTCGTTCGTCGCGCGCCGGGCCGGGTGTTGGCCTCGGCCATCGTCGCCCCGCCCGCAAATCGTCCGGCCATTGTACGCGAACGCCACGCAAAAGGGGAGACGCCCCAAGGCGCCTCCCCCGATTCGCCGTTCTTGTGCCGGGCCGCTGCCGGTTCTACGCGGCCCCGCTCGGTCGCCCTACTCGGTCGCCCTTAGCTCTCGGCGACGACGGTCTCGGCGGCGAGCTTGCCAAAGACGACGGTGTCGACGACCGCGTTGCCGCCGAGGCGGTTCGAGCCGTGGATGCCGCCGGTGACCTCGCCGGCCGCGAAGAGGCCCTTGATCTGCGCGCCGGACTCGTCGAGCACGTGGCAGGTGGTGTCGATGGTCAGGCCGCCCATGGTGTGGTGCACGCAGGCCTGGCGGGAGGTCGCGACCCACGGGCCCTTCTCGAGCTTGCAGGAGAAGAGGGTGCGGCCAAAGGGGTCCTCGCCGGAGTCGACGGAGGCGTTGAAGTCCTCGACGGTGGTCTGCAGGGTCGCGGCGTCCATGCCGAGCTTCTCGGCGAGCTCGTCGAGGGTGTCGCCGCGGAAGACGTAGCCGTTCTCCTCGAGGTACTGGAAGGTGAAGCCGTCGGCCGAGCGCCAGTCGGGGTCGTCGATGTCGACGTAGCCCGCGCCGTCGCCGGACTCGACCATGTAGAACATCTGGTCGGGCTGGTCGAGGATGGCGAGGCAGATCTGGTCGCGGCGGCCGTCCTCCTGCACGAAGCGCTCGCCGTTCTTGTTGACGAAGATGATCTGGTCGGTGCCGGAGAGGCAGCGCGTGGGATACTTGGTGAGGCCGCCGTCCTTAAGGTTGCCCAGGTAGAGGAGCTGGAGCTGGTCCATGTCGGTGAGCGACGCGCCGGCAGCCTGAGCCATGACGATGCCCTCGCCCTGCGAGCAGCTGGTGCGGTTGGTGGTCATCATGGTGGAGAGGTCCGGCCACTTGGAGCCGTCGTTGTTCTCCTGCACCATCTTGCCGTTCGCGGAGAAGCCGCCGGTGGAGATGACAACGCCGTCGGTCGCGCTCACCGTGAACTTGGCGCCGGAGTGGTTGTTCTCGGCGACGACGCCCACGACCTTGCCATCCTCAAGGACGAGCTCCTTGGCGGTGGACTCGGTGCAGACGACGATCTGCTCGGGATACTCGGCAAGCTGGTTGTAGTAGGTCGAGATGAGGCCGGTGCCCATGGGGAGCAGCGGGTTGTGCGTGCGCTGCCACAGCGAGCCGGCGCCCTGGCCGATCTCGTCGCTGAACTTCTGGCCCATGCCCTCGATCCAGGTCAGGCCGTCGTACGCCTTGTAGGTGAGCACCTTGACGAGCTCGGGGTCGGCCACCATGTCGCCGTTGATCCAGGTCTGGAGGGCGTACCACTCCTTGGTGTCGAACAGGTCGGTGCGGCCGGACGCCTTGTACTCCTCCCACTGCGGCTGGACCTCGGCCTGCATGGCCTCGAGGGCGGCCTGCTTCTCGGGGTCGTCGGAGGTCATGGCGAGGGCCTTCTCGATGGTGGTCTTCACGGCGTCGCTCATGGTGACGCTGGCCTGCATGTCGGGGTCGGGGCAGTTGTAGATGCCGCCGCAGACGAGGGTGTCGCCGCCGCACTCGCCGTTCTTCTCGACGATGACGACCTTCTTGCCCTGCTGAGCAGCGGCGATGGCGGCAACGAGGCCCGCGCCGCCGCCGCCCACGACCACCATGTCGGCCTGCTGGTCGGCGTGGTCGGCGTAGGTGACCTCGCCTTGGAAGGCGCTCGCGTCGCCGCCGGCCTGCGCGATGCAGTCCTCGACGGCGGAGATGATGGCGTACGAGGTGATGGTGGCGCCGGCCACGGAGTCGACCGCGAGGGAGTTGTTCTCGACGATGAGCTGCGGGATGAGCTCGACGGCGGAGACGCCGCCGGCGCGGCAGATGTTGTCGGAGAGGTCGGTGAGCTGACCGCCGATGCCGGGGGTCTCGGAGTGCGACGTGACCTCGACGGCCGCGATGGCGCCGCCCTCGAACGTGACGCTGACCTCGACCTGGTCGTTCATGCCGGCCTTGGAGGCGGTGTAGGTGCCGTCGGCGGGAGCGGCGGCCTCGGCGGCGGAAGCCGCAGGCATGCTGAACCTGAACGCGGGCACCGCGACGGCGGCGGCGAGCATCCCGCCGAGGAGCTGGCGCCTGGAGACGGTGGGCTGGATCGTGAAGCTGGAAGCGGTCATGATGCAGATCCTCCTTTGCGTTCGGCCGGCCCCATGTGCCGGCCTGTGGCTGCGGACGGCCGACGCCCCTTGCGTCAGCCTGTCCCTGTGTGCCGATGTCGTGCGGCCCCTCCGCGTTTTCGAGCTCCCCAGCTCCGCGGCGCCCCGCCTTCTCGGCGACGGCACGAATCCTACGGCGGATTTCGCGGAACGGGGAAATGACATTTCTGGAAGAGGCCCATCCGGGATTTCGGGGGACTCCTATCCGCCCAGCTAGACGGCTTGTCTCGGACGAGACGGCACCGGCTCGGCTTCGATGCGGCACCGGTTCATCCGTTTTGCGGATGCCCCTCATCCGACTTGTGCAAGCGAGCAAATCTAGACCCCGGCGGCTTGTGTGGATATACTGCGAATCGACGAATGGAGGAAAAATGGATTTCAACGTCCTATCGGAGTTCGTTGAGCTCGCCAACACGCTGAGCTTCACCGCTACCGCGCGCAACCTTCACGTGAGTCAGTCCACCCTCTCCCGGCACATCTCCGATCTCGAGACCGAGCTCAAGGCGAGCCTCTTCGAGCGCGGGACCACCTGCGTCAAGCTCACGCCCGCGGGCAAGGTCTTCTACAAGCGCGCCGAGGCCTGGGTGCGCGGCTTCCATTCGACGATGGGGGAGGTGCGCGACGCCGCCCTGCACGAGGTGACGTCGCTGTACGTTACGGGCAGCACCATCGAGCCGGCGTTCAACCGCTTCATGACGCTCATGACCTCGCGCGCCGCCCACGACCGTCTCCCCGTGAGCTACTCCTACCGCTACACGCGCAGCTACGACAACTCATCGGAGTGCCCCGGCGCGTTCGAGAGCCTGCGGAACAAGAGCGTCGACCTCCTCATCGAGATCGTGCCCGACCGCTCGCCGCGCCTCGAGGAGTTCGAGGCGATCCCGCTGTTCCGCGAGCCTCTGACGATCGTCGCCTCGCCGGACAACCCCCTCGCGCACAGCCCCCGCGTGACCTTTGACGACCTGCGCCGCTGCACGCTCGTGGCGTTCGAGGTCTACCAGACGTGCTTCGACATCATCACGACGCCGTTCACGAGCATCGGCTACGACTCCCGCGACATCGAGAGCGTCATCATCGACGACTTCGCCGACTTCGCGCGGCACATCGGCACGCTCTCCGACTTCGAGTTCATGCCCATCGAGCAGGGACTTTGCGACGCGCACGGCTTTGGCGTGGACGACGCAGGCGGCGCTGTGCGGCTGAACGTCGACGACGAGCGCATCGCGGTGACCTACTACGCCGTGTTCCGCAGGGATGACGACCGCCCCGCCATCGCGCAGACCAAGGAGCTCGTGCGCACCCTCGTGGAGGAGCGCCGTGCACGGTGCAACCCGTCGCTGCTGACCTCCGACGGCATGCTCACGGCGCGCGCCTTCGCCCAGACCCTTCCTCCCGCCCCTGCTCCTGTGCACGAGCCCGAGAAGGAGAAGGAGTACCGCCCCCAGATTCGCCTCGCGGTCTCCGACGGGAAGGTGCAGGCGCTGGCGTAAGGTGCGTTCGCGAACTCGCGCGCGAACTCGGTGATGCGCGGCGCCATGGCTACAGCTCCCTCGCGAGCCAGGACTCGACGGCCTTGCGCGACCCGGCGGCCTTGTGCCCGGTGATCGCGAGCCCTCGCTTCACGGTGGCGCCGGGGCAGGCGCGACGGATGTCGTCCTCGGTGCCCGAGAGGCCGCTCCCCTCGTTGGTGCAGAAGGGCAGGATGGTCTTGCCGGAGAAGTCGAACGCCTCGAGGAAGGTGTACACGGCCATGGGCATGGTGCCCCACCAGTTGGGGTAGCCGAGGACGACGGTGTCGTAGGCGTCGATGCTCTCGGGGAGTTCGCGCAGCTCAGGGCGGGCGTTCGCGTTCAGCTCGGCCTTTGCCTCCTCGGTGCACGCGCGGTAGTCGGCCGCGTAGGGGCGGACGGTGTCGATCCGGAACAGCTCGCCGCCGCAGACCTCGGCCGCCATGCGGGCGACGACCTCGGTGTTCCCCACGGGCAGGTCCACAACGGACCCGGCGACGTAGTTCTGCCCGGCGCGCGAGAAGTACGCGACGAGGATGTTCGGGGTG
>CAYMHQ010000047.1:7420-11340 GCA_964390275.1 uncultured Coriobacteriaceae bacterium
TCGGTCATGCCCTCGAAGGCGGCGAGGCGCTCGCGGGTCACGCGGAGGGTCTCGTTGAGCGCGTGGCTGCCGAGGACCATGCGCAGGGGCGCCGGCTCCAGCTCGACGCTCTCGACGATGCGCCGCGCCATGCGGGCGGGGTCGCCGGGCGCCAGGCCGTTCGCGGGGTCGAGCATCCTGAGGAAGCCGTGGCAGCTCTCGTACTCGGGCATGAGCTGCGCGACGCGGGCGCTGCCGTAGCGGAACTCGGTCCGCGCGCCGCCCGGCTCCACGATGGTCACGCCGATGCCGAACTGCGCGACCTCCTGCGCGACCGACTCGCAGAAGCCCTCGATGCCGAACTTCGTCGCGTGGTACATGCTGTTGGCGGCGTAGGCGACCTGTCCGCCGTAGCTCGAGAGCTGCACGATGCGCCCGCCGCCCTGCGCGCGCAGGTGGGGGAGGGCGGAGCGGATGAGCTGGATGGACCCCACGAGGTTGGTCGCCACGATGCGGTCGATCTCGGCGTCGCTCAGCTCCTCGGCGCACCCAAAGAGGCCGTACCCCGCGTTGCTCACCACGACGTCGATGCGGCCGTGGCGCTCCCACGCGTCGTCGACCGTCGCGTGCACGGCGGGCACGTCGCGCACGTCGAGCAGCTGGCAGTCGAAGGTGTCGGGGTAGGCGGCCTCGAGCTCGGCGACTTTGGCGCGCGACCCCTCGCGCACGGTGCCGACGACGGTCTTCCCGGCGGCGAGCAGCTGCTCGGCCATCTCGCGTCCGAATCCGGTGCTCACGCCGGTGATGAGCCATGTGTTCGCGTTCTGCATGGTGCGGTCCTCTCTGTGCGGCTGACGATGCGATAGCTGACGATGCGACCAGTATGGAATCACGCGCGCTTATGAACAATTCCGATGTATGATGCGAACGATAAGGTACGCTAATACATCGCGACAGTTGATGAGGCTGCTGTCGTCCGTCCGTCGGGCCGAAAGGGGGAGCCGTGCTCCTGCGCCAGCTCCAGTACTTCTGCGCCGTGGTTGCCGCGGGCAGCTTCACGAAGGCCGCCGAGACCGCGTTCGTCTCCCAGTCGGCGCTGTCGCAGCAGGTCAAGGCCCTCGAGGCCGACCTCGGCTGCGAGCTGCTCCATCGGGAGGGCCGCTCGTTCACCCCCACGCCCGCCGGCGAGCACCTCTACCGGCGCGCATGCGGCATCCTCGAGGACGTCGAGACCCTGCGCTGCGAGGTCGAGGACATCGCGTTCGGACGGCCCTCGCGGCTCGCGGTGGGGTACCTCAACCGCTACGACGGCTGGGAGGTCCAGGGGGCGGTGGGGGCGTTCGCGCGCCGCCATCCCCACGTCGACCTGCGGATTCGCGCGGGCAGCCACGACGGCATCTACCGGATGCTGCTGGCGGGGGAGGTCGACCTCGTCTTCAACGACAAGCGTCGCGCGTTCTCGGACGATTTCGTCAACCGGCACCTCATGACCTGCTACGAGTACGTGGAGGTGTCCGAAGGAAGCCGTCTCTCCACCGCGAGCTCGCTCACCGTGCAGCGGCTCGCCGGCCAGCCGTGCATCGTCCTCGCCGCGCCCGACCAGCAGGAGACCGAGCAGGCGTACTTCCGCGACGTCCTGAACTTCGCGTGCGACTTCGTCCCGGCCGAGACTCTCGAGCAGGCGCGGTTCCTGGTGGCCGGCAACCGCGGGTTCCTCCCCGTCGAGGCGCGCGAGGACGCCGCCGGCCCCACCGGCACCGTCATCCGCCGCATCCCGCTCACAGGCCCGCTCGACGACGGCACCCTCGGCCACCTGCGGCGCGACTACTACGCCTTCTGGCTTAAGGCGCGCCCCAACCCCTACGCGGGCGAGTTCGCCGAGATCCTCGCCGGCCTGTTCGCGTGAGGGGAGCGAACCCCAGTCGAACCCCGCTTGCCCGAATCCCTACCGCTCGAGCGCGGTGAGGACGGCGGCCGCGATGATGATCTGAACCGCCAGGATTGCCGGCATCCCCACGACGAAGTACCGGTGCTGCGTCTTGTGCCGGAACGCGTACATCCCCGCCCACGCGCCGAGGCTCCCGCCGAGCGCGGCGACGGCGAACAGGTCGGCCTCGGGGATGCGGCGCTCGTTGTACCTGGCCTTTCGCTTGTCGACGCCCATCATTGCGAAGCCGGCGACGTTGATGACGACGAGGTAGCCGATGATGAGGATGGCGTATACGGGCATGTCGTGAGACCTCCGCTGGCGTCGTCGGCGGGCTGGGATGGGGCGGGGTTGGGCCGGGCTGAGCGACGGCGAGTCGGAGACGGCCGATTGACCTGGCCCGCCTTCGCCGAAGGTATTGCCCCGCGAGGACCCACATTGTAGCCAACAGGTGTGGAGGGTCTCGGGACGTGGGGGACTCTGGACGCTCCTCCCTCCGCCGCGCTTCCCTCTACCCCTCGATCGCCGGCAGCTCGACGATGAACGTGCTTCCCGAACCCGGCTCGCTTTCGACTGAGATGGTTCCCTTGTGCCGCTCGACGAGGCTCTGCGCGATCGAGAGGCCCAGGCCGCTCGAGTTGCGGTGGTCCTTGGGGTCCACGCGGTAGTATTTCTCGAAGATGTGCTCGAGGTCCTCGGGCTTGATGCCCTTCCCGGTGTCGGAGACCCGCACGCGGTACACGGCGGCGCCTTCGTTCCTGCTTGCCGGCTCGCTGCCCCTGCCTGTCGACTCGCCGTTCCCGCTCGTCAGCGCCTCGTTCTCGCGCTCGTCCCCGCGCTCGAGCTCCACGCGCACCTCTCCGCCCGAGGGCGTGTAGGCGATGGCGTTCGCGACGAGGTTCTGGAAGACCTGCCCCAGCCGCTCCTCGTTGCCCCACACAACGCAACCTTCGGGGACGCTGGCCGTGAGCGCGACGCCCTTGTCGAGCGCGCCCACCGTGAGCGCGCCCACCGTCGCGTCGAGCACACCGGAGAGCGAGACCCGGGTCATGGGGATCACCATGTCGCCGTCCTCGAGCTTGGCGAGGGTGAAGAGGTCCTCGGTCAGCTCGGCCGCCAGCTCGATCCGGTCGCTCATGATCTCGACGATCTCCTCGCGCGGGATGGGCGTCGGCGCGTCGGACTTCAGCATCCCCACGTACCCCTTGAGCACGAAGAGCGGGCTGCGCAGGTCGTGGAAGACGTTGAGCATGAGGTTGTGCCGCCGGGCCCGCTGCTCGAGCGCCTCCTGCGTGCGCGCCTCCACCTTGAGGTCGAGCGTCCGGTTCATGCGGGCGAGCGTGGTCGAGAGCTCCTCGGTCACTCGGTAGCTGTTCGCGAACCTTCGGTTGATGAAGAACATGCACGCGATGGCGAACGGCAGGTCGAAGAGGGCGGTGTAGCTCCATAGGCCGAAGTTGAGGCAGCTCGCCACCATGTTGGTCGCCTTGGCCAGCTCGACCGCCGCGACGGGCGCGTACCCCACCAGCAGGATCCGGGCGCCGTCCTTGCGGCGCGCGCAGGCCCACACGAGGATGACTGCCGTCGACATCACGAGCGCCACGCGGGTCCCCTCGCTCACGAGAATCGACAGGCTGAGCACCGAGGCCGCGCTGCGCACCGCCGAGATGGCCACGATGGCGCCCAGCACCGCAAGGTTCGTCCGGAGGCGCGGCAGCTTCATGCCGCTGACCAGCAGGAACGTCGTGTAGAACACCATGCAGTACTTGAGGCACGAGAGGAACGTGATGAGGGTCGAGTACGACGCGCCCGAGCCGCTCGGCTGGAACGACATGCGGATGAAGAACGTGGCGAGCGTGGTGATGAGGTTGACGGCGAAGACGAGCAGGTAGTGCTCGTTGCGCTTGCAGGCGTAGAGCGAGAGCGCGTACACGAGCATGACGCACAGCACGGTGAGGCTCGCGAGGTTGAGCTGGTGGTAGAGCTCCTCGGCCTGCTCGATGAGCTCGGTGGG
>CAYMHQ010000047.1:11440-16081 GCA_964390275.1 uncultured Coriobacteriaceae bacterium
GCGGAGTCGGTGCCGCCGGTGTCGCCTTCGTCGTCCTCGTCGCATTCCACCAGGAAGGTGTGGACCTGGTCGAAGCTCTCGTGCTTGATGTATGAGAGCATGAGCGCCTTGCCCTCGGGATAGGCGACGGTCTCGTCCTCCTGCGCCATCGGGAGCGAGGTGAGCGCGGCCAGTGCGAGGAGCGCCCCGAGGCAGACAACGACGAGCGCCGCGAACACCGCCGTGGGCGCCGTGAAGGACCGCAGGCTCCGGAGACCCCCGGGGGCGGGTCCTGCTCCCGCTCCCTCGGACGTCTCCTCTGCCAGCTGCTCTGTCCCCTCCGTATCCTCCGTCTTCTTCATCGTTGCCACCTACGCCTCATCATCGCACGAGGACTCGCCGTCGGGGTAGTCGTTGCCCTGCGGGTCGAAGACGTAGCCCTTGCCCCAGACGTTCTTGAGGAACCGGACGCGGCCGGGTTCCTCGATCTTCTTCCGGATGTTGTGCACGTGCACCACCACGCAGCGCACGTCGCCGTAGCTGTCCTTGCCCCAGACGCGTTTGTACAGCTCGTCGGCCGAAAAGTAGCGGTTGGGGTTCTGCATGAGGAACAGCAGGATGCGGTATTCCTGCGGCGACAGCTTGACCTCGCCGCCCGGCTTCACCACGACGCGGCGGTTGGTGTCGAGCGAGAACCCCTCGCAGACGATGACGTTGTTCGTGACGTCGAGGGGGACGCTCGACGCGCGCCGGATGTTCGCCTCGATGCGCGCGACCAGCACCTTGTTGTCGAACGGCTTGGTGATGAAGTCGTCGCCGCCGGCCTCGAGCGCGTTCACGATGGTGTCGGAGTTGTCGAGGCAGCTGATGAAGATGATGGGGCACTTCTGCCACTCGCGCATCTTGGTGCAGAGCTCGACGCCGTTGATGTCGGGGAGCAGGACGTCCATGAGGATGACGTCGAAGCGCTCGCGTGCCACGGCGACCGCCTCACCTGCGGTTTTGGCCCAGACGACGGTGTAGTTCGCCTCCTGCTCCAGATAGTACTCGATGATGCGGGCGATGACCGAGTCGTCTTCGACCAGCAGGACCTTGACCATTCCCGGAGCTCCTCTCTGCCGACTCCGCGCCCCATGGCGGCAGTCGGCGACACCCAATCGATCGATCAATCGTGCGGCAAAACGGCGGCGAACCAGCGGTGAAACGGTGACAAACCTGCCGTGAACCAGCTGCAAACTGAACCCTAACATTCAATCAAATTTGAGGCGTCCGAATCATTAAGAAACGTTAATGAGCGCTTCCCCGCGCGTCCAATTACGCGTCCAAGTGCTGAGGCGGCGTGCGGAGGAGGACGAGCCGAGCTGAGGGGGCGTTGCCTGGCTGAGGTGCGCCGGCGAGCGGTGGCGCGCGGGTGCTGGCCGGCGGGGGAGAGCGCCGAGCGGTGAGCTGCCGGCGACGTGTGGCCAGAACTTCAACTTTCCTTGCAGCAAGCCTGGCCGGTGGGCAAAAGTGCAAGATTCCTTGCACTTTTCGAAGGGCCAAATCGAAGGTCTCGGTAAAATTGCAGCTAGATGACGCGTCCTGATTACCCTATCTGTACGGTGGGGTGGTTTTCTGCAAGGAAAGTTGAAGTTCTGGCCACGGCGAACCCTAACTGCAAGGAAACTTGCAATTCTGGCCATCTGCAAGGAAAGTTGAAGTTCTGTCCACCTTACTTGGGGCTCCCCTGGGACTCCCCGGGAGCTTCCTACGAGGCGCGCACAACTTGCTTTGGCCCGTTTTGAAGTAACCACTCACACAACTCCAACTTGTGTGAGCAGTTTCTTTAAAACGTCCTATAGCATCTTTCCCGCCACCTCATCGATTGCCAGCGCCAGCTCTTGCCCGTCCGGCGATGCAATGGAGGCGCGCCTTACCTGACCTGCCTTTTTTCTGCCGGCAAACCTAAACGTCCCCTTAATGTTGCCCGCAACCCGTTCGGTCTATGATGCGCTCGTTGGGTGATGCGGTCCGATTTCGGACTCGCATCCCCGAGCTTCCGCAGTTTCCCGCATTCCGAGAACCGAGAAGAAAGGGATAGCCACATGTCAAACTCCATGTCTAAGACCGAGGTCTCGAGGAGAGGCTTTCTCAAGGCCGCCGCTGCCGGTGCCGCCGCGTCCGCAGCGCTGACGGTCGCCCCGCTGGCGATCGCCGACCAGGCCGCGCCCACCGAGGCCGTGCCCGCCGAGGCCGGCGCCGTCGCCGACGGCACGGGAACCGCCACTGTCCGCGGTTTCGGCGGCGACGTCACGGTGACGCTCGAGGTCAAGGACGGCGCCATCGTCGGCTGCGAGATCGTGGGCGAGTCCGAGACGCCCGACCGCGGCGGCCGCGCGATCGAGTCCATGCAGCAGGCGTACCTCGAGACCGGCTCGCTCGAGGTCGAGGGCGTCGCGGGCGCCACGGTGACCTCCGACGCGGTCGCGAGCGCCGCCAAGCAGGCGTTCGCCCAGGCCACCGGCACCGCCTCGGCCGCCGCTGGCACCGTCCACATGCAGCCCGGCACCTACACCGGCAGCTCGGTGGGCTACTGGGGCATCTGGGAGCTCCCCGTCACCATCACCGTCAACGAGACCTCCATCCTCGCGATTGAGGTCCCCGAGGCGCGCGATCTGCAGGGCGAGACCGAGGGCTTCTTCAACCCGGTCAAGGAGCGTCTGTTCCCGCGCATCATCAAGAACCAGTCCACCGCCGTCGACACCATCACCGGCTGCACCGCGTCGAGCAACGCGGTCCTCACGGCCATCGACAAGGCGCTCGTCCAGGCGCTCGAGGCCGGCGGCAGCGACGCGTCGGCGCTCGAGGCCTTCCACAAGGTTCCCGAGAAGACCGAGGTGGGCGTGACCGAGGTCGTCGACTGCGACATCTGCGTCGTGGGCCTCTCCATGGCCGGCATGCTCGCCACCAAGGCCGCGCTCGAGCAGCTGCTCAAGTACTCCGAGCGCACCACGCGCATCAACATCTTCGGCATCGAGAAGTGCGGCAAGCTCGGCGGACAGTCGTTCATGACCCACTCGCCCAACATCGTGAACCCCGAGCGCCGTCTGGCCGACGACGAGGACCCCGACAAGTTCCGCTGCGACACCGAGGCCCTGCGCGCCGACTGGCTCGCGCACACCATGGGCAACGACGGCGTGCAGAAGGCCAAGGAGGACATGGTCGACCTCTTCATCGCCGAGACCGGCAACACGCTCGACTGGCTCATCTACGACCTCGGCTGGATGATCGGCGAGCCCAAGGGCAACACCGACTTCTCGACCACCGACTTCGCCTCCAAGACCTGCTGGTACTACTATGCGAACTCCGGCGCCGACAAGTTCTACGAGTCCAACGAGGACCGTCGCGCCGTGGTGCTCTCCTACTACGACGCCATCCTGCAGGAGTCCAAGGGCGCGGGCGGCGGTTTCGCCCTCGAGACCGAGGCGTACGAGCTCATCTACGACGAGGCCGAGCAGCGCGTGACCGGCCTCAAGGCGCGCGACCTCGTCACCGGCAAGGAGATCGAGGTCCACTGCAACGCGGTCATCATGAGCACGGGCGGCTACGGCCAGAACGCCGAGCTCATGAACACGCTGCTCCCGCCCAAGCTCGCCGGCTCCTGGTTCCAGAACGGCAACTACTGCAACGACGGCAAGATGTTCCAGGCGGCGCTCAACATCGGCGCGGGCACCTACAACGCCGACGTCCCGCCCTGCTGCATGGAGATCAGCCTGCCCCACTACATGCACCACTTCCCCATCGAGTTCGTCGAGGGCAAGATCACGAAGCGCACCGGCCGCCAGACCACCAAGACGCTCAACGACATCCCCATGTACATGTGCGTCTCCATCGACTCGCTGGCCGTGGGCCCCGACGGCGAGCGCGCCTGCAACGAGTACGGCATCGCGAACGGCATCGCCGACCGCGTTCCGCCGGACACCTGGGTGGTTGGCCCGTACTTCTACAGCATCTGGTCGCAGGAGCAGGTCGACAAGCTGGCCGAGACCGGCTTTACCAGCGAGAACGTGAAGCGCACCGTCGCGTACTGCCAGCAGGGCGGCGTCACCCTCGACGAGCCGCGCCCCGAGATGCAGGAGGCCATGGACGCCGCCGTGGAGGAGGGCCTGGCGTGGAAGGGCGAGACCCTCGAGGAGCTCGCGGCTCAGCTCGACATGCCCGCCGAGACCCTCGCCGCCACCGTGGAGCGCTACAACGGCTTCTGCGCCGCGGGCGTCGACGAGGACTTTGGCAAGGAGGCCCAGTGGCTCAGCCCCATCGGGTCCGGCCCCTACTACGCGATCAAGGCCATGAACGCCATGTACGGCACGAGCGGCGGCCTCGACGTCGATACCAGCATGAACGTCCTCATGGCCGACGGCGTGACCCCCATCGCCGGCCTCTACGCGGGCGGCCAGGACACCTTTGGCGTCATCCAGAGCCCCGACCAGAACTACATCGGCTACGGCGGCGTCTGCCAGGGCTGGCAGGTCCTCACCGGCCGCCTCATGGGCGAGAACGCCGCGAAGTACGTCTACGAGAACTTCGGCCTGCTGAGCCAGGCGGGGAAAGAGTAACGCGCTAGCAGGGCAGACGTGCCAGCGGGACGCGAGTAAGGTAATCGAGCAAGAAGGCGGGCCGCTC
>CAYMHQ010000048.1:0-15993 GCA_964390275.1 uncultured Coriobacteriaceae bacterium
ATCAAGCTGCTCGGTCGCGTCGTGACCGCCTATGAGAGCGCCGCTGAGGAGGCTCTCGAGACGGTGGTCGTCGACGTCACGACTGCAGTCGAGCTTGACGACCATCTGCGCGACGTCATCAAGAACAAACTTTCGGCCGACCTCGGCCGTTCGGTCCGCCTCAATGAGAGCATCGACCGTTCGATCCTTGGCGGCATCATCATGAGCACCCACGGCAAGCGTATGGACGCCAGCGTTCGCACGCAGCTGTCCCAGGCTCGTCGGGTGCTCGCGACCGCATCTACCGGAGGTGAAGAGTAAATGGCGGAAATTACCGCTGCGAACATCGAAGCTGCGCTCAAGAGGCAGCTTGATTCGCTGAGCACCGCGGTTGATACGCGTGAAGTGGGTACGGTCATCCAGGTCGGCGACGGCATCGCCCGTATCGAGGGCCTTCGTGACGCCATGGCTGGCGAGCTCCTCGAGTTCGTGAGCTCCACTGGTAAGAAAGTCTACGGACTTGCGCAGAACCTCGAGGAAGAAGAGGTTGGCGCCGTTTTGCTCGGTGACGTCGACGTCATCAAGGAGAACGACGAGGTCCATACCACTGGCCGTATTCTCGAGATCCCGGTTTCCCGCGGGATGCTCGGCCGCGTTGTCAACCCGCTCGGTCAGCCCATCGACGGTCTCGGCCCCATCGAGGCCGAGGGCTATCGCCCGATCGAGTTCAAGGCTCCCGGCGTTATGGCCCGTAAGGGCGTTTGCGAGCCCGTCCAGACCGGCCTGCTCGCAATCGACTCGATGATCCCGATCGGCCGCGGCCAGCGCGAGCTCATCATTGGCGACCGCAAGACCGGCAAGTCGGCCATCGGCATCGACACGATTATCAACCAGAAGAACGAGAACATGATCTGCGTGTACGTCGCCATCGGCCAGAAGGCCTCGACGGTGGCGGCCATCCGCGAGACGCTCGAGAAGTACGGCGCGCTTGAGTACACGGTCATCGTGTCCGCGTCCGCTTCCGACGCCGCGCCTATGCAGTTCATCGCTCCTATGGCCGGCGCCGCCATCGGCGAGTACTTCATGTACAACGGCAAGGACGGCAAGCCCGCGAACGCCGAGAACCCCGGCGGCCACGTGCTCTGCGTCTACGACGACCTTTCGAAGCAGGCCGTCGCCTATCGTCAGATGTCGCTTACCCTCGACCGTCCCCCGGGACGCGAAGCGTACCCCGGCGACATCTTCTACCTGCACTCGCGGCTCCTCGAGCGCGCGGTCAAGCTGAACGAGGCCAACGGCTCCGGCTCGCTCACCGCGCTCCCGATCATCGAGACGCAGGCCGGCGACATCTCCGCCTACATCCCGACGAACGTCATCTCGATCACCGACGGCCAGATCTTCCTTCAGACCGACATGTTCTTCCAGGGCCAGCGCCCCGCTGTCGACGTCGGTCTGTCGGTCTCCCGCGTCGGCGGTTCCGCTCAGATCAAGGCCATGAAGCAGTTCGCGGGCAACCTGCGACTCGACCTGGCCTCCTATCGTGAGCTCAAGGCGTTCACCCAGTTCGGCAGCGACCTCGACAAGGCCACGCAGGACGCGCTTACCCGCGGTTCCCGCATGACCGAGCTTCTCAAGCAGGGCCGCTACCAGCCGATGGACGTTGCCGATCAGGTCATTTCGATCTTCGCGGGCGTCAAGGGCTTCCTCGACGACCTCAAGGTCGAACAGGTCGTCCCGTTCCGCAAGGGCCTGCTCGAGCACATCCATGCCACGCACCCCGAGTTCAACGCTCAGATCAAGGCCGGCAAGGTCAGCGACGAGCTCGCCGCTAAGATGAGCGAGGCCATCAAGGCGTATCACGAGCAGTTCGTTGCCGAAAGCCAGGTGTAGCCATGGCCAACCTCCGCGACATCAAGAAGCGAATCACTTCGGTCAAGAGCACCAAGCAGATCACGCGCACCATGGAAATGGTGGCTACCGCCAAGATCCGCAAGGCCACTGACCGTGTCGTGGCGGCGACCCCGTACTCCGAGGCAATGTTGGAGATGTTGGGCAACCTCGCCGGCAAAGGCGGCGAGGGTTCGCACCCCCTTCTCGAGACCCATGCCGAGAAGAAGCACGCCATCTTTGTCGTGGTCTCCTCTGACCGCGGCTTGGCTGGCGCCTTCAACACCCAGGTGCTCCGTCCCGCCGAGAAAAAGGCGAAGGAGTACGCGGCGCAGGGTATCGAGACGGACTTCATCCTCTGCGGCAAAAAGGCCGTCGGTTACTTCACTTACCGAGGTGTCGCCGCCGAGATGCAGTTCGCAGGGCTTTCGGCCGACCCGACGTTCGATGAGGCAGACCGCATCGCTTCCTACGTGCGCGAGCAATACGCCACGGGCCAGGTTGACGAAGTGCTGGTGTTCTACAACCATATGCGCAACGCGGCAGACCAGACCCCTCGCGTCGAGCAGATTCTTCCCATCGACGTGAGCTCGCTCCCGACTCCTGCCGAGGGCGAGGCCCAGGCGACGTTCGACTTCGAGCCGAACGAAGCCGCGGTTCTCGGCAAGCTGCTTCCCGCATATGTCGAGACCATGGTCTACCACGCTCTGATCGACTCGGCTGCCGGTGAGCAGGGTGCCCGTCGCAAGGCCATGAAGTCGGCCACCGACAACGCAACTGAGATTTCGAACACCCTGCAGCGTCAGTACAACCGTGCTCGCCAGGGCGCCATCACCACCGAGCTCACTGAGATCGTTGCCGGCGCTGCGGCCCAGAAGAAGGAAGAGTAAAGACGATGAGCGAAAACAACCAGAACATTGGGCGCATCGTCCGAGTCATCGGCCCCGTCGTCGACGTCGAGTTCGACGAGGGTTGCATGCCGGCAATCTACAACGCCCTTAAGGTCGACGCGGAGACCCCCGTCGGCAACGTTAAGACCACCCTCGAGGTCGAGGCCCACCGCCCCGGCGGCATCGTCCGCACCGTTGCTATGTCGTCCACCGACGGCCTGCAGCGCGGCATCGAGGTCGTCGACACCGGCGCACCCATGAAGATGCCCGTCGGTCCCCAGACCCTCGGCCGCGTCTGGAACGTCATGGGCGAGCCCGTCGACAACCTCCCCATGCCCGAGGTCGAGGACTTCTACCCGATTCACCACCCGGCTCCCGCGTTCGAAGAGCTGACCACCACCACCCAGATTTTCGAGACGGGCATCAAGGCCATCGACCTGCTCGAGCCCTATGTCCGCGGTGGCAAGACCGGTCTGTTCGGCGGCGCAGGCGTCGGCAAGACGGTTCTGATTCAGGAACTGATCAACAACCTCGCCCTCGGTCACGGCGGCACCTCCGTGTTCACCGGCGTCGGCGAGCGTACCCGTGAGGGTACCGACCTGTATGTCGAGATGAGCGAGTCCGGCGTCATCAAGAAGACGGTCATGATTTACGGCCAGATGAACGAGCCCCCGGGAGCGCGTCTGCGCGTCGGCCTCGCTGGTCTGACCACGGCCGAGTACTTCCGCGATCAGGGCCAGGACGTCCTTCTGTTCATCGACAACATCTTCCGCTTCTCTCAGGCGGGTTCCGAGGTTTCGGCGCTTCTCGGCCGTATGCCTTCGGCGGTCGGCTACCAGCCCACGCTCGCAACCGAGATGGGCGACCTTCAGGAGCGCATCACGTCGACCAAGAGCGGCTCCATCACGTCGGTCCAGGCCGTCTACGTCCCCGCTGACGACCTTACCGACCCGGCGCCTGCCACGACGTTCATCCACCTCGACGCGACCACCACGCTTTCGCGCGCGATCTCGGACCTCGGTCTGTACCCCGCGATCGACCCGCTGGCGTCCTCGTCGAGCGCTCTTGACCCGCTCATCGTCGGCGAGGAGCACTATCGCGTTGCCACCGCGGTTCAGGAGACCCTCCAGGCCTACTCCGACCTCAAGGACATCATCGCGATTCTGGGTATGGACGAGCTTTCCGAGGACCAGAAGCTCGTCGTGAGCCGTGCCCGTAAGCTCCAGCAGTTCCTTTCGCAGTCGTTCCACGTGGCCGAGCAGTTCACGGGCAACCCGGGCGTCTACATGAAGCTCGAGGACACCGTGCGCTCGTTCGCGGAGATCATCGACGGTAAGTGCGACGACCTGCCTGAACAGGCGTTCCGTTATGCCAGCACCATCGAGGACGTGCGCGAGCGCGCGGCCAAGATGGGGCACTAGGATCGCCCATCACCTAAGGAAGAGGTCAGGCTTATGGCGGACACGTTTACCTGCGATATTGTCACCCCGGTGAGCACGGTCTTCTCCGGGGAGGCCACCTATGTGGGTCTTCCCGGCGAGGTCGGTTCATTCGGTGTCATGCGGCGTCACGAGCCTCTTGTTTCTGCCCTCAAGTCCGGCGTGGTGAGCGTCACCACGCCGGAGGCGGGCAAAGACGGTACGATTCGCTTCGTCCTGTCGGGCGGCTACGCCCAGATCAGCGACGATAAGGTTATCGTTCTCGCGAACGAGGCCGTTGCGATCAACGAAATCGACTCCGCCAAGGTCAAGGCTGACCTTGCCAAGGTCGAGGGCGTCATCGCCGGTCTCAAGGACGGAGATTCTTCCGCCGCGTACTACAAGGGTCAGAAAGCTTGGTACGAGCTCCAGCTCAAAGCCGTTTCTGGCGAGTAGCAGGAGGTGCACCCATGGACGTCATTAAGATCGAAGGCGGTCGCACGCTGAGCGGATCGATATGCGTTGAGGGTGCGAAGAACTCGGCCTTGAAGCTCATGGCCGCAACCATCATGGCGCCGGGCGTCTATCACCTGTCCAACGTCCCGCACATCTCCGACGTGCGGCTCATGGCTAAGGTGCTTATGACGCTCGGCGCTTCTGTGTCTTTCTACGACCACATGGTTGAGATTGACACGACGGGCGTGAACAACTGCGTGACGCCCTACGAGCTCGTGTCGCAGATGCGCGCGAGCATCTCTGTCCTCGGGCCGCTCATCACGCGGTTCGGCAAGGCGGTCGTGTCGATGCCCGGCGGCTGCAACCTTGGCGCCCGTTCCATCGACCAGCACATCGCCGGCCTCTCTCTGCTCGGCGTCAAGTTCACGAACGAGCACGGCAACATCCACGCCGACGCCTCGAAGGGCCTCAGGGGCACCGTCGTCACGCTTGACTTCCCGAGCGTCGGGGCCACCGAGAATATCATGATGGCAGCCGTGAAGGCGAAGGGAAAGACGACGATTGAGAACGCGGCGCGCGAGCCTGAAATCGTCGACCTCGCCCACATGCTCATCGACATGGGCGCCGACATCCGCAACGTGGGCTCGCACGTGCTCGAGGTCTATGGCGTCGAGGAGCTGCATCCCTGCGACCACACGACGGTCGGCGACCGCATCGTCGCGGGCACCTACATCGTGCTCGGCGCGCTTTGCGCGGACGAGCTCACGGTCACCGGGTTCGACCCGGGCCATCTCGACATTCCGCTCACCAAGATGGAGCTCATGGGGGTCCCGCTCACCAGACTCGAGCGGGGCGTTGTGGTGCGCAGGGCGGAGCATCTCGCCCCCGCAGACATCCAGACGCTTCCCTATCCCGGTTTCCCCACCGACATGCAGGCCCAGATGATGGTCCTCAACACCATGGCCGACGGGGCGAGCTTCATCACCGAGAACATCTTCGAGAACCGTTTCATGCTCGCCGCCGAGCTGACCCGCATGGGTGCTCAGATTCGCATCGAGGACCGCCATGCGCTCGTGAAGGGTCCGTGCCATCTGACGGGCGCTCAGGTCAAGTCGCCCGACCTCCGCGGCGGCGCCGCACTCGTAATCGCGGGTCTTGTGGCCGAGGGCACCACCTACGTCTCTGAGACGCGCCACATCAAGCGCGGGTACGAGGACTTTGTCGGCAGGCTGCAGTCGATCGGGGCGAACATCGAGCATATCGACGTCCCGAGCGAGGACGAGGACGCCGAGTAGCAACACCTGCGCTATTTCGCCAACAAAAAAGGGGCGCCTGGAGGGTTTTGGCGTCGCCGCCTAGCCTCCGAAGCGCCCCGCTTGCAAACCAAATTCAGAGAACCTTACCGCTTGCCGCTCGATGCCTTGCGTCTGACGGCTATCGCGCCGCGTAGATTGCGCAGAGCTCCTGCAGGAAGTCGACCATCTTCTCGACCTGCTCGACCACGGCGTACTCGCGCACGCTGTGGTAGTTCGAGCCGCCGGTGGAGAGGTTGGGGCAGGGGAGGCCGCGGAACGAGAGCTGAGCGCCGTCGGTGCCGCCGCGGACCGGCTTGGTGTGTGCCGTGACGCCAACGGCCTCGAACGCCTTGTAGGCGTTGTCGACGAGGTGCTGGTGCGGTTTCACCATCTCGGCCATGTTGCGGTACTGGTCGCGGATGACGACTTCGACACGCTGCTCTCCGAGGCGCCTGTTGAGCAGCTCGGCAGCGTCGAGCATGAGCTGCTTCTTGTGCTCGAGCTCGACGGCGCAGTGGTCGCGCAGGATGTAGTGAGCGGTCGTCTTCACGCAGGTGCCGTTCACGTCGCACAGGTGGAAGAAGCCGTCGTAGCGGTCGGTGTGCTCGGGCCGCTGCCACGCGGGGAGCATCGCGTCGAACTCCTCGAACACGTGCAGGGAGTTCACCATGATGTCCTTCGCGCTCCCGGGATGAATCTCGTGTCCGTGGACGGTCACGGTCGCGCTCGCCGCGTTGAAGCACTCGTACTCCACGCCGCCGATGAGGTCGCCGTCGAGTGTGTAGGCGTACGCAGCCCCGAACTTGTCGAGGTCGAGCAGGGCGCACCCGTGGCCGATCTCCTCGTCGGGGGCAAAGCACACGGCGAGCGGCGGGTGGGGGAGCGAGGGGTCCTGCGCGATGCGTGCGACGAGCTCAATGATCTCGGCGACGCCGGCCTTGTCGTCGACGGCGAGCAGCGTGCTCCCGTCGCTCACAAGGAGCTGCTTGCCGAGGAACTCGGGGAGCTCGGGCGTGTTGGCCTCGTTGAGGGTGACCTCTTCGCCGTCGACAGTGCCGAGGACGAGCTCGCCGCCCTCGTAGGTCAGGATCTGGGGATGGATGTCGTGCGCCGGCGCGTCAGGACTCGCGTCGATGTGGGCGATGAGGCCGAGGCACGGCTGACCCTCGCACCCGGCTGATGCGGGGACGTGACCCACGACGTAGGCGTGCTCGTCGGCCTCTGCGTCGGCGACCCCCAGGTCGCGCAGCTCCTGGGCGAGCAGGCGGGCGAGCTCGTGCTCCTCGGGGTTTGAGGGGACCTCGGCCTCGTTGGCGGGGTCGGAGGGCGTCGGCACCTTCGTGTAGCGGATGAGCCGCTCCATGACGCCGCTCAGCGTCGCGCCCGTTTCGTTCGTCTCACTCATAGCCTGCATCACTCCTTGCTTCTCAGGGGTTTACCTGGTAGAACGCATGACAAAACGCAGCCCTTAACGCCCGGCGAGCCAGCCGAGGACGCTCTCCTCGACGCCGTCCTTCGTCGCGTCGACAACCGTCTCGAACCGGATCGCAGCCGCGTCGAGCCCGTCGAGGTTCACGGGGACGTACGCCCCGGTCGCCTCGGCGATGAGGCGGTTGAGCTGCACGCCGCCGAGCGCGGCCACGTCATCGGGCAGCGCCTCGGTCGAGCGCACGCCGTTGAGGCCGCGCCACACGTTGGGCCCGAACTTCGCCCAGTGCGCCGTCGAGGCGACGATGACCGGCCGGTCGCCCTTGAGCCGGCGCGCGACCTCGAGCGCCACGGCGGTGTGGGGATCGGGCAGGTAACCCTTCTCGCGATAGGTGCGCCCGATGACCTCGAGGCAGGTGTCGTTGTCCACGCAGTCGGCCCCGTAGAGCGCGGCCATGCGGCTCCGAGTCTCGTCGTCGACGCTAAAGACGCCGTCCCTCGAGAGCGAGGCCATCCATCCCGCGACCAGCTCGCCGTCGCGGTCGGTCAGCTCGAACAGCTGGCGCTCGAGGTTCGAGGAGATGAGGATGTCCATGCTGGGGGAGGGGGTGAGGCTCAGCTTGCGGCCGCGCACGTCGTATACGCCAGTCGAGATGAAGTCGGTGAGCACGTTGTTCTCGTTGCTGGCGCAGAGGAGTCGCCCGATGGGGGCGCCCATGCGACGCGCGTAGTACGCTGCGAGGATGTTGCCGAAGTTGCCGGTGGGCACGCAGACGTCGACCTCGCCGCCCCGCTCGACCGCCCCGTTCGCGACGAGCTCGGCGTATGCGCTCAGGTAGTAGACGATCTGCGGCATGAGGCGGCCCCAGTTGATGGAGTTCGCGCTCGAGAGTGCCACGCCGTGGTCTGCAAGCAGCTTCGCGCAGTACTCCTCGTCGCCGAACGTCCGCTTGACGGAGGTCTGGCAGTCGTCAAAGTCGCCGCGCGCCGCGAAGACGCTCACGTTGTCCCCGCGCTGCGTCGCCATCTGGCGGAACTGGATGTCGCTCACGCCGCCGTGCGGGTAGAAGACGACGATGCTCACGTGCGAGCGGTCGGCGAAGCCCTCGAGCGCGGCCTTGCCCGTGTCGCCCGAGGTCGCGACGAGGATGAGATGGTCGTGGTCGAGCTTGCCCTCGGCGCGGAGCTTACCGGTTGCGAACTCGAAGAACCGCGGCAGGCACTGCAGGGCCATGTCCTTGAAGGCCGAGGTGGGGCCGTGGAAGAGTTCGAGCACGTGGACGCCGTCGCCGAGGTCGACCACGGGCGCGATGCGGGCGTCGTCCCACTGCTCGCCGTACGCCCCCGCCATGAGCGCGGAGACGTCCTCGGGGGCGACGTCGATGTCGAAGGCGTTGTAGACGAAGGCCGCGCGCTCGGCGTAGGGCATCGAGGCGAGCGCGCAGATCTGGTCGAGGGAGAGCGCGGGGACGGTTTCGGGCACAAAGAGCCCGCCGCCGGGCGCGATGCCCTGGACGATCGCCTCGCAGAACGAGAAGGGTTCCGTGACGTTGCCGCGCGTGTCGATGTAGCGGTTCATGGGACGACCTTTCGGATTCGTGGGTTGCAGCAGGCGGGAAGCAGGCAGGAAGCAGGCGGTTACAGCGAAAGCGCCCGTTCGAGGACGAGGTCGCGCGTGCACTCTTCGGGCGTGAACGGCACCTCGACGTGGGGGAGGATCCCCGTGAGGCGCATGCCCTGCCCCTCGGCGGCCCGCTTCGTCTTGCTCATAGGGTAGACGAAGATGAAGCGCTCGTCGAACGCCACCGCGAGCGGGTTGGAGTAGTCGAGGTTGCCGCGCGTCGCACGACCAACCAGCGTGGCGCGGGGGGACTTGCGCGCGACACTCGCGAACCATTCGGCAGCGTCCGCCGTGGCGGTGTCGACGAGCACGAGCACCCGCTGCCCCGCCGGCGCCGCGGCGATCGGCAGGTCCTCGGGCTGGACGGTCTCCTCGACGTAGCCCTTCCCCCGGTTCGCGCGCACGGCCTCGAGGTTGTCGTCGAGCCAACCGAGCGCGGGCGCCTGGTCGCCCTCGATCGCGGCGAGCCGCTTGAGCTGGGCGATCTGGGTCTCGCGGCGCGCGCAGTTGGCTGGCGAGTAGTTGGTGAGCACGACCTCGGGCTCGAGCACCACGTTCAGGTTCGTGTCCTCGTCAAAGAGCCAGTCGAGCAGCGGGTACGCCATCGACTCGATGCCGCCGGAGCATCTCCGCAGGTCAAAGACCAGCCGACCCGCCGCCCGCGCCTCAGTCGCGTGCGCCTCGAGCGTCCGGGCGGCCTCGTCGTCGTCGAGCTGGGTCACGGTGAGGACGCAGGTCCCGTCGTCGAGCCGCGTGAACGGGCACGCGCGGGAGGCGCCGCCCTGCGGGGTCGAGGGGAAGCGCCTCGTGCGCAGATCCTCGCGCCGTCCGTCGGCGTGGCGCACCATGAAGTGGGACGAGCTCGCGAGGAAGAGCCCCCAGTCCTGGCGCTCCGGGACGTCGCTCCCCGTGGGGTTGCCGATGGTGTAGGCGAGGTGCTCGGACGGCCTGCTCTTGTTGATGAGCTCGATCGCGTCGCCGGGAATCAGCCGCGTGTCGCCCTCCGCGCGCGTCACGTACAGCTCGTCGTCATAGCGGCGCACCTCGAACCCGCAGGTCTCGGGCTGCCATGACGCCTGGGGCCCGGTCAAAAAGCACAGGTTGCGGTCGCCCAGCCCCGCGATGCGCTGCTGCATGTAGCGGTAGAGCGCCCTGTCGTCGAGCGTCTTCGCCTTGAGCGCCTTGCGGCACACCGACTCCCACATCGCCTGGTTGCCGTCGTCGCATTCGGGCATGCCGGCGTAGTCGTTCGAGAGCGCGGCGAACACCTGCTCCACTATAGAGCCGAGGTCGAGTCTTTTGGGCATCTGAGCAACCTTCCTTCGCGGTGCGTCCGTGCGGGTCCCGCCGCGCTGCCGTTCTCGTCGCGCCGCCGGGTGCGCGCCCGCCGTTCGTTTTGTGCAAATCGTACCTGTTCGGCCGGGCCGCTGTGTCGGAGCGTTCGCGGCGGTGGGACAATGCCACAAGTCGCGCATACAAATCGAGTGCCGCACCGCGTGTCGCGCGGGCACAGGACCAGCGCACCGCGGTTGAGACGCGGGTGCCGCGGACCCCGGCGGGCGCTTTGAGACCAGGAGGATTGCCATGGCTGACATCATGCTTCGTCTGGCAGCGGACGAGCGGGGCGCGCGCCCCGTGCTGGTCCTGCAGGGCGGGTTGGAGAAATCGTTCGCCGACGAGGGCTTTTCCGGGAACTTCTCCCTTCTGAACATCGACGAGCCCGAGACGGTTGAGAACGCGTGCCGTCTTCAGCTCGCCGCGGGCGCGGACTGCGCCGTCACCAACACGTGGGAGGCGACGAGCTCGCGCCTGAGCGCCTCGGGTCTCGCGGCGAGTACCGCCGACGTGAACGCGTCCGGCATGCGCATCGCGTCCGGGCTCGGGTTCACGCACGTCCTCGCCGCGGTGGGCCCGTGCGGGATCGAGGTCGAGCGGGGGAGCGGCACGGCCGCGCTCAAGGCGCAGGACCCGGCCTGGTCGGAGGTCGCCCGCGACGCCGAACCCGCGCTGGGCTACAGCTGCGCGGTCGAGCAGTACGCCGAGCAGGTCGCCGTCCTCACGTCCGAAGGCCCCGACGGCCTGCTGCTCGCGGGATTCTCGCAGCTTGACGACCTGCTGGCGGCAATCGACGCCGCGAAGCGCACGTGCGACCTGCCGGTCCTCGCGTGCATGACGTTCGGCGCCGCCGCCGAAGGCGCTGCCGAAGACACCGCTCCCGAAGGCGCCGCCCCCGCGCCTGTCGCCCCCGCAGAGGTCGCGCGGACTCTCGTGAAGGCGGGCGCCGCGGCGGTCGGGTGCGCCGGCATGGCCGTCGAGGCGACGGTCGAGGCACTCGGGGAGATGGCCGCCGCGGTCGACGTCCCCCTCGTCGCCTATCCCTCGGTCGATGGCCCCGCGGCCTCCGCGCCCTCCGACGCCGACGCGTTCGCCGAGCTTGCGCTCGAGCTCGTCCGCGCGGGCGCGAGCCTCGTGGGCGTGTGGGGAGGCGCGACCCCCGTCCGCACGGGGGCGATGTTCGCCGCCGTCGGCGGGTGCGTCTCGGTCCCCGCGGTGTAGGCCAGGAGCCGCCTGATGACGCACGACAACACACGCGAGGCGAACGTCGCCCCCACCTCGAACGTCGCTCCCGGCACGGGCTCCGCCCCCGCCGCCTACGACAACCCCCTCGGCTCCGCCCCGGTGACGCGCCTCCTGCTCAAATACGCCCCTCCCGCCATCCTCTCGATGATGGTGACGGCGCTCTACAACATCATCGACACGTTCTTCGTCGGGCACGGCGTGGGCGACGACGGCATCGCCGCGACCACGGTCGCCTTTCCGCTCATGATGCTCATGAGCGCGTTCGCGGCGTGGTTCGGCGTCGGCGGCAACGCGCTCGCGGCGCTGCGCCTCGGCGAGGGCAAGCCCGACGTCGCCGAGCGCGTCCTCGGCAACACCCTCGCGCTCCTCGTTGTCGTGCCCGTCGCGCTCAGCGTAGTGGCGCTCACGTTCATGGACCCGGTCCTCGACTTCCTCGGTGCGACCGACGCGAACCGCCAGCTCTCGCGCGACTTCTGCCACGTGATCCTCGTCGGGTTCGCCGCCCAGGCGATCGGCATCGGCCTGTCGAACTTCGTCCGCACCGACGGTGCCCCGGGGTACGCCCTCCTCATCATGTTCCTGGGCACCGGGGTCTCGTGCGTGCTCAACTGGCTCTTTGTCATGCAGCTCGGCATGGGAATGACGGGTTCCGCCCTCGCTACCGTGATCGGCCAGGCCGCCACCACCGTGGGCATGCTCCAGTACTTCCTCTCGAAGCGGTGCCACATGCGCCTCAGGGCAAAATACCTCGCGCCGTCGTTCACCATCGTCAGGGTCATCGCGGCGCTCGGGCTCTCGACGTTCCTGGTCAACGTCGCGAGCGCGCTCACCTCGAGCGTGCTCAACCTCCAGATCGGCGCGCTCGGCCCTCTCGACCCCATCGGCGCCGACGGCGGCCTTACCACCATCGGCACGGTCAACAAGGTCACCCAGCTGCTTTTCTTTGTCATCCTCGGGTTCTCGGTCGCCGTCCAGCCGATCCTCGGGTTCAATTTCGGCGCGCAGAACTACCGCCGCGTCAGGAGCGCCCTGTGGATCACCATCGGGTCGGCGACGGCGGTGAACCTCGTGCTGTGGGTCCTCTGCCGGGCGTTCTGCGACCAGATCATGATCTTCTTCGGCCTCGACGAGAGCCTCCACGACTTCGCCGCGAGCGCGCTCATGTTCATCACGCTCATGTTCCCCGTCGTCCCGCTGCAGGTCATCGGCTCGAACTACTTCCAGGCGACGGGCCAGCCCCTCAAGGCGACGTTCCTCACGCTCACGAGGCAGCTCATCTTCTACCTGCCCTGCCTCTACATCGTCCCGGCGATCCTGCCCTCCCTGGCCGGTCTGACCCCGCTCCTCAGCCTCACCGTCGCCCCCGCCGTCGCCGACGCGCTCGCGATCATCGTCACGTCGGTGTTCCTGGCTCGTGAGATGCTGAGGCTCAAGGTGCTCCAGGCCGAGCACGACGCGCGTGCCGCGTCGCGCGACGCCTCGTGGGACAGTGTGGCCCGCACCGTCGCCCACGTTCGAGCAAGCCGAGGAGGAACCGATGACCGCGCCGAATGAGCTAACCCAGCCGAGCCTGCCGGACCCGTCCTGCCCGCTGGACCCGTCCCGCTGTTGTGAAGATTCGCAAGATAAAGTTGCCGCCCCCGCGCCCGCCCCGGCGCGTCCCGAGCCGTCCCGGAGCGCCTTCGTCCGCGCCGAGAACGAGGACGACGACGGGTACGACCCCTATTCCGACCGCCCCTGCGACCCCGAACCCCTCTGGGAGCGCGACCCCTGGAGCTGACGTCCGGGCCGCCTGCCTCGTGCGGGGCGTGCTACCATGTGTTGGCGCGCTGCGCGCCCTCGTCCCGCAGATGCGCTATCATCGTATCGCGCCGTGCCGCGCCCAGCGGCCGAACGAACGTGCGTGCGTACCAACGAACGACAACGGCGCCCGATGCTGTATGGAGGTCTCTGCCCTATGAAGGCTATCATCCCTGCTGCCGGTCTCGGCACGCGCTTCTTGCCCACGACGAAGTCCGTCCCCAAAGAGATGCTCCCCGTGCTCGACAGACCGGTGATCCAGCACGTCATCGAGGAGGCGCTTGCCGCCTCGGGGTGCGACGGCTGCGTCGTGGTGACCTCGCGTAACAAGCCGCTCATCGAGTCCTACTTCTTGCCCGACCCCGCCTACAGCGCGATGCTGCGCGAGCGCGGCAAGGACGCCTACGCCGATGCGTGCGACCACGCAGGCTCCCTCCCCGTCGAGTACCTCTACCAGGACGAGCCGCGCGGCCTCGGCCACGCCGTCCTCTGCTCCGCCCCCGCCGTCGGCGACGAGCCGTTCTACGTGCTGCTCGGCGACGTGGTCGTCCCGGGCGCCACGATCCTGCCCAAGCTCTACGAGGTTTCGCGCGAGCACGGCGGCGCGAGCGTCATCGCCGTGGTGAAGGTTCCCGACTCCGAGGTGACGCGCTTCGGCATCGTGGGAGGCTCCCGCATCGGCTTCCTGCCCTCCTGCCCCGAGTCCGCCGCGTTCGCAGATGACGCACCGGGCGCCGTGTGGAAGGTCGACCGCATGGTGGAGAAGCCTGCCCTCGACCAGGCGCCGAGCCGCCTCGCGATCTTCGGCCGCTACCTGCTCTCCCCGTGCGTCATGGAGCTCCTCAGGACGCAGACCCCCGGCAAGGGCGGCGAGATTCAGCTCACGGATGCCCTCGTCCGCTCCCTCGAGGAGGAGGAGATGTACGCCGTCGTCATCGACCCGGCCGAGGGGTACGACACGGGCACGATCCCCGACTTCGTGGCCACCAACCTTCGCATGGCGCTCGCGGACCCGCGGTACGCCGCGGCCACGCGCGAGATCCTCGCGGACGTCCTGAGATAGCGGGCAGCCATGGGGCCGATTCGCTTTGGGACCGACGGGTGGAGGGCTCGCTACGACGCCGATTTCACCGAGGAGAACGTCGCGCGCGTCGCCGGCGCCGTCGCGCGCACCCTCGCCCGGTCGAACCCCCGCGGCACACTGTACATTGGCTATGACACGCGCCGCGACGCCCGCGCGTTCGCCGAGCTCGCGGCGGGCGCCGCGGCGGGCGAGGGCCTCTCGGTCGTGCTGTCCGACTCCTTCTGCCCGATCCCCGCGCTGGGGTGGACGGTCGCCCGCGACCCCGCCTCCGTCGGTGGCCTGATGCTCACGGCGAGCCATAACCCCGAGGAGTACGGCGGCGTCAAGGTGCGCATGGCCGACGGCGGCGCGAGCCCCAAGGACTTCACCGACGCGATCGAGCTCGAGCTGGCGTCCTACGCGCCTCCCGCGCCGGGCGGCTTCGAGACGTCCGACATCATGAGTGCCTATCTCGCCGACCTCAAGGGTCTCGTCGACGTGAACGCGATTGACGCGGCGCGCCTCAAGGCGGTCGTCGACCCCCTCGCCGGTGCCTCCAGGGGATATCTGGTGAACGCGCTCCGCGACGCGGGGGTCGAGGCGGCCGAGATCACGGCAGACATGCCCGCGCCCGCGCCGTCCGCCCCCGTTCAGGTAGACCCCGCCGCCCCGTGGGCCGCGACCTGCCAGAACGCCGTGCTCGCCACCGGGTCGCATGTCGGGTTCATCGTCGACGCCGACGGGGACCGGCTCGGGGCGGTCGACGAGAACGGCCGGCTTCTGACCTCCCACGAGACAATTGCTCTCGTGCTGGAGAGCCTGGTCCGCAGCGGGAAGACCGGTCGTGTCATCACGACGACCTCGGGTTCCGCGCTGGTTCGCCGCCAGGCGGCTCGGCTCGGTTGCCCGCTCACCGTGACGCCCGTAGGGTTCAAATGGGTCTACGGGGAGATGCTCAGGGGAGACGTGCTGCTCGGCGGCGAGGAGTCGGGCGGCATCGGCATCCCCGCGCACATGCTCGAGCGCGACGGCCTCTACACGGCACTCATCCTCTGCGAGATCATGGCGAAGACGGGCAAGACGCTCGCGACGCTCGTCGCTGACCTCGAGCGCGGGATCGGTCCGATGCGCTACGCCCGCCGTGACATCAAGCTCGACGGCGCCTCGCTCCAGATGTTCCTCAACATGCTTCCCGGGCTCAATCCCCAGGAGGTCGCCGGGATGCAGCCGGTCTCGGTGAGCCACATCGACGGCCTACGCCTCTCGTTCGCCGACGACTCCTGGCTGCTCGTCCGCCCTTCGGGCACCGAGCCGCTCATCCGCGTCTATGCGGAGGCCCCGACCGTCGAGCAGCGAGACGCCCTCCTCGCCGGGGGCAGCGCCATCGCCTACGCCGCCGTCTGACGGCCTTGCGTACCGGGCGTCCCGAGCTGCACCGTGCGACCCGAGCGAGCCTGCTATAAGTAGTAGCGCGATGACATAAGAGTGGATACGAACGGCCGCGTGCGAAGGGCCGAGCGGGAGTCGAAAGGGCGCCCGCTCGGCCCTTTTTGATGGGTAGTCCAAGTCGTCTCAC
>CAYMHQ010000049.1:0-2784 GCA_964390275.1 uncultured Coriobacteriaceae bacterium
GACTTCACGCAGGAGCGCCGCGGGGCCATCGTCGCCCTCAACGTGCGCGACTACGACTCCTCCGCCGTCTCGGACGAGCTGAGCGAGGAGTACGGCATCGCGACCCGGCCCGGCGCCCACTGCGCGCCCCTCATGCACCGGGCGCTGGGGACCGTGGACCGCGGGGCGGTGCGCTTCAGCTTCTCCTGGTACACGACCGAGGAGGAAGTCGACGCCGCAATCGCCGCGATGGCCGAGATAGCGCGCGAGTAGACGCGAGCAGGCGCAGACGGGACAGGAGGCCCACATCATGGAGAAGACAGGCATCGACCCGGCTGGCGCCGCCATCGCAGGCGCCGCCGAGACGGCAGGCGCGCCCTCGGACGCGCAGCTCAGCCTGCCCGCGCGGTTCGAGGAGTTCGGCAACGCGCGCAAGGAGGGGTTCCTCCGCGTGAAGGAGCTCAAGGAGAGCGGCGGGCGCATCGCCGGCACCTTCTGCACGTTCACGCCGCTCGAGATCCTCGACGCCGCCGGGTTCACGCCCGTGAGCCTGTGCGGCATGAGCGACGAGACCATCCCCGACGCGGAGGCCCACCTGCCCAAGAACCTCTGCCCGCTCATCAAGTCGAGCTACGGGTTCGCCGTCTCGGACAAGTGCCCGTACACGTACTTCTCCGATCTCATCGTGGGCGAGACCACCTGCGACGGCAAGAAGAAGATGTACGAGCTGCTCGGGCGCATCAAACCGGTGCACGTGCTCCATCTGCCCCAGGGCCTGCCCAGCGACGGCGCCGAGGGCGACGGCGGCTACGCGCTCGACATGTGGGTGCGCGAGCTGCGGAGGTTCATCGCGGCGCTCGAGGGGCGCTTCGGCGTGACCGTCACCGAGGACGCCCTGCGCGCGGCCGCCCGCGAGCGCAACGAGGAGCGCCGGGCCCGGCTCGACCTCATGCGGATCCAGCGACTCGACCCGCCGCCCGCCCTCGGCATGCAGCTCTACACCACGCTCGAGGGGGCCGGCTTCCTCTTCGACACCCGTCAGCGCATAGAGCGGCTCGAGGGCCTGCGCCGCGACCTCATGGCGCGCTACGACGCCGGCGAGCGACCCGTGGACGCGGGGGCGAAGCGCATCCTCGTGACCGGGTGCCCCATCGGCGGGGTGCTCCAGAAGACGGTGGGCGCCATCGAGCGGGACGGGCGCGCGGCGGTCGTGTGCTTCGAGAACTGCAGCGGGATCAAGGCCGCGTTCCAGATGGTCGACGCCGATGCGCCCGACATCGTGGAGGCCATCGCCCGGCGCTACCTCCAGATCGGCTGCTCGGTCATGACGCCCAACGCCAGGCGGGCCGAGCTGCTGCGCGAGCTCGTGCGCGAGTACCGCGTCGACGGCATCGTGGAGGTCGACCTGCAAAGCTGCACGC
Source organism: uncultured Coriobacteriaceae bacterium (assembly GCA_964390275.1). GTDB lineage: Bacteria > Actinomycetota > Coriobacteriia > Coriobacteriales > UMGS124 > CAYMHQ01. Next base: position 1,401 of record CAYMHQ010000049.1, read on the forward strand.
CGTACACGGTGGAGTCGTGGGAGGTGCGCGGCCTCGCCGGGGAGCTCGGCGTGCCCTACCTGAGCCTCGAGACCGACTACTCCCAGAGCGACCGCGGCCAGCTCGAGACGCGCGTCGAGGCGTTCCTGGAGATGCTCTAGGCGAGGCACGCGAGAGGGACGAGGGGGCACCCGCATGAAGCGATACGCCATCGGCGTCGACATAGGCTCCACCTGCGCGAAGGCCGTCGTGCTCGACCGGGACGGGGCGATTCTCGAGCGCCTGCTGCTGCCGACCGGCTGGAGCAGCGTCGACACCGCCTCGACCGTGCGCGAGCGGCTGGCCGCGTGGGTGGACGACGCCGCCGTGGTCTCCACCGGGTACGGGCGCGTCTGCGTCCCCTACGCCGACCGCAACGTGACCGAGATCACCTGCCACGCCAAGGGGGCCTGCTACATCCATGGGACGGGCGACCTCACCGTCGTCGACATCGGCGGGCAGGACACCAAGGTCATCAGGGTCGAGGGCGGCCTCGTGGGCGACTTCCTCATGAACGACAAGTGCTCCGCCGGGACGGGCCGCTTTCTCGAGGTCATGGCCAACACGCTCGGCGTGCGCCCCGAGGAGCTGTGCGGCCTCGCGTCCCGGGGCGGCGGCACCACCATCAGCTCGATGTGCACGGTCTTCGCGGAATCCGAGGTCACCAGCCTCATCGGGCGCGGCGAGGCGCGGGAGAACATCGCGTTCGCCGTGGTCGACTCCATCGTCACCAAGGTCGCGTCCCAGGCCGCCCGTCTGCTCTCGCAGGGCCGGGCAGGCGGGGAGGTCTGCCTCACCGGGGGCCTCTGCGACTACGGATACCTGCGGGAATCCCTCGCCCGGGCGCTCGGCCGCCCCGTCCTCGCGTCGCCGGACGGGCGCTTCGCCGGCGCCATCGGGGCGGCGCTCACGGCACAGGGAATCGCGGCGAAGGCGGACGCTTCGGCCGGGAGAGCCTTCTCGGCAACGAACGCGGAAGGGGGTGGCGCCGCCGGCGGAGACATCAGCAGTCGACAGGGGTAGCATGGGGCGCACGGCACGTGCGTGGGGGTACGGAAATAGACGCACGACACGGAGAAGGGAACAGGGATAACCTATGTCAGACTACGTACAGATGTGGAAAGACCTCGGCATGGACCTCGAGAGCCACGACACCCTCTGCCAGGTGCTGCCGACCGCCGTCGGCGACGTGTTCCTGAGCCAGCAGAACCGTCCCAAGGCAATGGACTTCTGGGATCTCGTCATCTCCGAGGTCCACGGCATCCGCCCCGCCGAGCTCATCGAGGAGCAGAAGAAGGGCCGCAAGGTGTTCGGCACGTTCTGCGTGTACGTCCCCGACGAGGTGGTGCTCGCGGCGAACGGCATC